>CAYSJO010000638.1:0-4147 GCA_964431285.1 uncultured Planctomycetaceae bacterium
TCCGAGGCAGAACCGGAACAAAAGCCGCCGGGCGACGGCTGTCGGTACCGGACCGCAGCTTCTTCCGCCACTGATAAAATAACGCCTGAGAGACGCCTTCCCGCCGACAGAACTCACCCACCGTGCCGTCCCAGCTCTCGCACCGCAGCAGCCGAGCCCGCCACTGCTCCCACAGACCTCGATCGATCGTTCTTGCCATTACCAGGTCTCCCCACTTCAAGAAAGAAACCCGGCACACTACCGAACCTGTCAACAATGGCTCTCATGAACGCACACAAAGACATGCAAGCCAAAGATTTGTTCCACGCTGGGATTTTCCAGCGCCCCCTCTTCCCGCCGTTTGAAACAACAGACGTACTGTTCCCGGCAGTTCCGCCTCGTGCTCACGCAGCAGTTTGGCCGCGCCCAGCAACATGGCTGTATGTCAGTCGTGTCCACAGGCATGCATCCTGCCATCAACTTCGCTGCGGAATGGCACATCCGTTTCTTCCAGAATCGGCAGAGCGTCCATGTCATCACGCAACGCCACACAGGGTGATTCACCTGTGCCCAAGGTTGCCATCGCGCCAGTTTCAGCGATGCCGCTCTGATACGCAATACTCAGTTCGTCGAACGTATCGCGGACGAGTTGGCTGGTTTTCACTTCCTCGTACATGAGCTCGGGATGCCGATGCAATTGACGTCGGATGCCGACGATCCGGTCTGACTGCGAACGTGCGTCCGCGGGGAGCTGCTGGTATGACATCGCTGCGAATCCTTGAGCATGAATGAAGAAACTGAACCACAAGTCTCAGTTGTACGTAACGCGAGTCCTGAAATGAATCAGCCAATGCCGTGCACCAGGATCACCGGTTTTTTTTCATCTGCCCACGATCGGTCCTGGCGATTTGTACCAATCGCCGTCATCTGTTTGTGCTGTCTGTTTCTGACCTGCCGCGCCGGCATCGCTGCTGACATCGATGACAGCATTTCGATTACCCGTATCCAGCCTCGACCCGAGGCCGCTGCGTCGTTGGCTGTCCGGGTGGCGAATGCACCTCTCGCCCACACCACACAGTTGCTGCCAACAGATACGAAAATCGAGACTGCCGGTCAGATTCAATCGGTTCTCAGTCAGCTCGATCAGGTTCTTAAAGGAGTCCGTTCGCATCGGACCGATGTCGTCAAACTGAATCTCTATGTCAGGGATACTCGCGTAAGCAGTCAGTTCGTTGGGCAATTACGCTCATGGGCTGAAGCCGGTTTGCCAGCGATAGCCATCGTCGCGACACCTCTTCCGAACGCGGGAGCTCAAGTCGGCCTCGATGCAGTCTTTGTGGCGAGAATAGACACATCAGGTTTTCGGCCAACGTGGCTTCGAATTGCAGGTGAGTCAGCATCCGTCGGACAGTCGCGTGCCTGCATCTTGCCAAAGGGGGACGTAGTTTACGTCTCCGGACAGGCGGAATCTGGCGAACTCGGCGAGGCAACTGAGGCAACGTTCAAAGCAGTGCTGCGAACATTGAACGATCTGAAACTCGACCGCCAGGACATCGTGCAGATCAAGTGTTTTCTCACGCCGATGTCCGACGTGGCGATCGTAAACGAGCAGCTTGCCCGATTCTTCGGAGAAGAACCGGCGGTACCACCCGTATCGTATGTTGAGTGGATTGCCGGTTCCCGACCCATCGAGATCGAAGTGATTGCATGGGATCTGTGTGACGAATCGGTGCAAAGTGTGACCTATGCCACTCCACCCTGGATGAAGTCGTCTCCCGTGTTCAGCCGCGTCGCTCGAATTCACGGCGATGACCGCATCTATGCTTCGGGACTGTCTGCAACAAATGCAACGGACAGCGAGAGCCAGGTGCGGTCCGTGTACCAGTCTCTCCAGAATATTCTGGCCGACTCCGGTTCTGATCTGAAGCACCTGGCGAAGGCGACCTATTACGTGTCGGATGCCGAAGTCAGCAGCCAGCTCAATCGTCTTCGTCCCACGTATTACGATCCGGCCCGTCCACCGGCAGCATCAAAGGCGATGGTCGCCGATGTTGGTGTGGCCAAACGAAGTCTCACGATCGACATGATCGCGGCGCCGAGGCGCCGTGAACGGAATGATGACAAGGCAGCTGATGAGCTGTCCTCGATCACGGTCACTGTCGAAGTTGACCTGGGCCGTGATATCGGACAGAGCTTTGGATCGTTATTTGAGATTCGAAACAGGAAGGGGCGTGTCGTCGCCGGAGCGGGCTTCCCGGATGCATACAACACGCGGTTCCGGACCGGACGGCACAGGCTGCAGTTTTTCATACGTCCTGATTCTTCCGAGCGCAAATTTGAAGTCGAACGATTACCGCATCCCGATCTCGATTGTGGCGTCTACCTGTGCGACTTCGACGACGAGGTCTACGCCTGGACCAGTGTCCGCAACAATTCTGTGCGCCGTTGGGATCGGTCTTCTCGCGCGTGGGTTGCCGAACTGCCTCCTGGAATCAAGACGCTGACCTCCGGTGATGGTGTGATGAAAGTCGGCAGCGGACGCCTCGCATTCTCCGACAGCACGGCGTGGTTCAACGACCGACAGATTCTCGATCCGCCTGCGATCGGACGTTACTACAACTTCTACTACGCCGCCGGGCACCTCCTTTTCTATCACGTAATCCCAGACAACGATCAGACCGTCACACGTATCTACGCCTGCCCATGGACGTCTCAGAATTCAACGGTAATCGATGTCTCGAAAGCCACATTTCTGACAACGAAGTACGAACGAGAGACCCCGTTTGTCTGGGCCCAGTACAGGACACAAGTGCTGACCGTGTCGAACCAGGGCGGCATCTACGTCTTCAGCGATGGCGTATGGAAAACGACGCTCGATGCGGACAACACAGTCAGCTACCAGGTTTATGCAGGCCTGCACTGGCATGACCGATTGCTGCTGGCGCAGTACCCGACGGGAAACGTGTTCGAGTACCAGGGCGCGGCGGCAACTCGGAAAGAGGGCTGGCCACCAGTGATACCCAGTGTGTCGACACGGGCGCGTGAGTGTCAGACGCTGGGTATCTATGGTGGAGACCTGCTCGCGGGTGTCTGGCCCTGGGCCGAGCTATGGCGCTACGACCGGGATGCAACACAGTGGCACGCGATGGGCCGCATGTTCACACATCCGGAACTGACCGCCCAACGCATTCATCCGTACGAAGAGGAAGCCAACCGATTCGGGCTGGTTACCAACCACTGGGGACAGCGAGTGACCAGCATGACTCCCCACGGTGACTCGCTCTACCTGTCGACATCTTCCAAAGGCACGTACGAGTGGAATGACCGTTACGATTTTCTGACAGAAGGGCAGCGACGGGAATACGGATCCGTACTTCGGCTGCACATGCCAGGTAACGTTGTCGGCCAGATGAAATGGAAAGAAAGTTTTACCCGGCTGACATTCCAATATGACGGACACACCATGAGCATCCAGCAGGACGGCACATCGATCGCGACGTCCCGGCTGGAACGACCAATCACAGTCGACCTCACCGATCTCAAAGCATCGTGGTCCCAAGGCGTGTACGGGTCATTGCACGGTGAACTGCTGGAACACTCGCTCGAAGAGTGAGACGTCCACTTTGCGGCAGACACGTATTAGAGACGCCGTAACAACTGCGAGTAGTTATCGCGTATCAACAACGACGGTATGGGAACACATGCCGCCCAGCCGCTGTTTTCTCGATGAAACGAGAATCAACGCTGCTACTGGAATTCCGCCCAGCAGGATTGGATTGGCCTCCACGATCCGGAGAATAGTTCGAACGGAGGCGTGTCTCACGCCACACTTGCCGCCATCCACGCACATGATGGACAGTCCGAAGTACTTCTTGCCAATTGTCGTTGCGAACATTGCCTCGGAAACAAAGAAGTACAGCAGGTAGAAGACACAGGCAGATAAACCTTGTGCCACTTGACCGAGGAGAACCATAGCCACATTCCCCACAAATCCGACGGCCCCAACTGGATCGACGGGTGGTCATGTATGCAATGATCTGGCTGAATAATACAGGTGCCAAGTGGCGGGATCTCCCTTCGGAATTCGGAAAGTGGCGAACTGTGTATGGCTGGTTCGACTTGTGGAATAATGATGGAACACTCCAGGCGATCGTTGATCGTCTGACTC
>CAYSJO010000639.1:0-2827 GCA_964431285.1 uncultured Planctomycetaceae bacterium
AGCCCGCGTTTGGACTTCGGCGTCAGCCCGAACTGTGCCAGCAGGCTGCGGAAGGACATGGTTACCGCCGGAACTCGGCCAGTCTCCAGGGCTGGCGGATGAAATCAACCGGCTGAGATGCGATCCTCTGGCACGCCATAAATTGCGTGATATGCGGCACTTTGAGTTCGGCTGAGTTTTTTGACCCTACGGGATCGAAATTGCCTCTCAAGTCTGCATAGCGTGTGGCAGGTCAGGTTTGGGCGTGTCCGTGAGCAGTAGATCGAGAATCTCAGAATCGGACTCAGAAGGCTTCACGTTCTGATCGACTGTCACACCACTGGCCGATGGACTCGACAGGCCGATCGCCAGACAGCAGAGAATTAGAGTCGGACGCATTGTTTGATCTCATGATGGGACAATCGGAGTGCGAGTCAATCGACGGTCGTTTTGACACTGGTCATCTCGTAGTCCAGCGAGAATGTATGCTTCGGATCCTCATTGTCCTTGTTCAACAGCGGCGAATATGTCCTGACGTGGATCTTGTTCTCGCCGGGTACGAACTTCAGCGAACGAAGCCAGCCATCGCCCCCGTTCGGAAGTCCCTGATAATCGGTGAGCATTTCCAGCACCTTGCCTCCAGCATCGTTGACGCTTGTCTGCAGTCCCACTCCCAGGACATGACCACTGACAACGAGAAAGATGTTCGGCTGTTTGCGAACGAACTTCTGCCACATCTGTTCGCCGCTGTTGCCAGCGATTTTGTATGAGGTGGCACAAGCCGTGTCTCGCTGCTTCGGGCGCATGTAGCAATGCGTCGCTACGATCGCACGATGATCGGGGTATCGCTTCGCCACACCCGCCGCCCACTCCAGAGTTTCATCGCGAGGAGCAAATTCGAGGTTGATGATCATGAACCTCATGCCACTGGCTTCAAAGAAGCAGTAGTTGTTGTCGTTATTCTCGCCCATGTGCCCGCCGTACCACGGTCGACCCGCAAATCGCTCGGGCGAGTAATACTTGTTGTACAACGTTGAGTCACGAGTCTTCACGACCATGTCATGATTGCCTGGTGCCATGCTGTAGGGCACAACACCATCAAGAAGCCGCATCGCTCGATCAGCATTTTCCCATTCGCGTTCTTTGGTGGATGTCTGCACAATGTCACCCAGGTGAACAACGAACTTGATGTTGTCTTCTTTCGCCTGCTGCCGAATCCACGTTGCCTGGGCCACATACGTACCGGGATACTTCTCTGAATAGTTTTGCGTGTCCGGCAGCAACACGACCGAAAAGCTCTCTGCGGCAGTCTCTGGAGCCTCGGCACAGGTGGCTGCCTGATTCGCGCAAACGATCGCCAGCAGGCAGACATTTAGAGTCGATCGCCAAAATGGAATCAGCATGTTCTACTCCTGAATGGAATGGTTCGTGACGTCAGACCATCGTGCCTTGATCAATTGCAGTAACGATCAACCGCAGGTTCGACGATCCGGGAGGGCACGATAACAGATGGCGCATCATTGTCCTGCTGATGGGTTACGCCGCAAGCCGATGACCGAGAGAGAATCAGAATGACTGACCATTGGAGTTGCGCGCTCTCGCTTGATGCGCAACGGCAACCGGATTCTGGCAGTGCTGACGTCTTGGCCCACGCGATTCGGAGCGGAGCGGATTTACGTGTGGGCACTGGATTCATCCACAACGAGCACATTGATCCGTCGTCAGCGAATGACGAGCTGATTCGGGAAGTGATGGACTTCCGGATCACTTATCTGCTTGAGGGTCAATGGGTCGCGGGAATTCAAAACATGCGTATGCCGGTTGCGTTGCCGGATGGTTTTGGCCCGCGCGAGTCCATGTCATTCTTTCTTTACAATCAGGACGGTCATCAGGCCATAGCGCGTCCGTTTCTTGATGGACGCAAGGGGACGGGGCAACCCGGCCAATCGCCAGTCAATGATTGGCCGGACATGCCCAAATACCAAGAGCTGGCAAACTTCGACGCTGAAACCAACGCGCCTAGCAGCAATTTCATTTACGACTTCGAGTATTTCCAATTCATGGTCCGTCCTGCCTGGCGGGAAGTGTTATCCCACTCCACCGACGGAACAGTGACCGGTGGTGATATCGACGATCTGGCCGATTCGTTCGCTCACGGCGCAGAAGTCAAAGTCGCGATTCGCGGTCTGTGCGATGATCTGACGCCCGCTGAGATTGCATCTGCCGAAAAGACACACATCGATCACGAAGTCTTCATCCATCTTGGCGCGTGTTACTACTACACGAAACAGAAGTTGTTTATGGGGTCTGCGAATCCGGTTGTTCGGACTCAGCCGACAATCCCACTGGGTTATGGGAGTGGCAACTGGGATTTCGGCTGGCTGATGCCTCGCACCGACGGGCACATCGCTCGCTGGCTGTGCGATCCATACACTCTGAAATTCCGTCGCGATTCCGGGCAGTATGCGATCCGCTGGTTCGTCAATCAATGAGAGGAACGTGGTAGCTGGCTCTCCCGAGCCGAGTTGTCCTGTGGCTCTGCTCTGGAGAGCCAGGATATATTTCGGGGCATTTCTTAAGCCGACATCGAGACGAATCAGAAAGCAGTCCAGACCGCACCAGGCGCACCGATTGCCACGCTCGCCGTCCACGGATGGTCTGAAACTCGATGGGGCCCGTAGGGTCAAAAAACTCCGCCGACCGTTAGATGCAGGCGATTCTTGCACTTCCGAAATCTGAAACATCGTAATCTCAGCCGGTTGATCCTTCGCCAATCTGTCACAACGCAGCGAGCGGCTTGGTGTGCTTCCACCGCCTCACTCGCAGCCAGCCCGCGTTTGGACTTCGG
>CAYSJO010000640.1:0-1775 GCA_964431285.1 uncultured Planctomycetaceae bacterium
GTCGAACCGGCTGGAGCGAAAACGCAAGACGGCATCAACACGCCGTACACGTTCGACATCGACACCCGTACGCGAATCTGGAAAGACCGTCGGCTGAGCGACCTTGCCGACATCAAGACGGTCACAACCGTCCAATTGAACCTGACCTGGGCGGCGAACTGGGGACAGAAGGAGTTCGGCATTGGTAACATCTGGCTGGACGAGGTCAGTCGCACTTTCGCGACCGAAATGAAGCGGCGACGGCACCTTCGATACGAGCGAGACAACTGGGCGCCCGGCTGGATTGACAAGGTAGGACCGTTCGAGTTCGGCGGCGGCAACGTCACGTTGACGCTGTTTGATGTCGATCGCGAGCTGATCGAAGACCTGCGCCGAGACAAAGACGAACGCATCGCAGTTGCCGTTGCGGAGAAGACGCGTCGCACGTGGATCCATCGCTCGGATCGGAAGTTCGCAAAGCTCGTCGAGTGGAAAGAGATTAAAGACCCGCTATTCGGCAGCAGCGGAGTGCAACTGCGGCTGAAGTTTGTGGAATTGCTTTCGGGCTACAAGCCGGGGCGTTGCGTTCGCGTCAAGTCAGAGAACTGGAAGTGGGTCTCAGTCCCGCCGGAAGAACGCATTACGTCACGCGAGGAACAGCAGCAGGGCGCGAAGATGGTGCTGCCGTTTTGAGGTAAGAGGGAAACCGCTAACGATCGCTAATAAACGCTATTGGTTTCTGGTTTTTCTATTAGCGTTCACTAGCGTCGATCAGCGGTTCAACAGTGCAGGGGTGAATCATGAAGACGACGTTATTGTTAATCGGAACGCTGTTGTTATCTGCCGGCCCAACGATAGTCATTGCCGCGGAGGAACCGGCTGGCTTCCGTTCGACCGTTCAACCATTCTTCGCCAAGTATTGCTCGCGATGTCACGATGCGAAGAAGCAGGAAGGCGAGTTCCAACTCGACACGCTGTCTCGCGATCTTACCGACATGCTGGTCGCGCAACGTTGGGGCGAAGTGCTGTTTCGTATCAACTCCGGCGAAATGCCGCCGAAGGACGAACCCCAACCGTCGCCCGCCGAATTGGGCCAAGTTGCCGAGTGGATTTCGGCGCAGATCGACGAAGGCCGCGCGGCGTGGATGGCCAAACGCGGCCCCGTGTCGCATTACCGGCTCAGCCGCGATGAGTATGCGAACGTGGCCTACGACTTGCTCGGGGTTCACTTCGACGCCCGTATGCCCGGGGCGTTGAATGAGGATCCGCGCTGGCACGGATTCGATCGCATCGGATCGATGCTCTCACTCTCGCCGTCGCATGTGACGCGCTACCTTTCTGCGGCCGAGACGGTTCTGAACCAGGCCTTTCCCACGCAGCCGCCGAAATCTTCGAAGCAGCGGCAAGCCGCCGGGGCTCCCAATCGCTGGCTGATTCTGCCCGGCTGGCATCAGGGAAATATCAATGTCCGGCATCCGGGGCTGTATCGGATTCGCGTTCAGCTAAGCGCCCTGCCATCGTTCAAGGGCCGGCTGCCACGGCTTTCCATTTGGAATAACAGCCTCAAGCGTGCCGAAGCAGGTCGCGATGTCATTGCTTCGGAAGAAAAGCCGACAGTCATCGAAATCGAAACCTTTCTGCCGCGAGGCGGCTTTCGTTTGACCAACGAGGCCCCCGGCAAGCTGGACGACGGACACACGCTAGGCTCCACGCCGAAGTCGGTGACACGTCTGGTCGACATCCACATTGTGCCGAAGGGCTACAAGCTGTTCACGGACGAAGAGACGCCGCGGCCG
>CAYSJO010000641.1:0-9108 GCA_964431285.1 uncultured Planctomycetaceae bacterium
GCTGATCACCATCGCCAATCCGGAACCGGCCGGCGCACGAATGATCGACTTCGTCGTGCTGACGACGAATCCGGCGGACGACTACATCGGGCGGAAGCCCTATCGCGTCGGCTCGCCGTTCACCAATGAGGCGTTTGCCGCATACCAGCTTTACGTCCGGTTCAAGAACACGACCGGTGCCGCAGCGCAGGCCAGTGTGAGTCGCCGCGGTCATTATCAGCCGAGCTATGGCGGTGCCAGCACAAAGCTGCCGCAGACTCAGCCGGGACAGTGGAGCGCCTGGCACAACATCGGTCCTTTCTGTCGTCTGGTCCATGATGAGGGCCTGTGGGTGAGCGTCGACGGGGCCAGGTCCGTGCCGATGCAGATCGCACGTGACGCCCGTGGCTCGAAAGTGGTCGGCGATTTGACGATGCCCAGTGGCGCATCCGTCGTCGTGCCGCTCGACATCGCCTGGCGCGACGGCGCTGTGGTCCAAGCCAGCACCGATCACGCTGCCGTTATTACAAATCTCGCCAGGACAAAGTGGCGGCGCGCAGGTGACGGTCGAAAGCCGCAGCACATCCTGTTCTACGGCGCCTTCAACGGCAGCGAGAAGTGGGTGCACGACCTCAAAGATGCGCTCGGTTACAACACTCTGCTGCCTGATAGTTACGATCATGCACCGGTTGACGGTTACTTCCAGCACCTGCGCAACGAGAAGGCGATTCGCGACTACGCACAGAAACTCGGGAATGCAGCGCGCAAGCTCCGTGTCTGCAGCTTCGGCGACGAGATTCATATTGGCAAAATCGACTTCAAGTCCGAGGAGAACGTTGCCGGCTTCCGTAAATGGTTACAGGCGAAAAAGGTGACGGAGTCGGACCTCGGTGTCTCTCCATCCAGGGCCGTGCTGACACTCGATGAGCCGCGTCAGGCCTGGTACACCCAGCGGTATAACGCCGAGCGGCAGTTTGCTCACTACCGCCACCTCACGGACGTCGCGCGCGACGCTTTCGGTCCGCAGGTGCTGACTGGTGCCAACTACTCTCCGCACTACCCCGTGCCAGCGTACTTTGGGCCGATCTACCAGTGGATCGACATCTTCAAGCACAACGGCATGAGTATGTTCTGGGCGGAGGACTACATCTTCAGTATGGGCGACCTGCCGCAGCTCATCTCGTGGCAGTTCGCGCAGATTCGTTGCGCGGTGAAGTACCATGGGCAGCCCATCCACTTTTACGTCATGCCGCATGCGCCTGGCCAGGAGCCTGGGTACTTCCGGCGGAACAGCCTGCTGGCCGTCGGTGCCGGCGCCCGTCACATCGACAACTTCTGGGTAGCGCCCCCGGAGACCTTCACCGAGAACTACGTCTCCTGGGGCTACACTGACCAGTTCCGAGCCATCCACGAGTCGATATTTGACACGGCAGCGGCCGAGGTCTGCCTGGTCGACGCCAAACCGCGAAGGGCACAGGTGGCGGTGTTGATCGGTAAAGCCACCGACGAGAACGAGACTGCTACCAAAGTGCCGAAGGAAAAGGATCCGTTTGCCAGCCGGGCGAAGAATGCGCCGCAGCAGATCACTCAGCAGATTTGCCGACGCGAGGCGATGATGCTCTACATCGCGCTTCGGCATGCCGGTGTGGAGGTCGACGTGATCACTGAAGACGACATCGCGGAGCGCAACGAACTGGCACCGTACAAGGTGGTGTATTTTGCGGGCGAATGGATTAACACCCGGTCGCTGAAACCGATCGAGGATTGGGTGGCGAAGGGCGGAATCTTCTATGCCACGGCGGGCTGCGGCCTGCGCAATCAGTTCAACGAGATGGAGCCTGGCTCGGCCAAACTACTTGGGCTGTCGGGGCTGGACTGTCGGAAGGACAATTACGTGCTACGCACGCACTTCGAGCTGGTGGTCGCCAAGCCAATTGGCAAGATCGGCGACGACGGCACTGCCGTCTATGGAATGCAGCAGAAGCTGCAGCCAACCAAAGCCGAAGTGCTGCATCGTTGGGCAGACGGCAGTATCGCCGCCACCCTGCGCAAGCACGGTCAGGGAAAGATTTTCGCCGTGGGGACATTGCCCGGGCACACCTACGTCCGCACGGGTCTCAAACGCATTCCCTGGGGGCGCGGCGGCGCTTGCCAGATCTACAACCCGACGCAATTCGGCACCGACGAGACCAAACTCGTCCGGCTGGGGCTGGATGCCGCAGACGTGGTCCCCGAGGTCGTGTGCTCGCAGCCGTTGGTCGAAGCCTGGGTGCTGGACAACGCGAAGGGCAGTTGTCTGACACTGGTGAACTGGACGAACGAACCGGCAGCCGGAGTCGACGTCGCCGTGCGCTCTGGTTTCAAGCCGAAACGGGTGCACGCAGTTGCTATGCAGAAGGATCTGCCGTTCACCTACAGCGATGGCCGCGTGCGTTTCACAGCTGACGTACCAGAGGCGGACTACATTCTGCTGCTCAAGTAAGGCCTGCGCAGGACAGGCAATCATGCAGCAATTTATCTTGGGAGTGAATTATCAACTACTGGTGCATTCATGTAGTGGATTTCGCGAGAGTTACACCAATTGTACTCACCATTTATGAGTAGAAGATAAAATGAACAACATGAACTCCGTGTTCCCGACCAGCAGAACCGACCAACGCCGGTGGTTGACGGCGGCGAACCTGTATCCGCTTTGTGGAGTTGATCGTTTGCTCCTGAAGCCAAGTTGTAGCGCCCCCGTGAACATGTCTCGCCGCGACGATACCAACCTCCCTCTTGGGGCTTCGTATGTTACGCATCTTTGACCATTCATCGAGGCACGGCAGTAATCTCAACCGTCGCGAGTGGCTGCGGATTGGCGGCCTGAATGCGTTGGGCCTGTCTCTGCCTTCGATGCTCTCTGCTGCAGATCAGTCGAGCGTCGGAGATACCAATCATCCGACGTTCGGGCGCGCGAAGAATGTCTTGTACCTGTACATGGGTGGTGGAGCCCCTCAGCATGAGACGTTCGATCCCAAGCCCAACGCGCCCAGCAACATCCGGGGCGCATTTCGGCCGATTCATACCAATGTGCCGGGTATTGACTTCTGTGAGTTGCTGCCCCGGACCGCGCGGATCGCAAACAAGCTCGCCGTTCTGAGAGCACTTTCAACCAACGACAACACGCACTCGACCAGCGGCTACTGGGTTCTCACGGGTTTCAAGTACGCAGGCACGAACGCTCGAACAATTCAGCCCACGGACTGGCCGCACATCGGCTCGGTGATCCAGATGCTGAAGCCCAGTGAATCCGGACCGTTCAGCTTTGCCTGGCTTCCCGAGCCGATTATCGCCAATCCGGGCGTCAGGATTTCGGGGCAATCGGCCGGATTCCTGGGACGCCGATGGGATCCGCAGTTCTTCACATGCAATCCGCGTCGTGAGGGCTTCGTCGTCAAAGAGTTCGAGTTGCCAGGCGACTTACCACCGCTGCGGCTTTCTTCTCGCGCTTCATTGCTCAACCAAGTCGACGGATACTTTCGCGCAAACGAACAGTCCGGCCGGGTCAGCGAATACAACCGAATGAAACAGGAAGCTCTTGGCATCCTGACGCGTGGCAAAGCGCGGGAGGCTTTCGCGATCAATAAGGAGTCCGTCAAAAACCGCGAACGGTATGGCAATGGTAAGTGGGGACAGAGCGTTCTGTTGGCGAGGCGTTTGATCGAGGCTGGCGTGCGATTCGTCCATGTCAACTGGCCGCGAGAGCCTGGAGATCTCACGTCGAGCTTCCCCACCTGGGACACCCACGCGCAGAATGATCGACGCGTGAAGGACGTGCTCTGCCCGCAGTTCGATGTCGGATTTTCCGCATTGATCGAAGACCTCAACGAACGTGGATTGCTTGACGAAACACTGGTCGTTGCCGCGGGCGAGTTTGGCCGCACCCCGAAGTTCAACGGGAATGGAGGACGCGACCACTGGGGACCTGTTTTCAGCATCGCCCTCGCGGGGGCCGGAATCTCAGGCGGGCAGGTCTACGGAGCAAGTGACGCGAATGGAGCTTATCCGCATGACGGACGCGTTCTCCCGCAAGAACTCGCCGCGACAATCTTTCACCTTCTGGGGATCGGGCATAACGCAACGATGCTCGACCCCAGCAATCGCCCCGTCCACATCTGCAACGGCCAGCCCATCTATCCGATCCTCGGCCTGACAGCCGCCACAACGAATCTTCGGCCCGCAGCAGGCGAAGTTGCTTCCATCCCCGACTTCCGTCCGATCTACGAGCCGAAGAAGAGCTGACCAACAGGCAAACAGCCTCGGTTTGCCTTCCGAAACGCGCCAGTTACGCGAGCACTGAATTCAATGACGTGACCATGCACATCGGTCAGTCGATGTGCAGTGTCTCCGGCCAATCGTCCGGCTACAGAGAGCACTTCGACAGTTAATACCAGGACGGTGCTAAGACCGATGTGCTGACGAGTTATTCAGTCGTACTCACAATTGTTGGAAACGAGTGACAGGTGATTCCATGAGCAGAGTACTCTTATTCCAATGCGGAGTTCTGGCGGCGGCGGTCTCATGTGCTTACGCCGAAGAACCGGATATGGCGCGGGCTCCGTTCGACGCTCGTCAGGCAGTCGCCTTCCAGTCGCAATGGGCACGGCATCTGGACATGGAGGTTGAAACAGTCAATTCGCTCGGCACAACAATGGCACTGATCCCGCCTGAAAACGTCTGCGCACTTTTGTGATTGAACCGCGGACGGGGGATCAGCGTCAGGATTGTTGCGTCAGCCACCTTGCAATACGCTGGGTGTTTTGCCAGTTCCTGACCCGGAGCGGGTGCCCATTGATGCATAAACTTTTGATTGTCGTGTGGTTCATTCTGTCAGCCCAGCCGTCTCCTGCGGACGCAGGTGGACGCCGACCCGGTTTTACGGCCGATGTGCTTCCGGTCCTTACAAAAGCTGGCTGTAACCAAGGTGCTTGTCACGCTTCGCAGTACGGCCAGGGCGGCTTCAAGTTGTCGCTATTCGGGTTCGCACCGGAAGACGACTACCGGGCACTCGTTCGGGACCATCAGCAACGCCGCGTGTCAACTGTATCCCCGGCGGAGAGTTTGTTTCTCAAGAAAGCCACCCTCAGTATCGCACATGGCGGCGGGCGGCTCATCAAGCGAGATTCGATTGAGTACGACGTCTTACTCGCGTGGATTGCAGCGGGCGCGCCAGGACCAGAAGCCGACGCCCCGAACATTTCGCGATTGTCGGTCACACCTGAATCCGGGACCTATCAAGTCGGCGCAACACAGCCGTTGCGTGTGATTGCCGAGTTTGATGATGGATCGTCGCGCGACGTGACTCAGCTCGCTCGCTATGACAGCTTTGCCGACGGAGTGGTCGCGGTCGGCAAACGAGGCAGGATGAGAATCGTCGGGCGCGGGCAGGGCGTGGTGATGGTTCGCTTTCGCGGGCAAGCTCGTGTGGCGCACGTCTTGTCTCCGTTTCGGGCTCGCATTGATGATCTGACCGGATTCAAAGCGGAAACGTTCATCGATCGCGCCGCGGCCGGACATTGGCAACGTCTGGGCTTGCAGCCGTCGGAAATTTGCACCGACGCCGAGTTCGTCCGCCGTGCGTTTCTGGATTGTCTGGGAACGTTGCCGTCTCCCGTACGCATCTCGCGATTCCTTGCTTCAAAGTCTAAAAACAAACGTATCGCACTGATTGACGAATTGTTGGGGTTGACCGGAGATCCCAACCGCGACGCCCATACGAAAGAATGGACTGCGTATTGGGCGATGAAGTGGGGTGACTTGTTGAAGAACAACCGCAAGAAGGCCGGCGACAGCGGCATGTGGGCCATGCACAATTGGATCCGCCAGTCGCTGCGGCGAAACAAACCGGTCGACCAGTTTGTCCGCGAGTTGATCACGGCCCAAGGGTCGGTGTTTGAAAATGGACCGGTCAATTTTATCGCCTACGGTCCACGCCCAACCGATCTGCCGGTTGTCGCTCCGGCCACCACGTTAGCGGAAACGACCGTGCAGGTTTTCCTTGGCGTTCGTTTGCAATGCGCACGCTGTCACCACCATCCGTTTGAAGTTTATAGCCAGGACGATTACTACGGCCTGGCTGCATTCTTTACGCAATTGGAAAGCAAACCCACGTCGACGTTTGGCGAACTGGGATTCGACGCGACCGTTAGCGTGCGTGGCACCGGTTCGATCAAACATCCGCGCCGGGGAACGGTTGTGAAACCAAAACTGCTGCACGGCAAAGCAATCGACTCGGGGGCTCATTACGATCTGCGTTCGCCACTGGCCGATTGGGTAACCGCGCCGGACAACAAACTGTTTGCCTGCAACATCGTGAATCGCATTTGGGCTCACTTCCTTGGGGTTGGTCTGATCGATCCGGTCGACGACGTGCGTGCCACGAATCCGCCGTCGAACCCGCAACTACTGAACGCGCTGGCCGCGGATTTTGTCGCTCACAAGTTCGACCTGAAACACCTGATGCGGCAAATCATGAACTCCCGCGTCTATCAACTCAGTTCCCGGCCACGGCCGGAGAACGCGGATGAGACGAGGTTTTACACACACTACAACGTGAAACGACTGCCGGCCGAAGTCTTGTTGGATGCCGTCGACTTCGCTTGTGGCACGCGCGAGAAGTTTCCGCGCGTCCCACTGGGCACGCGGGCGATTGAACTCCCTGATCCGAATTTCGAATCGTATTTCCTCGACACACTCGGCCGGCCACAGCGGGTCGTCGCGTGCGAGTGCGAACGCACGGCCGAACCGAATCTCTCACAGGTTTTGCAAATTGCCAATGGAGAGATTCTGCACCGAAAACTGGCCGACGAGAAAGGCCGTCTCGCTTCCATATTGAAACGTGGCGTAGAAGACACCACGGCGATCCGCGAACTGTATCTGGCGACGTTTTCGCGGCCAGCAAATGAAAAAGAAATCGGCGGTTGCATCGACATCATTCGCCGGTCAGCCAACCGCAAGCAAGGTCTTGAAAACGTCCTTTGGGCGTTGTGTAACAGCCGCGAGTTTTTGTTTAATCACTGACAGATGCTGGAGTTCAACCTTTAGGTTGCCTGTCGCGTCACAGCGCAAACGGCACGCTAAATCGTGAAATCCAACTTTGGAGCGAGCACAATGTTGAACTTCCTGCCGCAACGCGTCACCGACTGCGAACCGTACAGCCGTCGGGATTTCATGCTGCGAATCGGAACGCTGGCCGGCGTTGGGCTCTCGCTCGATCATCTGTTGCGGCTCGAAGCCGCTGCCGCATCACCGACTACGGATTCCGAACGAAGCTGCATTCTGATCTGGACGCGTGGCGGAACCAGCCATCACGATACGCTCGATCCAAAACCCGACGCGAAGGCCCGGATCCGCGGCGAATTTGGCGTCGTCGGCACAACGGTGCCCGGCGTGCAGTTTTCCGATCAAGTTTCTGGATTCGCCAGGACGTTTGACAAATTCGCAGTCGTCCGCAACCTGAATTCGCTCAACGGCGCCCATCAAATCGCCGACGCGATCATGATGTCCGGCCATAAAGTCAACCCAACCGTGAAGTATCCGTGCTACGGTTCGGTGATTGCGAAGGAACGAGGTCATCGGAACAACATGCCGGCGTTCGTGCAGTTGGGCAACGACGTCGACCGCAAGTTCTTTGGCGGCACGGCCGGCTATCTGGGGATCGCCCACAATCCATTCGAAATTCACGAAGACCCTAACGCCGCGAAGTTCACCGTCAAGGACCTGACGCCCCCCGGCGGCGTGAGCCTGACCCGCATCAATCTGCGCCGTGACGCGTTGAAAACGATCGACACGTTTCAGCGGCAATTGGATAAACAACCGCCTGCGTTGGGTGCGTTGGACGATTATTACCACAGCGCATTTCGTATGATCACGTCGGCGGCAACGCAACGGGCGTTCGATGTGAACCGTGAACCTACTTCCGTACGAGACGCTTACGGACGGCACAAATTCGGCCAAAGTTGTTTGCTGGCGCGGCGTCTGATTGAAGCAGGTACACGGTTCGTCACGGTCAGCAGTGGCGACTGGGACACACACCGCGACAACTTCAATTCACTGAAGACGCTGCTCCCGCCGCTCGACCAGGCATTCCCGGCGCTGCTGGCCGACCTGCAGGAACGCGGACTGCTGGAAAAAACACTCGTCGTCTGGCTGACCGATTTCGGCCGCACGCCGACCGTCAACGTCTCGTCGGGCCGCGACCATTGGTCATCCGCCGGAATCGCGTGTTTTGCCGGAGCGGGAGTGCCCGGCGGAACGGTCGTCGGTCAAACCGATGCCGTCGGCGGCCACAGCGTAGGCAAAGAGACCTACCCGCAAGACATCGCCGCTACGGTCTACACCAAACTCGGCATCCCGCTCGACACGACTCACGCCGTCGGAGACGGACGGCCGATGCGACTGTGCGATGGTCACGTGATTCAGGAACTTGCATGAAGTCGCGTCGTACGACACGCGCCCGCGACCAGGAATGGAATACTAATCCACACTGATTGGCGCTAATCCAGATCAGTGAAGATTAGCGCTGATTAGTGTTCCCCAAAGTTGTTTCAATATCGGGGTCGAGATGTTCAAAACAGTTGGTTGGATGCCTGTTCCGCTATTCTCGCTGTTGTTGATCGCATCAGCAGCGTCGGCCGGTGAGACCAGGATCAGTTTCCGCCAGCTCACACGCACGCATCCGGTCGCCGTGCAGCGCGGGACGTCTGCTCATGTCAACGTCTCGTCGATATTCACACTCGACGGATCGCATTCCGTGTTCTTCTCGCCGGCCGGGCCGAAGATGAAGTACGCCGAATCGAAACCGAGACCTGTCGAATGGTCTGATCCGGAAGAGAGCGACGTGGGCGAGTCGTATCGATTTCAGGTCACAATCCCGAAAGACCAGCAACCGGGCGTTTACGAATATCGGATCGCTACGAATCAGTCAGTGTCCAGCGTTGCGCATTTACTCGTGACCGACCATCCGGTTGTGCTGGAGAAAGCCGGCGACAACGGGGATGCGATGGGTGCTCAGCCGGTGACGATTCCGGCAGCGCTGTGCGGTGTCGTCGATGATTTCGAAGACGTCGACTGTTACCGGATTTCCGGCAA
>CAYSJO010000642.1:0-28392 GCA_964431285.1 uncultured Planctomycetaceae bacterium
CCATCAAGGAAAAACAGGAAACCCAGGGTAATCTGGCGTAAAAAGAGGGAAATCGAATGCGACTCAAAAAGGATTTTAGGCGAACAAACCGTAAAAGAAATTGAAATGCGGTGTTCTGCCTTGAGTTGCAAAGTTGGGGTGACCCTCGCCCCCCTACCGGACAGCCAACTTCAGGATTTGAATAAGGGGCTTCACCAATTGGATATTGAAGCCAGTAAAATCCCGGATAAGGTAACCGAATATTCCAGGTATGCCGGTGGGCTGGATGTGAGCGAGCATGGAATGCGGGCTTACGATGGTCTTGCGACCACGTAATTAACGTCAGCGTTTGCCCTGTGGGAGGTGGGATCGGTACTGACAATTCATTTTAATGAGTTGTCCCGGCGTCCCCGGAAGTCTGCCGGTCCGGTCCCACCTTTTCCCGCAGGTGCATTTTTTTCTGGAAAGGGATGGTCACTGATGGCCATCCCTTTCTTCGTATCTGCGTCCTTTTTGGAACGGGCGTATTGCCAGAGGTCCGGCCAGGACCTACCGTCAAGTTCTGTTGGAATTGATGGGGGGGATTGCTGCGCGAGACCTCGCCCTCAATCACAGCGAACGAAATGCGAGCGGAGTCTGTTCTGTGAATGCGGCTGAGAAGATTCTGATCGATCAGGTCCGCACCGGGGACCAGCATGCCTGGGAACAGTTCATCCATCGATACGAAGGCCGGCTGCTGGCCTTTGTCGACTCGCGGCTGCGCAATCGAGCTCAGAGCGAAGACGTCGTGCAGGAAACATTCGTCGGATTCCTGACCAGCCTGCCGAACTATTCCGCGGAAACACCGGTCGATTCGTTCCTGTTTTCGATCGCGGCCCACAAGCTGACGGACGTGCTGCGGCGGCAGGGACGTCGACCTACGGTCCCGCTGATGCCAGCCAGAGACAGCGGTGCCACGTCCGAGCCTGCCGGCCCGTCACGTCGCGCGTCCAGCATGCTGCGGAGCCGGGACGATCGAATTGCCGAGCAGAAGGTTGTCGCGAACTGCCTGTCGTCGCTCATTCGTGACTGGCTGAAAGCGGGCGAGTTCGAGCGACTCAAGTGCGCTGAACTATTGTTCGTTCTCGGTCAGCGGAACCGGGATGTTGCCACTCAACTGGACATCACCGAGCAGGCCGTCGCCAACCACAAGTTCTTCATCGTGTCGAAGCTCAAAGAAGCCGCCGAACGAGCTCGACTCAATGACCCACTGATCCCGGAACTCAGATCGTAGAGTACGGAGCAGTGCTGTGACTGATTTACGTCACCCGATCGCGACGGATCGGGAATCAGCGACGGGTCGTCCAGCGCGCGTGGTAGGGATACACAACGTACGGGTGTCCGCCATTTGGTGTTGTGGACGCATCTGTTCCGCGAAACTGCACAGTTTCGAAGGCTTGTAAAGGCGAACGAGCAACCCAGGACGATCGGAAGTAAGGCAACTGCTCCTGCAGACGCGGGTTGTTGTCCATCCCAAGAGCGGCCGTCGACTGAACGAACCCAACACCGGCCGAATTTGCGTATCCAAACGAAGACGGCGCAAAGATCACACCACTGCCCGCATCGAAAGTCTGGACCGGTGCTGCGAACGTCTGGACGAGTGCTGCGAACGTCTGAATTGGTGCTGAGAAGGTCTGAACTGGCGGGGACGACAAGACCGAACCGATCGGCAGTTGTAATTGCAGCATTGTCGTTGGTGCCGCAGCGCCCACAGTCGACTGCCCGAGCACGGACGCTCCGGTAACCGGTGCTTCCGCCGTCATCGGGATCCGCGGCGTGATTCCGTTTTCGTCTGTCCACAACTCAAGCCCCATAGCCCGAGCCTGCGATTCCGGCATCCACACGACGCGTCTCCGCAACGTCGCATTGACGGATTGAGTACCTGTTGCACAGGCCGTCGCTTTCTTTAATTCCGCTTCCACGCGTGCGAGTTCAGCTCGAACTGCACGCAGCTCGGCCTGTTGTTCTGGCGTCTGCGCGTCCACCTGTCCGGAGACAGTCGCCAGCAACACAACTGCCAATGTCAATTCGCGTTTCATGTCTCTCTCCGGGCCTCGTTGTTGATATGGGTAAAATATATAATATAGGTATTATCTATTAACAGGTTATTCCAGTTTGTCAGGTGTTGCAAGTCGGTTTCATGGCTCAGCATTGCCTCCCAGTTGACGCAAGAGTGTGGTTACACTTGTGAGTCGGCCACGTCCGCCAGTCATGGAGATCAGCATGTCCCGAATCACGCACTTGTTCGCGTTCCTTCTGGCAGGTGCCGCAACCGCAACGATAGCCGCTGACGAGGCTGTCCTGCTGGCTCCGATGCCGGCCGATGCAGTCCGCACTCGAACCTTGGACTGGCTGGCCAGCCAGGGCGTCACGGATCAGCAGCAGGTGTCCGCTGCCGGTGAACTTTGGGCCTTCGGGAACGAGCCGCCGGCTTCGGCTGAGTTGCATGAGCGTGTCATCCGCACGTTCGGCCTCATCAAACCCGAAGTCGATCGGCTTCTGTCGGCATTGCAGTTCGGATCGCTGGCCGTTCCACCAACTGCCGTTCTTGCCGGTGAGCTGCCAGACGCGTTTTTCGCGTCCAACCTGAAAGCGCATGTGGGGCGGTTCTTCAGCCAGTCCGGCTTCTACGACGAGGCTTTGGAGTTATTCACCGGCGTGGAGACACAGGAGCTGGTCGATCCCGCGGCCTATCTTTTTCATCGGGCGGTGTGTGAACACCGGCTGCTGAAAAAAGAGGAAGGCCTGGCAACACTCAAGCAGCTTCTGAAGAACACATCGGATGTGCCTGTCCGGTATTCATCAGTCGCGGAGCTGATGCAGACGGACCTGCAGCGTCTCAAAGACAAGTCGCTGGACGAAGTCTCCCGGATGATGTCGGATGTTGAACGGCGTCTCGGCCTTGGCCGTGGCGGAGCACGAGTGCAGAAGGTCGAAGAAGAAATCGTCGCGCGCCTCGACGAACTGATTAAGAAGCTCGAACAGCAGCAGGGCGGCGGAGGTGGAGGCGGCCAGAGCGGAAACCAGAATCAATCGGGAAGCCCGGCCAGTGACAGTCGTATCAAAGGCTCGACCGCACCGGGAGAAGTGGATGAGCGAGAGATCGGTAATCGCAGCGGCTGGGGCGAGTTGCCCCCGAAGCAGCAGACACGCGCCCGCAATCTGATCGATCGGGAACTGCCACCGCACTACCGCAGTGCCATCGAGCAATACCTGAAGAAACTCGCAGCCCGCCCACAAAAGAGTTCAGGTCGCTAATTACGACCCAACTTTAACTAAGAACGATTAGCCCGGGCGTCTCTCAGACGGTTTCCTTTGCAACGACCTAGACCATTGAGGCCGTCATGAATCTGTTGACGACGCTGCTGCTGGTCACTCTTGCGGACGCTCCGCAACTTGAAATCACGACGCTCACCGGCAAAACGGTCACCGGCAGTCTGAACTCCGCGGATCAATCGACATGGAAGCTCACCGGTGAATCCGGGCCGATCGAACTTCCAACGAATCAGGTTCTGGAAGCACGCGTGAAAGGACCCGAAGATCTTCCTGAAGCATCTGCGCCACATGAAGTCATCCTGCAGGATGGGTCTCAGCTGAAAGCCGACCAGGTTGTGATCAAAGGCGATTCAGTTCAGGTTACATCGAGTCTGCTGGGAGACGTGGCATTGCCGCGGACAAGACTGTCGGACGTACGCCTGGCTGAGTCACCCAGTGCTGTCGATGCCGATTGGGTGGAGATCGTTGCGAAGGAACGTCGGCAGGACATGCTTGTTCTGCAGAAGGAAGACAAGCTTGATTTCGTGGAAGGTGTCATTGGCGACATTACAGCCGAGCAGGTCAGCTTTCTGTTGAATGGACAGAACGTGCCGGTCCCCCGAGATCGAGTCTTCGGTCTCCTCTTCCGGCAGACAGACGAAGATGAAACTCGCCCTGCGGGTCTTGTGGAAACCGCGCGCGGCGACCGTCTGACATTCAATCAACTGACATGTGACGGCACGGTTCTCAGCTTGACGCTCGCGACCGGGCCGAAGACGAACGTACCTCTGGCTGCCGTGCGCGACATCGACTTCAGCTTTGGAAAACTGAGGTGGTTGTCGTCACTTAAGCCACGGGTCGTTAAGCATGAATGGGTCTGGATCGACCTCTATCGACTTTCCGGGCGGGAGGAAGACATCTACGAGAACGACGGCGCAATCAACTCGCCCAATGCTCTGTCGCTCAACGAACAGACATTCTCTCGTGGTGTCTGCGTCCGGTCCCGCACATTACTTCGATACCGTCTGGATGGAGACTACGGTCGGTTTCAGACCTTGATGGGTATCCAGGACGGACGACCGGGCCTCGTGCGGGTCGAGATTTCGCTCGACGGTCAAAAGGTCATGGAACAGACCGTGAAGGCGAAAGCCGACATGCCTGTGCCGGTTGATCTGGATGTCTCTGACAAGTTTGTTCTCGACATTCTGGTCGACTATGGCGATTCCGAGAGCGACATCGGTGACCACCTGGTCCTGGCGAACGCCCGGCTCCTGCGCTGATTGGAAATCGATATGGCATCTGTGGTCACTTCGAGATCTCGACGGCAACAGCGAGACCGCAGAATCGTCGCCATGACGATTCTATTCTGTATGGCTTTGACCGCCGGTGTCTTTGCCTCCGTGCTTGGCCCGGCATACGTAGCGTTTCACGAGTACGAGCCGCGTGAAGGCGATGTCGTGTTTCTGTCACTCCCTCGGGCTCTTCTCGTCAATACCATCGAGGGTGTTACCGAATCATGTTTCTCTCATTGCGGGATCGTGGCCCGGCGTGACGGCGAGTGGATCGTTTACGAGGCCTATGACGGTGTTGGAGCAACACCGTTGAAGGAGTTTGTTTTTCGTGGTCGCGGTGATGGATTTGCGGTGTATCGCCTGAGGCCGGAGCATCGGGAAACTGTGCCTGCGATTCTTGCGAACACACGCAAGATGCTCGGTCGACCGTACGATGCCCGATACCGCATGGACGACGAGCGGATTTACTGTTCCGAGTTAATCTATAAGGCGTTTCGGGAGGCAACCGGGAAGTCTCTCGGCAAACTTGTTCAGGTTGGTGACCTTCGCTGGCAGCCCTTCGAAGCGGCGATTGTTCAAATCGAGGGAGGGCCGGTACCAGTCACTCGTCGCATGATTACGCCGAAAGATTTAGCATTGGCGAGGCAATTGAAGCTGGTGGCGTCGTACGGAATCGACGTACCAACAGAACGTCAGGACGATTGACCAGTTTTCTCCCAGCGAGTGAATCGTCGAACTCACAACCGTTAAACGGACGCGCAAGAGAATGATCACTGCTCGAAACATGCTGATCGTTGTTGCTTCTGTTCTTGCCACTCAGACACCGGCAGCTGCCGTTGATCAGACAGTGATCGATGCCCAGACGCGGCGTGTCCGCGTGATTCAAAAGGCAGCACCTGCCGTTGTCGCGATCTTCGGGAATGGTGGCAAAGGCGGTGGATCGGGTGTGGTGATCACTCCCGACGGTTACGCCCTGAGTAATTTTCACGTCACCAGTGGAGCCGGCAATTTCATGAAGTGTGGGCTCAACGACGGCGTCCTGTACGACGCGGTTATTGTCGGCATCGATCCAACCGGCGACGTGGCCCTGCTCAAACTGCTGGGCCGTGACGATTTCCCCACGGCAGTGATGGGCGACAGCGATCTGGTTCGGGTTGGGGACTGGGCTTACGCGATGGGCAACCCGTTCCTGCTCGCGACGGATTTCCAGCCGACTGTGACATACGGCATCGTCAGTGGAGTCCACCGCTATCAATACCCCGCCGGGTCGTTTCTGGAATATGCCGACTGCATCCAGGTCGACTCGTCGATTAATCCGGGCAACTCGGGTGGGCCGCTGTTCAACGACAATGGAGAACTGATTGGTATCAATGGTCGTGGCTCATTTGAGAAACGTGGTCGTGTCAACTCGGGCGCCGGCTATGCGATATCGATCAATCAGGTCCGCCACTTCATCGACCACCTGCGCAGCGGACGCGTGGTCGATCACGCGACACTCGGAGCCACGGTCATAACAAATCCCGAAGGCGGCGTTGTGATCGACAGTATCATCGAATCGTCCGAAGCCTATCGTCGTGGTCTGCGACTGAGTGACGAAGTCGTTTCGTTCGCGGGCCGACCGATTCGCTCGGTTAATCAGTTCAAGAACATCCTGGGCATCTACCCGAAAGGCTGGCGTTTACCCCTCGAGTATCGTCGCGATGGTCAGAAATTCGAGATGCTCGCGCGACTGAGGGGAGTCCACACCAAAGCCGAGTTGATGCCGAAGCGCCCGAAGCAGCCACAGCGGCCGGCACAACCGAAGCCCGACAAACCGGATCCGGACCAGCCAGATCCCGATAATCCGAAACCGGAAAAGCCGCAACAGCCAAACCCGCACGCGAAGAATCAGCCCAAGCCGCCCGAGCAATACAAACACATGTTTGTGAAGAAGGATGGCTACGCGAATTACTGGTTCAACGAGCAGGAGCAGAATCGCCTGATGCCGCTCGTGAAGAGCTGGGGTGATTGGGCCGCTGTGCCAGAAGGGACATGGAAGATCACCGGTCAAACCGGGATGGGGGATGCATTTCAATTGGGTCTGGCCGAAAAAAAGATCGGTCTGATGATCGCCGAGGAGCCGTACTTACAGGTACTCGATGGCACCGACTTTGAAAACACGCCGCCTGGCAGCGGTGGACTGCTCATTGCGATGCACCAGCTCAAACTGATGCTGAAGCAACTGAATGCTGGATTCTCCGAGTTCTATTACCTGGGCAGCGAACCCCTGGACCTCACCGGTGACGTGGTGGATGTTCTGATCACGGCGGTCAACGGAGTCCAGACCCGCTGGTATTTTGCTCGGCAGCCAGCAGCCTTCGTGGGTTTCTCCAGCCAGCTCTTCGAAGACACGGACGAGTGCGAAGTCTACTTCGCAACAATGGAGGAATTTGGCGGGCGCTTCTTCCCCGGCCGCATCCTTGTCCGTTCCGGAGGGCGTGAGTACATGGAACTGGTCGTCGAGCACGTCGAGATATCCACACCGGATAACGCTTCAGACACGCCAAAAGAATAGCGCCCAGTCGCACAGTTAGAGTGAAAAGTGATGCCCACCGAGACACGGATTGTCGCTCCCGGTCCGTACGAGCGTGCTGTTCGCACCACGGATGGTCAGGTCATTCAGGCACCGGCAGATTGGGAGTTGTTACTGCCTGGTGATGCGACACTGACTCGCCGAGTCAAAGCTGGCGGACCAAGCTGGATCGTGCAGGAGAAGAAGGGACGTCGCACGTTTTCACGCGGTGTCTGGGCCCCGGCAGATCGGATCGCCGTGGTGCGAGTCGAACTGGAAGCGCAGCGATCTACCGAGGCCTATGCGAAACGCCGCAAGGCAGACGTGAATCGCCGCGAGCGAAAACAGGGCCACTACGTTGAAGACTTCGCTGCCGCCGTTCTGGCATTTCTCGAATTTGCTCCGTGTCATGCTGAGATCGCCACTCGACTCGCCGATGCTGTGACGAAGCACGCAACACCCGTTGGTAGTGGCACGGTAGCGCGAACACAGCGGATTCCGATTGAGCGACGAGCCGAGTCGGCGGTCATCGCCTGGCTGCGTCATCAAACGACTGCGTATGACGAGTTGCGGATCCCGCGAGTCAAAGGCAGGCGTCGCGAAGTACGGCGTATGCTGGCCGAAGAGTCACGGCGTCTTCTGGAGGATTACCGGGCAGGAGTCCCCGTCATCCCCGAACAATGTCCGTTGCAAAACGCTCTTCGCGACGAGGGCAAATCCACTGGCCGTGAATCCTGATTCGGTCCAGGCCAGAGCCTCGCCCGGATTCATGGTGTTTCCGCGGCGTCTGCACGCGTCTCTCTCGCGCGTTCGAACGATTCGCTGACGGTGACATCGACCTCCTTACACAAGCGATCCAGATCGAGGTCATCCTCATCGTCCCCGAACGGTTCCTCAACATGTTCGGCGACAATTTCCAGTCCGAGCATGAAGTACGCCAGGATGGTCGTCAGCGGAATCGTCCACCAGCCGAAGTCGGTCGACAGGCCCCACGGCAACGTGAGCAGAAATAACAGCACACACTGCCGGGTGAAGACTCGATAGGAACTGGCGACCCGTGTCAGGCGGATGCTTTCGCAGCCTCCGCAGATCTCCATCAACCGCCTGAGATCCGCGTCTATGACGCGAAGTTCCGATCCGTCGATCCAGCCTCGGGCTTTCCATTTTCCCATCGCCGTGTACAGCAGGCCGGTCAGGTAGTTCGGCACATGTGCAGTCGAGTCCGTCACGTCTTCGAATCCTGGAAGCTGCTGAATGTCGGCATCGTTCCGCAAGTGGTCTCGCAGTGCGAACGGAAAGGCGATCAGGACTCGCTCGGCTTCGTCAAATTCCCCTTCAGGAACGCTGACCATCAGCGCTAACTTGGATCCAAGGTTACGGCTGACGTTGACCAGGTCACCCCACAGAGTCCGAGCCTCCCACCAGCGATCGTGCGCTGTCCGCGTTCGGAAGACGAGCAGGCAGCCCAGGACCAGCGTCAGCACGGCATGAATTTCCGCGGGAATGTCAGCGACACCTTCGAAGCTGGACTGCTCTTTCCACATGGGCAGGGTGGAATACGCGCCAACCAACATCGCCAGCAGAGCTACGCGTCGCAACGTGCGACTGCGGACAATTGGACGCACGTATCCTCGCTTGAAATGCAGCGTGCCTGTCGGCATTGAAAGATGGTCCTCATGGAGTTGCATTGACCGCCACACTGTGCCGCTCGGCTAGCGGGACGCGGGGATTGTCAGCTTTTCATAGAGCGGCAATCCGATGTGTTTGCGCCCGATGACGATCCGGTCCGGGAAGACATGCAACAGATGAATGGAGCTCATGTTGTCACTCAGGACATGCGCGGTTCGTTCGTGCATTCGAAATCCATTGCGGTGCCGATGCCCGAACAGGTAGCCGGTGACACGGTATTCCTGAAGCAGACTTAAGACTTCATCACCGCCAAGTTGCGGCTGCACGTTGTTCCCAAAGGCCGGAAGCGACGGATAGTGAGCGACGACGAAAACGTGTCGTTTGTCTTTGGTCTGTTCCAGTGCCTTGCGCAGGAAGTCGAGCTGCGACTCATCGGCCCGCATGGTCAAGAAACTGACCGTGATGAACGCCGCGTCTCGATGTTTGACGATGCGATTGGGTTTCGTGCCCGTGAACTTCTCGAATAGTGTCGTCGGGCCGGCAAAGCCTTCTTTGGTAGCGTCGGCCAGAGCTGCACTGACGATCTTCGCATACTCCGGATTCCGCTCGGGAGCGCTGGAATAGGACGCTTCCACGAAGTCGTAATTGAACAGCACGTCGTGATTACCGGCGACGACCTCAACAGGAACTTCAAGCTCTCCGAAAGTGTTCTTGAAGAGGTTCCATTCTTCGGGCAGGTTGTTGTTCACCAGGTCGCCAGCCACAAACACCTTCGCGGGATCCAACCGGTTCAGTTCCGCAATTCCAGCTTTGGCACGTTGGATCAGGGTGTCCCGGTTCTTTTCCCGATCGAACTGCGGATCGGAGATGAGTGCAAACGTGAAGTCGGGTTTCGCGGCCAGGTCCGCCGTGTACGACGGACAACCGTAGGGATCCTCGTCGGCTCGATTGAGTCGAGGTTGCGTTACGGGATTCGGCACGGTCAGACCAAACGTCGGCTGATCCGGGTCGCGGACCTGAGCCAACTCAATCCGGTCAGCGAACACTTTGACGAGCGTGACCGACCCTCGCTCGGACCACGCGGTCGAACCGACCGTCCAGATTGGCAACGTGTTTTCATAGAGCGTTCGATGTCCGTAGCGGCCGGGATCGAATCGAATCGCCACATGATTCGCGTCGACCAGCTTCCAGAAACGTTCGTGAGTTTTCGTCAGGCGCGGTCGTTTGAATTCATCTTCTTTGCCGGCAAACAGCAGAACTGCGTGGGATGATTTGATGGACGCCAGTTGATGTTCGATCCTCTCCGTGGCGGCATCCGGATTCCCGTGTAGATCGCCAGCGAAAACAAGCTGGACACCGTTCACAGACCTGACTGTTCCGTCAGCGTGTCGATCGGCGAACACCTGCTGGTACGCATCCAGTGAGCCAGTCCGACGGTCAAGATGTCCCGGCACGGTCAGGACGGGCACCTCAATACGATTGAGGTACTCGGCCACAGCATCGAAGTCGGCCTTCAATCCTGACCACGTCAGCGAACCCTGCACGACCAACGCATCAGGCTTCAGTCGATTCACCAGAGCGACAGTTTTTTTCAGGCTTTCGGGCCCGGTCTTCGCCAGGAAGTCGCGAAGGCTGCCACGTTCATCGAGAATTTGCTTTGGTGGCAGCGTCGTGATGTACAGGTTGGAAACGACGGCGATCGTAGCGATCGGTTGTTCGTCAGCTCCGGCGAAGCGCGGCAGGAACGACAGACATGCTGACAGGAAAACCGTTGACACGAGATACGAATTGCGGAGCGATTTCGCGTGAAACATGTTGAGTCCGATTGCGGCGAGTTTGCAGTGGAAATAGAAGGCCGTCTTCGAAGGCGAATACAATCTGTCCAAGGTCCAGAATCATCGCACGCCCGAAGTCGCCCCGCCAGGCACAACATACGAACGTGTTGGCTTCGGCCGGTTTGGTCTCCGCACCTGTTGTCGATCAAGATACGAAAGTGTGTGTGGCTGAGATGACTTCTTAAGAAGGCGCTTTATGGAAGGTCCTCTGGCACATTGGATCATGTGCACTCTGTGTAGCAAGTCGCGACGACACGTCGAAGGGCAGACGTACGTCATGACGTATGGCCGTCCGTTTCGGTACTTTGCCATCGGCATGACTGTCGCGCTTCCTGTTCTTGTTGTCTTGATCACGCCAATCGACCCGGAACTGCAAAACATCCAAACCTTCTGGTATGTGTTTCGCGGAGCATGCCTGTTTGGTGGAATTCCCGGACTCCTCTTGTGCAACGAAGGATTCCGCTCGCGCATCGAAGTAGATACTGAATCAATAAAGGCCCGGTCCGCGTGGACCGGAAAGAAACAGGTCCGGTGGGACGGCATTGCCTCCATCACATTCACACAGGGCTCGGAGTGGTTTGTCATCCGACCGGTGAAGGGACGCTGTATTCGTGTTCCGATTCTGCTCGATGGTATCGGTCGATTCATCGACGATTTTCGAGCCTCGCTTCCGCACGATCGGTGGAACAACGCCAGAGTCGGAATTGACCGGGTCAACTCACTGCATCAATGACCACAAATTGGTCGGCAACGAAGGAAGTCGCAGATGGTTTCGGCAGGCGATCGAACAACGCTACTGCTTTCCGAAACGGGCCTCGGTCTATTGTTCGGACTGATTCTGGGCATGATGTCCTGGCAGGATACAGACATTACAAGGCATTGAGCGCGCCTGCCGTTCCATTGACGTTTCAGGAACTTGTGCAGCACGACGGTGAATTCGGCGGCCACATTCAGTTGACCGAATTTGTGTTCGAAAAGGGATATGTCGTCGAGGAGAGCTCTGGAAGCTGGACGAAGGTGTTCGTGCCGATCTTTGGAAAAGGTGACGAACAGCCACAGGAGATTCTGGCGGTCGTCGAGTCCTGGGATATTGGTAACGAGGACCAGCTCCAGCACTTGCTGCAGCGGGAACAGGTCTCTGGAATCCTCAGCGCGGACCGATCCGAATTCGGTTACACCGCAGGCCCGTTATTACAGAAAGCAAATCCCGGCATCATGTTGTCCAGAGCCTGGCGGATTCAATTCTTTTCAAGCGTCCCTGCGTTGGCGAGCATTCAAGCGTCCGCGATTGGATGCGTCGTCAGCACTTTCGTCGGTTGCCTGTGTCTTTGGCGACAACGACGCGGTCTACATGAGTAGAAAGCCAGCAGGAACGGCTACCGCTTGCTGTCGTTCGCCAAATGCGTCGGTCAGGGCGTGCCGCTTGATCCGATCTTCGGAGACTTCATTCGCTTCTGAGACTGTGCTTTGGCCTTCCGCTTTTTGCTCTTCTTATGCTGAAAGGGCTTGCCGCGACCTGGGCCTTTGCTCCCCGATTCGTGCTTGCGGCGCGGAAAAGTGTTTCGGGCCCCCTTCTCCACGTTGGGACGTGTGGCCTCGACACCCTCTGCACTGGAAAGGCGCAGTTGCAGCGGCTTACCGGTGACTTTCGTCCGCTGCAACGTTTCATAGACGTCTTGAGGCATGCCTTCGGGCAGATCAACCGTGCTGTAGGCATCGTGGATTTTGATCGGACCGATGTGCTCGCCAGAGATGCCACCTTCATTCGCAATAGCGCCCACGATGTTGCCCGGCTTCACTCCGTCGTTCCAGCCAACTTCGATCCGGTAGCGATCTTTGCCTGGCTCCGGTATTCCCTGTTGACGACCTTCTCCGCCACGACGAGTACGCCGTGCGGACCCGCCCGGTTCACTCTGGCCGTACCGTTGCCCGTTGCGTTCGGTTTTCCTGCGAGGCCGTTCCTTCATCAGGAACGGTCGGCCCTGCTGATTGATCTGTGCCAGAGCTGCCGCGATCAGCACCATTGGTGTGCCGGATTCCTCAGCGAATTCCGTGATCAATCTCTGGAACATCATCAGGTCCTGACCGTCCGTCATGTCGGCAATACGTTGCGTGAACCGCTTGACTCGCATGGCATTGATCTCATCCGCCGTGGGTGGCTGGATGATCTCAATGGGTTGCTTCGTCGCCCGCTCAATGAACCGCAGCTTGCCGCGTTGAGCGTTCGTCAAAAAGATGATCGCTTCGCCTTTGCGTCCAGCACGCCCGGTGCGGCCGACGCGGTGGATGTACGATTCTCCGTCCTGTGGGACGTCGTAATTGAAGACATGGCTGACACGTGTCACGTCCAGGCCTCGCGCGGCAACGTCGGTTGCGACAAGGATGTCCAGGTGACTGGCCTTGAGCCGCTCGATCGTTCGCTCGCGGACCTTCTGCGGCATGTCACCGTTAAGAGCGACAGCCGACAGCCCTTCGCGATTCAGTTGCTCAGCAACCCGAACTGATGCGTCCTTAGTATTCGTAAAGATGATAACGCCGTCGGTGTCTTCCACCTCCAGGAGCCGCTTGAGGGTATCGGCTTTGTCTCGCGGGAGGATAAACAAAGCCCGCTGCCGAATAGACTCGGCCGTCATTGTCTTCTTCTTGATTGTGATCCGCGCTGGATCGTTCAGGTAACGCTTTGAGATGTTGCGAATCGGCGTGGGCAGTGTTGCGGAGAACAGTGCGATCTGTCGCTTCTCGGGTGCATGCTCAAGCACGAACTGAACGTCTTCCAGAAACCCCATGTTCAACATCTCGTCGGCTTCATCCAGCACGAGGCAATCGATGTCGCTAAGGTCGAGCGTGCCGCGTCTGATGTGATCGATCACACGACCCGGTGTGCCAACAACAACTTCGACTCCGTCCCGCAATTGCTTGAACTGAGCCGAGTAGTCCTGTCCGCCATAGATAGCGGCAACGGAAAAGCGAGGCAGGGAATTCGCGTAGGTGGCAAACGATCGCGCGACCTGAATCGCCAGTTCACGCGTGGGTGTGAGCACCAGCACCTGCGGTTTTTTCCGGCCGATCTCGATTCGCGAGAGGATCGGCAACGCAAAGGCCGCGGTCTTGCCAGTACCAGTCTGCGACTGAGCCAGCACGTCGCGGCCGTCGAGCATGTGTGGAATGATCTCCGCCTGAATGGGGGTGGGTTTTTCGTAGCCGGCCTTCTGCACGGCCTGCTGTACTTCGCTGCGTATTGGCAGATCAAGGAACGTCACTTCACGCGGCGTATTCTCGGGCTGAGGTTCCGGATCGGGTTTTGATTCGATCGTCGGAGCGGCCGCACCCTGCGTCGGATCGAAGGCATCCTGTTGGCAGAGGTTCGGCGGGGTCTCGCCTGGATCGTTGGCAATCTGGAGATCGCCAACGACCGTATCGAACGACTCGCAAGGTGATGACGGTTCGGCCGACTCAGTCATTGTGATCGATGTGGACATCTCAAAAGCCTCGAACGGCGACGAGGCCGGATCGAGGCGCAGCGTTTTCTGGGGACTGTTTTCTGACATTTCAATTTCTTCCTGTGGCTGGTGCTGACCGCGATCGATCAACGAAGGCGGCGCGTACACGTGCGTCAAGACACGAAACGGCAATAGGGCGTGCGCATCAATTTCCTGAAAACACAGAGAGCGACGCCGCTTCGTTCACCTGACGTGTTTCCGCACCCGAGTCATAAACCCGGTGAGAACTTTCGGAAGACCTGTCGCCTTCGAGCCTGTGGGGGATTCGCTGCACGATCTGCTCGCGACATCCTGCGTCGGCCGACAAGGCCGAGTCGATTCGAGGTTGTGTCGACCTCGAAGGCTCAATAGTGCGGTCAACCTACAGAAAACAGACCGCATTCGATAGGGACGGCCCACGAATCCCGGATCTATTGGCTGACATCGTCGGGCAAGTGATGCTTCAGACCTCAACACAAGTATCCATTGAGGCCATTTTTCGGAGTTCGGCTTCTTCGAACCGTTTTCGGACCGTGCGCATCAGGCCTCCGACGACGGACGTGGCGATGATGCCTGTCAGCAACAGCGGGTAGTAAACCTCGTACGGTTGTTGCAGCGTCAACGCAATCGTGCCTGCAATGAGACAGACGACTCCGATCCCGATTGCCATCCAGCAGGAAGTGAGACAAAGAGTGCGGGCGCGACCAAGACTGCACAGTGTTCCGATAACGGCTCCCATGAGTCCTATCAGACAGCCCAGCAGTCCGCCGACCAATCCTCCCGCTTGTGGCGACCACCAGGCACCGTTGGCCTGCATGGCGGATGACCACTCCGCTTCCGAGAACTCCGTCAATGTCAGCGGCCCGATCCAGACGCGTCCGCTGGATGGCAGTATCAGGTTCACCTCCATTTTCCCGGGTGGTCCGGTTTGAGGATCGCTCTGAAACGGCAGGATGAACTCCCGAGTTGTCGACGTCCCGACGATGATTCCCGTCGGACCCGATGGCGCAGCGGTGCGGGAGAAGTAAGCGCCACCGTTCGCAAAGTGGTTCCACATTTCCAGATAGCCTGGTTGCGAAACGTCCTCATACCGAATCTGACCGCGGAGCGTGTAGAGATGACTCTTGACGCCAGTTGGCTCAAGCGTCACGAGTCGCGCTGTGAGAGGCTGTTCGCTGTCGTGCGAAATCAGAAGTTCCTCATCCGAGCCGGTTGCGCTGTCAGTCGCTACCACTTCGCCCAGCTCAAGACGCCCCCATTCCTTCAGATCTGACCACTGGATGCGGGTCACTTCGTTGCCGGCCGCCCCAACGTTGGCGGCGAGTAGCACGAGCAGAACGTTACTGGTCAGAAGGTGGATTCGCATCGGACCCCTCTCGATCTTTCAGGTGAGCGCCGAGCAGCAGCTTGAAGGTCTCGTGATCGACCTTGCCATCCGCGAACTGGCCTCTCAATAATCGTTCGAATTCGGACACTTCTGTTTGTTCTTCTACAACTTCGATCTTCGCGATCAGCCGGTCGATGCGAAGCCGGATCGTTGGATAAGTCACTCCATACTCCTGAGCGACCTGCTTCAGCGATCCCGACGCCAGGACGAAACGTCGCACAAACGCGATGTCCTCGTCGCTGAGGTAGTCGACCCACGTTCGATCCGCCACGTTGATTCCTCAAACTGGAATTACTTATTATTAAAGTTGATACTAGTATTAAATTTTATATTAGTAAAGTCAACTTTGATTATATGGCATCCACCGTGATAAGTTGGCTGACGCTCTCCCACGTGCCGAATCCAATTCAGGAGAGCATGTAAATTCGGCGGGCTGAATGTTCAGTCAGAAGCGTCGCGATAAACACAATCAACTCGTCTCGGGTCCTGGATGGAGGTAAGATTCTCAGCTCTCTCGCTGTACTGCCTGCAACGTCTTCAGACGCGTTATTGAGACGAGTTCTTTCTCGTGTAACCGCGACCGCTGACAGGGAACCACCGATGTCTGCGACGCTCGAAAGCCGACGGAACTACGCCGAGTTTGACGAGTTCATCGACTATCAGATTCAGAAGACCCGACAGGGCGTAAAACTCACAGACGTTGTGACCGCAGCCTGCGGTGTCGCGCTTCTGACAATCAGCTACCTGCTGGTCTTTGTCGTACTTGACCACTGGATCATCTCGGGCGGATTCGGCTATGGCATGCGATTGGCGCTGCTTTCCGGTCTGCTCGTTGCATCGCTGAGTCTGATTGGCTGGAAAGTTGCTCTTCCCTGGTTCCGCAACGTGACTCGGCTGTACGCCGCGAAATCACTGGAAGGTGTATCGCCAGACCTGCAAAGCAACCTGCTTAACTACGTCGACCTGCGGGACTCGGGACGCGACGTCTCGCCGGCCATTATCCGTTCGATCGAGAAACGCGCCGCAGTGACGCTGTCGCACACGGAAGTGGACGACGCTTTTGATCGCCGGCCGTTGTTGCGACTCTCCTACGGTTTGCTCGCCGCGGTCGTTGTGTTCTCGATGTACACGGTGTTCTCACCGAAGAAGGTCTGGCCGTCGGTGGCACGAGTGCTTGCTCCGTGGGCCGAGTTGTCGGTGTCGACGCAGACCGAGTTCCTGGCAATCGATCCGGGTCAGGATGTTGAAGTGATCGCCGGTGAGAATCTGGAAGTCTCCGTCGATCTTCGCGGCGAGATTCCAGCCGAGGTCAATCTGTACTTCACGACTGACGACCGCCGCTTCGTCAACGAGCGGGTCAATCTGACGGCAACCGAGGAAGGATTGAAGCAGTTCCGCTGCATCCTCAATGGCGAGAACAGTGCCGGTCTGTTGCAGAGCCTGAGTTACCAGATTGAAGCCGGTGACGCTCGTACGCAGACATATCGCGTGATTGTCCGCCAGCCACCATCTGCTGAGGTTTCGGCGCTCCATTACGACTACCCGGATTACATGGAGCTCGCCAACGAGTCGCCGCCCGGTGCCGACATCCATGCGTGGGAAGGCACTCAAATCGCGATTGAAGCTGAGACAAACCTGCCGGTTACAAAGGCATGGGTGCACTTCTCGGACGAAGAGCAGTTTCCGGATCACCCCGAACCACTACGCATGAAAATCGGTGAGACAGATGCACATCGGCTGAGTGTCATCTGGCAGCCCATTCATCGCGAAGACGGTTCCTTTCCCGCTTACTACCGGATTCAGTGCGAAACGGACGAAGGCATTCGGAACCCCGCGCCGGCTATTCACTCGATTCAAATCGATGTCGACAAAGGGCCCGATCTTGTAGCGGTCTCGCCAACCACTGACCTGTCAGTACCCGCAAATGCCATCGTCCCATTCCTGGCCAAATCCAGCGACCCAGATTTCCGGTTGAGTGATGTGACACTGCGTTTGCAGCACGGCAAACAGGCACTGCAGCGCGAAATCTACTCGGGCAACGACGACCGGACGATGTCGATCTACGACCTGAAACTTGAAGAATTCAATCTGCGACCAGGTGATCAGGTCGAGTGGTGGCTGGAAGCGCGCGACAACCGACGCGTTGAAGGCCCAGACCGGCGCAATGCCAACAAAATGCGAGTGATCCTCGATTCCAACCTCAGCACAACGCCGCACCTCAAACTCACAATCACCGTGCCCGTTGATGAGCAGGAAGCAAAGGAACAGCATCAGTTTGATCGGGACCAGTTGGAAGAGAAGCTCGACGAGCGTGATCAAACGCCCAACGAATCCGCTCCAGAAGGTGACCCAAACAAACCGCCGGATCCGGACAACCGCAAATTCGATCCGGAAAATGCTCCGCAAAAAACGGATTCGAACGATGCGCCAGTCAGCGACGAGAACTCGGACGAACCGGAAGACGGGACTCAGCAAGCAACCGGCGAGTCTGGAAACACCGATGAAGGTGAAGGCAAATCCGGTGAGGGCACGACTGAGACCAAAGGAGCAGAAGGCTCTAAAACGGGGCCCAAATCTGGTGAAGATGGAGACACAGGCACTTCAGAATCCGGCGAGGGCTCGGAAGAACAAGAGCCATTGAGCAACACCGGCGAAGATGACCAGGAAGTTCTGCGTGAACTCCTCAACCGTGAGGCCGATCGCCAGCAGGCACAAAACGAAAACGGAAATCCCGGTGCGTCTGATCCGAGTAACCCATCAAACGACGACCCCAATGACGACGGCATGCAGAACAACGATTCGACGAACCCCGGCACCAATCCAGGCGAGAACAACGACAGCGAGAACTCCGAGCCCGGTGCGGAAGGTTCGAACAACGACGCGAACAATACCCAGGACAACAACTCGGAGGGTTCGGGGGACACCGACAATCGCCCGCCAAATCCAGACGGCGACGATCCGGCCACGCCGGACTCGGGTGAGGAAGGTTCAAGACCCAATTCGACGAACGAAAACGCCAACGCTGAAGACACACCTAACGGGCAGCCCGACTCGGACATGCCCGGCGGTGACCCAGACAGCGACTCAACCAATCCGCAGTCGAATTCGGACACTCCAGGCGAAGGTACTTCTACTCCGAGTGAGACCACGCCACCGACTGACAGCGAAAGTCCCTCACAGAATCCGGACTCAGAGTCGGGGGACAATCCAGGTGAGTCTGAATCCGCAAACCCCGGCGAGAACCCGGATTCACCCGATTCCGAGAACGGTTCAGACAGCAGTTCTAACCCGCAGAGCAATCCATCCGGCGAGGACCAGGACAACAATTCCAATAACGGGCAAAGTCAGAAGCCGTCAGGCGATCCATCCGCGAACCCGCAGAACGATCCGGAATCTCAGAGTCAGCCGGGAGAATCGAGCAGCAATCCCGAGAGCAATTCGCCATCGCAATCAGGCGAGTCTGGCAAGTCCGGAGAAGGTGGCTCGGGTAGTGAAGGCGGGAAAAGCGGTAGCGGCAAACCCGCGACGGGCTCGAAGTCCGGGAAGTCCGGCAGCGGCGACCCGGGTGGTAAGTCCGGTACAGCAGGCGACAGCCCATCCGAATCCGGTAGTAAGAACGGTGGCTCCGAAGCTTCGAAAGAAAGCTCCGAACAGCCCGATGAAGGCAAGCCGGGCGGCGACGATGCTTCCGGAAAGGGCACACCGTCGGAGAACAAGTCGTCTGGAAAGACCGGAAGCGAGTCCAGCGGTGGTTCGAAGAGTGGTGCCGGCGGAAAATCGGCCGGCGGCAAGAGTGGCAAAGGTGGAGCAAGAGGCGGATCGGGACAAAGCTCCAGCAGTGGTGGCAAGGCCGGTAAGGGTGGCGGCAATGCCCAGGGCGGCGGCAATCCCACAGAAGGCGGACAGACAGGGCCGGCTTCGAGATCGGGCGGAGACCGGATCAATCGCGACCCCAATGACCTCGACCCAGACGATGCTGTTCAGGGTCAGAATGCTGGTGGATCGCTCAGCGACCCAAGTACACCGCCGGCTGAAGACGGAAATCTGGAAGATAAGCTTAAAGCGACCAACATGGTGCTGAAGCGACTGAAAGAAGAGATGAACAGAGGCGAAGTCGACGACGAATTACTGAAGAAGCTGGGCTGGACCGAGCAGGACATGAAGCGCTTCACCGAACGGCTGGAACGCAAACTCGAACAGCCGAAGTCCAATGACCCGCGTGAGCTTGCCCGACAGCGTCAGTTCGAAGAATCGCTGAAGTCTCTGGACCTGGAGAAGTCCGGCGGTCAACAATCCGACCCCGTTCGTAATAAGCGTGCCACCAACAACTTCTCAGATCGTCGCATGCCCGTTCCGCTTGAATATCGCAAAGCGTTCGAGGATTACACGAAGCGACTGGCCCGTCAGCAAAAGGGCCGCTCGACAAAATCAGACAAGTAGCACCCTTCATTGGAGTCATGGGAATGGTGTCCTCAAGCATCCTCACGGCGGTTTTCATTTTTCCCGCCGTCGATTCGGCACAGCTCGCACAAGTCACCGGTCAGAAGCCCGGCGAGCCGGTGGCAATTCAGTTCCGAACTCACACTCAGCGAGACGCCTTTCGCGGTTACTCGCGGGGACTGATGAGAGACTCACGCCGGACGGCGATTCCCGATCCGTGCGCCGTCGCGCCCCCGCTGCTGGGTTTGTACCAGCAGATTCCATTGATCAGTGGCTTCCCGAAGACAGAACTTCGCCGCATGCGCGAAACAGCGGCACAGCGCCTGATTGCGCTGCACGGAGTCTTAAGTCGACGTGAGTCCGCTCGAAAATGGAAGGAATCCGGCAAATCTAACGAGCGGCTGATTCGAGCGAGCGAGCGTGTCGCGCGCAGCCAATCCACGACGCCCGTTCCGCAAGCTTTGGGCGGGACGGAAGCTGAAAACGCTCAGGCTTTGATCGCGCTGATTGAGAACACGGTTGATCCCGACAGCTGGGAATCCCGCGGCGGCAATGGAACGGCCAGTTACATTGGCGGCCGGATCAAGGTACTGGTGATTCGTCAGACCGACGAGGTTCATCGCCAGATCGGAGGCACGCTGGGAGCCCTCCGCCGCGCCCCATAGGTCGGTTTCTGTAACCCCTCGTCGTTCGACGTGCCGACACCGCATCGTCTCGTTAGGATTCCGCGCGGAAGCTCATCTCAATCCGCCTGGGAGTCCCCACATGAAGACACACGCCGCAGTTGTGTTCGTCATCGCGCTGTTCGCTGGCTGTTTGAGCAAAGGTCAAGCTCACGCGGACGACAAGACAAAGGACATTTTCGACTACGAAAGTCAACGTGCCGCCTCCGATGACGTGACGAAGATCGTCTTCATTGGTGACGCCGGCACGCACGGGCCACCGGGCAATCACGAGTTCGTGGCTGGTTCGATTCTGATCGCTCGCACGTTAAACAAGGTCTACCCGAACGTTCACGCCGTGGTGCGGTCCAGCAAGAATTGGCCGAAGGACCTGTCGCATGCGGATGCGATTGTCGTTGGCCTGAATCATGGACAACGTGCGGCACGTGATCCGCAGATCTTCGACGCCGTCAGCAAGGGCGCCGGCTTCATGGCGATTCACTTCGGTGTTGAAGTGAACAAGGGCGAAGCCGGCGACAACTACCTGTTGTGGATGGGCGGATACTTCGAGACGTTCTGGTCCGTCAATCCGTGGTGGACACCGGAATTCAAGACGTTTCCGAAGCACGCGATTACGCGAGGCGTCAAACCATTCAGCGTGCGCGACGAATGGTACTACCACATGCGATTCGTTCCTGACCTCGAAGGCGTGACACCAATCCTGTCTGCTGTTCCCCCCGTGGAGACGGTCCGTGAACAGCCCAGCAGTCGCGGTGGAAACGCGGATGTATTCAAGGCCGTCAATGCAGGCGAACCACAGCACATGGCATGGGCTCACGAAGGCGAGGACAAGCAACGAGGATTCGGATTTACCGGACTCCATCGCCACGAGAATCTCGGCAACGACAGCTTTCGCACGGTCCTGATGAACGGAGCCGCCTGGGTCGCCGGATTGGAGATTCCAGCGAAGGGCGTTCCCTCCGAAACTCCCACTGCCGACGAACTCGCCAAACTGATCGTCGAGGCCAAAGCGGCAATTGCAGCTGGGAAGTAGCACAATCAGTACCCTCTCCCCGTGGGGAGAGGGGCACCAGATTGCCCACCAACTCGACGTGCTCCCAATCAGCCGGGATATCATTCACCGAAAACGATTCATTTCGCGGAGCGAGATGACAACAACACCAAACGCAGAACGGTCCCCAAATGAAGATCGGACTTGTTGGATATCAGGCAAGCGGCAAGAGCACGCTGTTTGAACTTCTCACCGGCGTCGCGCCGGACGTGTCGAAAGCACACGCGGGCCAGGTCGGCATCATGACGGTGATCGATGACCGGTTCCGTCGGCTCGTTGAGATGTTCAAGCCAAAGAAGGAAAGCCCGTGTAAAGTCGAGCTGTTCGACACGCCAGGCCTAAGTAAGTCCGAGCAGTCGCTGAATTCCCAGCGACTGGGCATCATCCGCGATTCGGGCGCGTTGGTTCATGTTGTCGGTTGCCATTCCGGTGCCGATCCGATTGCCGAGGTCCAGGAATTCGAAGTCGACATGGTGCTGGCCGACGGGCAGGTTGTCGCGAACCGGATGGAGCGGCTCGAAAAAGAACTTGCGAAGAGCAAGAGCAAGACGGATCGCGAAGAATTGCTAAGAGAGTCAGAGGCACTGACTCCCGTTCACGAGAAGCTAAGCAATGGCGAGTCAACGGAAGGAATGGAATTCACGGCCGACCAGGAGCACTTCACAAAGTCGTTCGCTTTGCTGACCCGAAAAAAACGCCTGGTGATCTGTAACACGGCCGAATCCCAGTACGACGAGAGCATACTGCAAGCGCTCACAGATTCGGGCGTTCCCGCACTGTCCGCACCGATTGGTCTGGAGCTGGAAGTTGCACAGCTCCCCGACGACGAACGTGAGGTGTTTGCAGAGGAAATGGGCCTGGCCGAACCGTGCCGCGAACGCCTGATCGATGCGGCCTTCCGAGTCACTGACCTGCTGACCTTCTTCACATGCGACGAGAAAGAAGTCCATGCCTGGCTTTTGAAGCGAGGCTCAACAGCTGTCGAAGCCGCGGATTCCATCCACAGTGATCTGGCTCGCGGGTTCATCCGAGCCGAAGTCATGGCCGTGTCGGATCTGCTGCGTCTTGGTTCGGAAAAAGAGGTCAAAGCGGCCGGATTGCATCGCCTGGAAAGTCGTGACTATATCGTGAAAGACGGCGACGAAATTGTAATTCGCCACAACGGCTGAGACTAAGGTGGACGAGGTCACGACCGAGTCGGCTTTGCCCGAGCCGATGCTGAATGAGGTTGTCGGCATGCGGATCAGGGACATCGAATCAATCGTTCTTCAACATGGCATGGATGAAGAGCTTGGTTTCGCGCAGGGGTATTACGACAAGCGGACGGCTCACCTCATCAAAGTCCACACCGACGAAGGTATTACCGGGATCGGAGAAATCTTTGGAGCTGGCAGCTTTGCATTTGCTAATCAGGCGATTCTGAATCATGTCATCAAGCCCCTGGTTGTCGGAAGGAACCCGCTCGACATCAACGTGATCTGGCATGATGTCTATAACGCTGTCCGCGATCACGGGCAGAAAGGCTTGCCCATCTGCTGTTTGTCCGGTGTCGATATCGCGCTGTGGGACATATTCGGAAAAGCCACCTCACAGCCGCTGTATCAACTGCTGGGAGGCATGGCGCGGGAGCAGTCAGTCGCCTACGGCTACGGAATGATGTTTCGAAAATGCGACGACCTGCCGACAGTTTACGAAGAAGAAGTTTCCCGAATCGTGGAAATGGGGTTCACCGCGTCCAAGATGAAGATCGGAATGGGTGTGGGGAAAGATGGGGAGCTGGCGGCAGCTGTTCGACGGGGAGCGGGAGACGGATTCAAACTCATGGCGGATGCGAACCACGCATACACGGTTGGTGAAGCGATCCAGTTGGGTCGAGCATTACGTGACCTGGGTTTTTACTGGTTCGAAGAACCAGTGATGCCGGAAGATTACGACGGCTACCGTGCAATTCGAGAGGCGCTGCCAGGCATCAACATCGCTGGCGGTGAGGCCGAATGGACGCGCTTCGGTCATCGTGAACTATTGACACGTCGATGCGTGGACATTCTGCAGCCAGAAGTAGCGGCGACTGGTGGAATCAGCGAGTTCATGCGAATCCTGTCAATGGCTCACGCATTCGGCGTTCCAGTCATGCCACATGTCTGGGGCTCTGACGTGCTGATCGCAGTTGATATGCATCTGGTGTCTGTGATCCCCGACATTCCAGGCGGCCTCCACCAGTTTGAGCCGATGCTCGAATACGACACAACACCGAACCTGTTCCACGAACACCTGCTTGCATCGCCACTCGGCATCCGTGATCAGGTCAAAGCAAATGGCGGTTCCATTCGTCCCCCTCAAGGGCCAGGAATCGGAATAGAACTCAACGACGATTTCGTCCAGAAGTATCGCGTGGCATAGCGTGGTTGAACCACATGGACTTCACCAGTTTCAGGATTGTGCGATTGAACGCGAAGCTGTTTCCGATATCCAGCTTCGAACAGGAGAAGTACGACGAGCACGGTTTGGCACCAGTGGCGGTCGAAGAGGACTCCTCGAAAGCATTGATCGAACTGGTCCGAGACGCCGACGCGGTGTCGGTGGTTTCACAGTCGCTGCCCGCCGACATCATCAACTCGATGCAACACTGTCGAGTGATCTGCCGCCTTGGCGCAGGTACCGACAAGATTGATGTGGCCGCGGCGACGGAGCTGGAGATTGTCGTGGCGAACGTGCCGAATTTCTGCGTCGAAGAACAGGCCGATCATGCGTTCGCATTGCTGCTGGCAGTGGCACGTCGACTGAACGAAATGCGTCACTGCATGCTCGATGCTCGATACGACGTAGGGCGCGAGTTGTCGCGTCCATTGCGGCGACTCCCCGGTCGCACCCTTGGTCTGGTGGGTTTCGGACGATCGGCCAGAGCCATGGCTCGCCGCGCCGCAGGATTCGACCTGCGAGTTCTCGCCACGCGCCGAGAGATGTCCGCCGTCGATTCCGAATCAGAGTCGCTGGGTGTACAGCTGGTGCATCTGCACCAGCTGCTGGTGGAATCCGATTTTGTCTCGCTTCGCCTGCCACTCTACGAGTCGACCCGGCATTTGTTCGGCCGGGAGACACTCGCGAACATGAAGTCGGGAAGCATCCTGATCAATACCGCACGTGGGGCAATCGTGGATGAAGATGCACTGGCCGAAGTGCTTGAGACCGGGCACCTGGCGGGAGCCGGACTCGACACATTCGACGTCATCAACGTGCACGACTCAAATCCGACGCGACCGACGCATCCATTGTTCCAAATGCCGAATGTTGTATTTACGCCGCACGTCGCCGCGTTTTCGACTGATTCCAGCAGAGCAGTCGCATACGAGTCAGTCGCAAACCTGTGCGCTGTCCTTACGGGACGTTGGCCCGATGCCGATCGAATTGTGAATCCAAACGTCAAGCCGAATCACCAGTTGTCTTGACTACGCGATGGGCAAAACGGACACAAATTCTTCGCGGTCCACAGTGTCGCCGAATAGAACTTCGGCGCAGGATTCGAGGTCAAAGTGAAACATCGCCTGCGTGGCGCGATCGATGTCGATCTCGGCCGTCACAAGCTCTTCACACTTCAATTCCGATTGCGCGTGGATTCGTCCATCGGGAGCGACAATCAGGGACCGTGAATTCTGGTGATCAAGACAGGCATTGCAGGACGCGAACCAGACGGTGTTTTCCGCGGCACGTGTGACGATCATCGAATGGTGAATCGGAATCTTCCAGTCGTTGGGGCGTGTGGTGTTGTTCTGAGGATGAAAGACAAGTTGCGCTCCCTGCCGAACACACTCGCGAGTTGATTCCGCGAATCGGAATCCCTCAAAGCAGATCACGACTCCAACGGTGACGCCGAACAGCTCATAAGTTTCGAACGAATTGCCGGGCGCGTACGCGACTGCGTCGAGCGGTGTCAGTCGCGTCTTGTGATGCGTGCCCAGGATCGTGCCCTTTTCCGAAATGATGATCGTTGAATTGTACGGCTTTCCAGAATCCGGATTGCTTTCCAGTGGAATCTCGGTGCCCAGGATGCAGGCGATACCCAACTGACCGCACATTGCAGCAATCTCACTGTGCAGGACACGTAGTTTCTCAACCGGAACAGGCGCGTCTGCGGGAGTGATGTCGGCGCGGTAGCCAACCGTCTGTGTCTCTGGGAAGCAGACGATCTGTACTCCACTTTGGGCCGCCTGCCGAAGAAACCGCAGTATTGTTTCTGTATTGGCGTCGAAATCGTCCGTCTGCCGTGTTTGCGCAAGACCGATCTTCAACGTTGCCATTTCATAACCCCTCGCGAACAGTGTCACACACGGATGACCGACCGGAATCGGGACGTGTGGCGTGTCTGGTGATCGTTGCCGGTTAATTCGAGTTCATGAAAGTCAGTCAGGTACACGGATGAGGAAATCAAACAGCTCACCATAGTGGTTGCTGTCCAGTGTGATATCAAAGGGAACGATGTTGACTCCCGGCGCAGCCGTGCTCGAATCCATGTTGAGTTTGACTCGATAGCTCCGGCGACTCTTGCGATCGATCTGGTCCCGGAGGATGGAAGGTTCCGCGGTAACGCCCGGAGGCAACTTCAACTCGATGCGATGTTGTTGTTGCGAATCTCTGTGGTTGCGGACGGTCACGGTGACGTGTTGCTCATCACGTTCGCTGAAGTCCACACGATATGGGTATGCGGAAACCCAGTACGGATCGAAGATGGCAAAGTTCTTCCCCTTGGTCTTGTGGCTGAGCTTGTAGAGGTGCGGTGTCACCTGGCTGATCAGCGGAACTGCTGTCGGCTTCGAAATGGAGTCCCGATCCTGTTCGGTGGATTCAAAGACTGGGTACCCACGGATATAGCTTTGACGAAACGTCGTGAGCTTTGTGCGGTACTGGTCCAGCTGTGTTTGCGGGTTTCGGATCGTTGGCCCGTGTGATGGTAGTGCCAGATCAAGCTGCTGCTCGATCAGTTCATCGACTGAATTGAGCAGCGTGTCGATTCCTTGCCAAATCCGTAATCCCACTCGGTATCGAACCACGTTGTCATCCTGGCGCCGTCGTGCATCACGCCACCGGTGAAGCCGATCGCATGGTCGTCCCGACGGATGATGTAACTCATGCTTCCTGGCGAGTGGCCGGGTGTGTCCATGCAACGAAACTCAATTCCTTGCCAGGTAAAGACGTCGGCCCCCGCGAGACTTCTACTAAGTGTGATCGCATGTTGCGGCGGCCGGACGTAGCTCGCTCCGTAGAGCGAGAATCTGTCGCCCAGTTTGGGGAACCACTTGCGAAACTCGGTCGGTTGTTCGAGCAATTCACGCTCCGCCTCAGGAGCAGCGATCTTCGTCCGACTTCGATCAACACGTCCGGTTCCCTGCAGTTGCTCGCGATGATGGTGCGTGAGCAATACCCACTCGACTTTCCGGATTCCGATTTCTTTCAGATGGTCGACAACGCTGCCATCGCCGAAGTCGATCAACACTGCGGAGTCGCCGTCCCGCAGGACATAGACATTGCATGTGTCCGTCCAGACAAACAAGTCGGCGTTCGCTGCTGCGTCAGGCTGACGAAACTTCGCCGCCGCGGCAGGCCTTACCTGCGCCATCAGACTGGTATCAGGACAAAGAGCATCCAGACAGACCAGGGCGAAAACGTTCCGTGCTCGTTGGGAAGTAGAACTCATCGCTTACTCCGGCGGATGTTATTGGTCTATGTCTTCTTCACGGTTTTCGCGTAAGCCGTACAAAGTGGACTCTTCGATGAAAGTCATTCCTCCGCTGGCAACACGGGATCCGCGACCGAGAGGACATGATCGGCCGGGGCTGTCGGTGCAGGGATGTCGGCACGATTGCTGAGGTTGTCGCTGGTAACGAGCACGCTGAATGTCGTCCCTGACGGACTTGAGGCAGTCAGTTCGATCCGACCGGCAGAGGTACGTTCCAGGACGTGGCGACACACGAACAGCCCCAGTCCGGTGCCGGTGTCCTTGGTTGTAAAGTAAGGCTCGAAGAGCGCCTTGCGGTCTTCATCCCTGATACCGTGACCGGTGTCGCGGATCGCTATGCGGATCCAGCCGGATTCCAAGCTAGTGGAAATCTCGATTGTGCCCCCCTCGGGAGTGGCATCCATCGCATTCAGGATCAGATTCAGGAACACCTGTACAAACTGGTCATGTACGAGCCGTAGTGTTGGCAGTCCGGGTGCGTAGCGAGTGACGATGCGTTTTCCTTTCCGACGTTTGTAGTACTTGGCAATGCTGAGAGCCTCCTCAACGATTCCGTGCACGTCGCACAGAGTGGGGTCGGTATTCGCCGGTCGGCTGAAGTCGACCAGTTCACGCAGAGTTCCCTGAATCCGACGCAACTGATCGCCAATCAGTTGATACCGCTCCTGAGTTTCCTGGTCGGTCTCCTTCTTTCGTCTGAGCAACTGCACGAGCGAGCTGATGGCCGCCAGTGGATTCCCGACCTCGTGAGCGATGCCTGCGGCAAGCAGTCCGAACGCTGCCTGCTTTTCGTGCTGAACCAGCATGGCCTGCGATTCCCGCAGTTCGCCCGTGCGCTCGACAATTCGCTGTTCGAGTTGCTCGTTGGCTTGCTGAAGTTGTTCGCCCGCGAGACGCAACAGGCTCGTCAGATGCGTGCTGGCCCATGTGACCCAGCCCATCGAGACGACGGTGATGATCCAGGGCAGTATGGTCGCAGTCGGCTGGACAAAGAGTAGAGTCGAAAAGCTGACAGCAATCAGTAGAAAAGAAGTATGAGAC
>CAYSJO010000643.1:0-15335 GCA_964431285.1 uncultured Planctomycetaceae bacterium
GTAGACGGCAGCCTCAAAGCCCTGTTCCACGAATCTCTGGCGCACGCGATACACCGTGGAGAGACTGACTTCGGCGAATTCCGCCACCCGCTCATCAGTCCACGCCGGCCCGAGGTCGGCCTCATCGGCCTTCAACAGAATCCGGGCCCGGCTCCGGACGGCCTTTGCTCCACGCCCCTCGTCGACCATCGATTGAAGTTCAACGCGTTCCTGACCATCCAGCCACACAACGTATTTGGCTTCCTTGCCCATACCTGTTCTCCTGACTCCCCCCGTCAGCAGAACGAAACCACTATACGCGGAACCTGTCAATTCGGGCCTGGTCAACCACTAGAGTGTTCTCTTTCTGGCCCGCAGGCGGGTTGTTGATGTGTCGACAATCGGTTGTCCATCTCTCGACGCCGTATGATTGATCTGTCGTATCACGTCGCGATCAATCTGGCGGTCGTGGAGACGGTGCTGTTTGTCGCCGGCCGTCGATATCATCGATCAGACAATGCCCGCCGCGGATGTGCCGGCGGGGTGCAAATCCTGCATCCAGAATCAAAGCAGAGCCCCATGAACCGGATCATATTTCGTCGGACACGGCCCATTGTGTGGCTGACCGTGATGTGCATTTCTGCTGGCTCAGTGTGTCATGCGGCGCCAAAGTCCGTTTTTACGAATGTCGCATGTCAGGGCGACTATCGGCATCATCTCCAGGGGGTCTGCACGGATGAGGTCGACGCAGTTTACTGGTCATTCACCACCGAACTGGTGAAGACTGACCTCAACGGTCGCGTGCTCCGAAAAATTCCCGTGGTCAATCATCATGGTGACCTGTGCTTCCACGGCGGAAAGCTGTTTGTTGCCGTGAATCTGGGTCGGTTCAACGATCCCGAGGGCAATGCCGATTCCTGGGTGTACGTCTACAACGCTGAAACTCTGGAGTTACTTGAGAAGCACGCCACTCAGGAAGTGTTTCACGGTGCCGGCGGGATTGGTGTTGTGGATGGTCGCTTCTACGTTGTGGGTGGACTGCCGGATGGTGTCGAGGAGAACTACGTTTACGAATACGACGCGAACTTCCAGTATGTTCGAAAACACGTCATCAAGAGCGGATGGACTCAGCTGGGAATTCAGACGGCGACATATCACGACGGCAAATGGTGGTTCGGGTGCTATGGCTCGCCGCAGATACTGCTGACGACGGATGCGAAGTTCCGCTTACCGGCTCGATTCGAATTTGATTGCTCGCTCGGAATCGTGGGAGTGTCAGAGGATCGCCTGCTTGTCGCGAAAGGGCCTCGCACGCCCGCAGGACGTTGTCTGGGGTCGCTGCATCTGGTGCATCCTGATGCGAAGAATGGCCTTCATTTCCTCCCGCGGATCGCCCGTGCGTCGGACACAAGCCATGTCAGCCGCAGCGGAGACTGGCGGGAAAATCGATTTCGCTACGCGGCAAACGCCTCTCTGCAGACTGCTGAAGACAAGGCCGCTCTGAACTTCACCTTCAACGGGACAGGCGCGGCCTTGCGTTTGGGCGGACACAATGTCCCCGCATACGGAAAACCCAACCTGGGATCGCTGCTTGTCACGGTTGATGAAGGGAAGCAGCGGATGTTCCAGCCGCGTTCACTTCCCCGGGAAATCGTGCTTGCGGACAGTCTGTCGCCGGGAACACATGAGGTACGAATCGAACATCGCAGCGATACTGGTCTTTCCGGAACGCGCATCGAGTCCTTTGCAGCATGGAACGATGCTTGTGGTTCGCTTCGGTTTCACGTGAGTGGCGAAGAGAACGCACACCTTGTTGACTGCCGCGCGATCCTGCGCCGTGGACCAACTGTCGTGAGAGACGCGCTCGTCAGGAACTGGATGACGGGACAGTGTTCTCTGGCCGGTCTTCCGCCAGGTGACGAATACTCACTGGAAGTCATCGCGACAGGGTGGCAGACAACCCGCTCCGAAACATTCAACATCGAGGCTGGCGAGCGAACCGAATTGTCTCCGATCTATCTGCTGCGAGAGGCGTCGACGGTCATTCAGCGGTTTCGATTTCCTCGACTGAATCAGCCTGCCATCCGCAAGCCGGGCAAATCATTCCGGGCCCGGTTCCTGGGATTCGACGCAACGATCGACGAAGTCAAGCTCACGCGACAGGTTGGTTCGGTGATCATCTCACGAACCGCCGAATTCCAGGAGGATGAGTCAGCCGCTTACTACTACGACCGTGAAATCGTCGTCTCACTTCCCGACGACATGCCTGCCGGCACATATGATCTTGCCGTGCAGGTTACTGGTGGAAGTCGAACGGGATTCTGCCGTTCGCCGCGCAGCGTGCACGTCGTGACTGAGTATCCGACGGACCCAGTATTCGTCACATTCGGGCATCTCGACACGTCGGCGCAGTACCAGGCCGAGTACCTGCAGCGTCTGGTCACAATGATCAACCTGCTGGGCCCCGACATGGTTCTGTGCAGCAACGCATGCAATCCGGCATATGTTTCAGGAGCACTGGCAGGGCTCGACATGCCCTGTGTGATTCACTTCGGGAATCACCAGTTCCCCGGCCACGAGGCCTGGTATGGAGACCCTGTTGGCCTGATCGATTGTGGGCCGCATGTCAGCATTCTGAACTTCGGACACCCGTGGCACACCGACAAGTCGCGTGCCGAGGCACTGCTGGCCTCACGTTCGAATACGGCGATCCGTGTGATCAACGCCTTTGAGGCCAATGCGCCGCTCGATTTACTCGATCGTCATCAGGTCCACATGATTCACGACGCGCACGGCATTGGAAAAAGAGTGATGGATCGTGGTGCGACGCCAACTCGACGCATCGGCAAGACCAACGCCGAGAGTTTTCGTGTCGTTCGCTTTCGCGACAACAAAGTTGAATCATGTACCTACAAGGGACACGAAAGCGCACCCATACCGTTTGGACGTGAGTCTGTTGCGCCGCTGCGAGTTTCATTCCGTCATTCGAACGACGGAACGCACCAGGGTAACACGGCTACGGTGACCAATCAGCTGGCGGATGCGTACTCGAATGGGCGAGTGACATTCGTTGTTCCTCAGGGCGACTACCGAATCACTGGAGCCCGTCTGGAATCCCGAATTCTCAGCGACGACGGTCGCTTCCATGTGATCAATGTCCGAGTCGATATCCCGGCAGATGATTCGATCGATGTCGTCGTTGAACCACTCCCGTGAACGGTCGGGATATTTCCCGCTGGCATCATTCCCGTGTCGTGTCGTTTTCGTCTGCATCGTCGGGTGTGATCTCATTCGACAGCGGGAGGATCCAGATTTCTCCGAAGTCGTCTGGCTGATCAGCTCGAAACGCGTGGTGGCGCAGCAACTCAAGTATCGCCAGAAAGATGCCCACGATCCGGCTGCGGTTGCTGGCTTCATCGAACAGCGAAGTGAAGGCGACTCGCTGCTCGGCTCGGACCTGAGTCCCGATACGTTCCACGTGGACGGCGATCGGCGTGTCGTCGTCGCGGATGCTGCTTTTTTCGTCGAGGGTCTTCTTCTCCAGCACGCGAGCCAGCGCACTGACCAGGTCCCACAGCTCAACTTCGCGAATCAGATCGTCGGCCGGCGACTTGCTGATGCGGGGGCGCGCGCCGGTTAGACGCGGATAACGCTCCTGCCATTCCGCCGCGTGTTCTTCGAGTGCGGACGCAGCATCCCGATAACGTCGGTATTCCAGGAGCTGACGAATCAGATCGCTCCGCGGGTCGTCACCGTCCACGGCCGCTTCCGGCTCGTCCTCAGCGGGCGATGGCAGAACCTGTCGGCTCTTGATTTCTGCCAGACTACTGGCCATGACAACGAACTCACCGACCATGTCCAGGTCGAGCAGTTCGATCACCGAAATGAATGCCTCAAACTGCTTCGTGATCCTCGCAATGGGCAGATTGCGCACGTCCAGTTCGTCCCGCCGGACCAGATACAGAAGCAGGTCCAGCGGTCCACAATAAAGATCGAGTTCGACTCGCCAGGCAGGCATGCGGAAGGTTTCGAGATAACGGGACTTGCGCCGAACGATATCTCATACGCGCACGAGCCACGACAGTATTTACGGGTCTGTACGTGTGCCGAAAACGACTCCGGCCAGAGCAGCGAGCCTGAAAGAATCGCTGAGCCAGCCTGTATTCAATAGATCGCACGGGTACGATGCATTCATTGTCGTTGGCACAGGCAGGCAGGAAGCGCCGCCGTGCACTAGAATCGGACTCGTCTTAATCCAAGGGGATACGGTTCCATGCGGTCACGACTCCTGTGCCTACCCGTTCCAGCTCTGCTGGCGTTTGCCCTCAGTGTTGGATGCAGTAACGAGAATTCAGCGCCGCAAGCACCAACGGTTTCGGCAGCCGGATCATCAGACGTCGATTCAGATTCAGACGTCTTAAGTACTCCGTCTTCCGTCCCGGATCAGGGCCCGGATTCAGACACCACTGCGGATACCGAACCGGCAAGTCGGGCCGAGCCCGACGTTCCCCGCCCTCGTAACATGGTCTGGATTCCGGGCGGATCATTTCAAATGGGAAGCGCGGACGGGTTTCCCGATGAACTGCCCATCCACAAGGTCTCGCTGGACGGTTTCTGGATGGACGAGACTGAGTTGACCGTGGCCGAGTTCAAGCGATTTGCGGATGCGACGGGCTACGTCACAGTTGCCGAACGGACACCAAAACGAGAGGACTTCGTCGGGCAGCTCAGTCCCGAGGAGATTGCCGCTATCAGAGACGATGTTCTGGTACCGGGGTCGATCTGCTTCAACCCGAAGTTCGATCGAAGCACGTTCCCGAAAGGCCGTCGGCCGACTCCTGCAGAGATCTACCTCGTCTGGAAGTACGAGAAAGGCGCGAACTGGCGTCACCCGGATGGGCCGGACTCTGGCATCGAGGACCGGATGGACCACCCAGTAACGCACGTTGGCTGGGACGACTGCGTCGAGTACTGCAAATGGGCTGGCAAGCGACTTCCGACTGAGGCGGAATGGGAATTTGCTGCCCGTGGTGGCCTGAACGAGAAGACGTATCCCTGGGGAAACCAGCGGGAACCGGGCGGGCAGTGGATGACGAACATCTGGCAGGGCGAGTGGCCATTCGAGAATTACGTCCAGGATGGATTCGAGACCACTGCGCCGGTACGCAGCTACAAGCCCAACAGTTACGGGCTTTACGAGATGTCCGGCAACGTCTGGGAGTGGTGCCACGACTGGTACCAGGCACAGTTCTACGCGACCAGTCCGGCTAAGAATCCTCGCGGGCCTCTGGAGGGCTATGACCCGGCCGAGCCGCAGATTCCCAAGCGGATTCAGCGAGGCGGATCGTTCATGTGCAACGCCAACTACTGCACCGGCTACCGTGTCGCGGCGCGCATGAAGGGCGATCCTATGTCAGGCACGTGGCATTGCGGTTTTCGATGCGTTGTTTCCGAGAGCATGTATGAACAATTCCGTAAATCTCCGGGCGCTCGAATTGCGGGCAAGCAATTGACGGCTCCCGATGCGGAGTAGTCAGACCGGCCAGTTGCGGGCATGTGTGCTGCTTGACACCTAAACAACTCCCCTTCAGAATCAGCTCTGTTCTTCACATCTTCTTTGACATCACTGAGTTACCGACAGTTTTGTCTGTCATTTTTCGCATGACTCTGGGATCTCCTGTCTAATCACTTGGGCCACTACCGGGCTATCCGTCGCCGTTTGACGAGTTCCCTGGACAGAGCATGTCGCTCAAGTTGACCTCACATCACGGAGTTAAGCGATGGCTGACATTGCCAAACAGTTCGTCGAACGCGGCCTGATCAGCGAAGACCAGCTTTCTGAAGCTGAGGGCATGGCGGCGAGTCTGGGCATCCGTGTCGAGGACGCTCTGGTCCGGCTCGATTATGTTGACGAATCCGAAGTCACTTCTGCCCAGGCGGAGGAGTTTGGATATGAAGCCATCGATCTTGGCACACTTCAGATCCCCCAGACCGTCATCACACTCGTTCCGGAGTCCGTGGCCCGTGAAAACGTCGTTCTGCCGCTGCGCATGGAGGGCGATTCGCTGGTTGTTGCAATCAACGACCCCATGAAGTTTGAAGTCATTGACAAGCTCAGATTTATCCTCAACCGCGAAATCCAATGTGAAGTGGCGGCCAACGACGCCATCCTCACAGCCATCAATCGCCACTATGGCCAGAGCGAAACGGAATCGGTCGATTCCATGCTGCAGGAATTCACTGAGACTGCGATCGACTTTACTCAGACCGAAGTGACAGAGGCGGAAACGACCGGCGATGGAAACTCCGACGACGAAAGCTCGCCCATCATTCGGCTCGTGAATCTCATTGTCAGCGAAGCTCTGAACATGCGTGCCAGTGACATTCACATCGAGCCGTTCGAGGACCGCATCCGCATTCGCTATAGAATCGACGGAAAGCTGGTCGAACGGGATAGCCCACCGAAACGTCTGTTGGGATCGATTGTTTCCCGCATCAAGATTATGGCATCGATTGATATTGCTGAGAAAAGGCGTCCACAGGATGGACGAATCAAGACTCGTGTCGGGCCAAAGGAAATCGATCTGCGTGTCAGCATCATGCCGACAAACCATGGCCAAGGGCTTGTCCTGCGGATTCTGGATCGCGACAGCATCAAGATCGGTATCCGGAACCTCGGTTTTTCTGAAGAGAACTACCGAACTTTCCAGAACATCATTCGCCGTCCCAACGGAATTTTCCTTGTGACCGGCCCGACCGGTAGTGGCAAAACCACGACCCTCTATAGCGCAATTGGTGAATTGAACCGTCCCGATAAGAAGATCATCACCGCCGAAGATCCCGTCGAATACCTGCTGGCAGGAATCAACCAGTGTGAGATCAGGTCGAAAATCGGGCTCACCTTCGCATCGGTGATCAAGGCCATGTTGCGGCAGGCCCCGAACGTCATTCTTGTTGGAGAAATCCGCGATCTGGAGACTGCTGAGATGGCTATCCAGGCAAGTCTTACAGGACACTTAGTTTTCAGTACCCTTCACACGAACGATGCGCCCGGTGCCATTACGCGACTGATCGATATGCATGTCCAGCCATTTCTCGTGGCATCGAGCGTTATGGCCGTGCTCGCACAGCGACTGTCGCGTCGCATCTGCTCAAAATGCAACGAACCGTACAAACCAAGCGAGAGCGAAATACAACACTTTGACATCACTCCTGAGATGATCGAAAACGCGACCTTCATGCGCGGCCGCGGATGCAACAACTGTCACCACACTGGATTCCGCGGACGCGTTGCAGTGCATGAACAAATGATTATGAATGCGGCAATACGGGAGATGACCTTCAATCGCGAGCCAACTCAGAACATTCGTCGTCAGGCACGCCTGTTTGGCATGAAAACGCTCGTGGACGACTGCGTCGACAAGGCCCTGACCGGTGTGACACATCTCAGCGAGGCTTTTCACCTCGAGAAGGGTGGGCACTGAGCGACGGTGGGGGACGCGCACTTGTCGAGACAGTCGAGTTGTCTCAGAACACGAGGATGCGGTGACCGACACAACGACCCGCCCCATTTTGTTTTGAGTGCATCAATTAAGAGCTTTTGACACACCGCATGGATTCGAACCGTGGGCGCGAAATAATTCGGTCAGGCTCTGGTGCGTTGCCAGGCCTGATCATCCGCCGCAATCCCCGGGGAAAATTCGCCGACTGATGAGGATTCTGGATGGCCATCGTACAGATTGACAAACTGCTCGAGACAGTCGTCAAAGAGAAGGTGAGTGACCTGCACATCGTGGTTGGGCAGCCGCCGGTGGTGCGCCTTGGCGGCCATATGGTTCGACTGGAGACAAAAGACCTCGAGCCAGACGACACCGTCTCGCTGATGAAGAGTATCACGCCAGAGCGGAACCAGCAGGAGTTGCAGGAAACCGGTTCTTCCGACTTCGGATTCGCTTTTGGCGACAAGGCCCGCTTCCGCGTTTCGGTCTTCAAGCAGAAGGGCAGGATTTCCATCGTCCTGCGGCGGATCCCGAACGAATTCCTGCCACCGGAAGTTCTGGGGCTTCCGCCTGTCTGCATGGAATTGATCCAGCGTCCTCGTGGCCTGTTCCTTGTGACGGGCCCGACAGGTAGCGGCAAGACCACCAGCCTGGCCAGCATGATCAACTGGATGAACCATAATATGGATCATCACATCATCACGCTGGAAGACCCGATTGAGTACTACCACGAACACAATAAATCGACGATCAACCAGCGTGAAATTGGCACCGACTGCCCGTCGTTTGCGGAAGCTCTGCGACGCGCTCTGCGTCAGGATCCGGACGTGATCCTGGTTGGCGAAATGCGGGACCTGGAGACGATCGAATCAGCCATCACAGCAGCTGAAACCGGGCACGTGGTGTTCGGAACCCTGCATACCACAGGCGCTCAGGGCACGGTGGACCGAATCATCGACGTATTTCCCACGACTCAACAGGCCCAGATTCGAACACAATTGTCAGTGGGTATTCTGGGCACGCTCAGCCAGGCCCTGCTGCCCAAGAAGCCCAAAGGCCTGGTCGCCGCGTACGAAATGCTTGTGGTCACACCGGCCATTGCCAACCTGATCCGTGAAGGAAAAACATTCCGCATCAATTCGGCCGTTCAAACTGGACGGAAATTCGGCATGCAGCTTCTGGACGACGCCCTGTTCGAACTGTGGAACAAGGGAACATGCGAAGAACGTGACTGCATTATGAAGTCCAACCAGCCTGAAGAATTGCAGGCAAAGATCAATGCAGCTAAACGCGGGATGCTTGACGATGAAGATGACGAAGATGACGACGACGAATACGAATATGAGTAACGGATAGATTTATCTGTCGCGTTGCACACCAAAGGTTGATTCACACGTGACCCGTCACGGTCGCTCCTGCCGGAACTGAGAAATGCCTGCACGAAAGCTTGGACAGATACTCGTTGACCTCGGCTACATTACCGATGATCAACTCTGGGATGTGCTCGAAGAGCAGAAGCAAAGCCCCGGAGAGGTCATTGGTCAGGTCGCGGTTCGCATGAGCCTCGTCACTGCCGAGCAGGTCACAGAAGGTCTGGCCGAGCAGTGGGGCATGCCGGTCGTCAGTCTTGGCGACACAAACATCGCGCCGAAGGTGCTTGAGCTTGTTCCGCAGACGATGTGCGAGTTGTACAAGATCATGCCCATTTCATTGGTGAACGAAGTGCTCACCGTTGCGATGGCCGATCCGCAGAATGTCTCGGCACTGGATGATCTCAGGAATTTCCTTGGCTATGACGTCCGCGGTGCGGTGTCCAGCGAAGAAGATGTTGATGCCGCCATCGAGCGATACTACTCCGAGAGTGAAGAGAGTATCGAAGACGTCATCAACAACATGGAAGAAGCGGTTGAAGGTGCTGACGGTCGTACAGACGCGTTCGACATCGGCTCGGAAGATGAACTTGTCAATTCGAGCCCAATCCGCAAGCTGTTAAATATGGTTCTGCTGCTGGCCATCAAAGACAAGGCCAGTGACATTCACTTCGAACCGTTTGAAGACGAGTTCAAAATTCGCGTGAAGGCCGATGGAGTGCTGTATGAGATGGTGCCTCCGCCGCGCCATCTTGCCAACGCCATCACGACGCGGATCAAGGTTATGGCCAACCTTGATATTGCGGAACGACGCCTTCCGCAGGACGGACGAATCGAGCTGAACGTTGGTGGGAACCCGGTCGACCTGCGAGTCAGTGTGCTGCCGACAATGTTCGGCGAATCCGTCGTCATGCGAATCCTCGACCGGACAGTCGTGCAGCTCGATCTGGCAAAGATCGGCATGGATCCGACGACGCTGAATCGCTTCCGTCAGTCACTGAAGTTGCCAAACGGAATCGTGCTGGTGACGGGGCCGACGGGCAGCGGCAAGACGACGACTCTCTATTCAGCGCTGAACGAACTGAACGACATCGAAACAAAGATCATTACGACCGAAGACCCGATCGAGTACGACATCGACGGTCTCCTTCAGATACCGGTGAACCCCGAGATTGAAGTCACATTCGCTTCCGTCTTGCGAGCGATCCTTCGACACGACCCGGACAAGATTCTTGTCGGGGAAATCCGTGATTATGAAACTGCTGAAACCGCCATCCAAAGTGCTCTCACAGGGCACCTGGTATTCAGCACACTGCATACAAACGATGCGCCGGCCACAATCGCACGTCTGCGCGACATGGGTGTCCCGCCATTCATGATTACCGCGACTGTTGAAGCCGTTCTCGCTCAACGACTGGTGCGCCGTATTTGCACGGACTGTCGGACCGAATTCGAGCCCAGCGACGAGCTGTTGATGGAATTGCAGCTCCCCATCGAGCGGGCCCGGCAATACAAGTTTTACTACGGAAAAGGTTGTCCTCGTTGTAACAACAGTGGTTACAAGGGCCGCTGTGGACTCTACGAATTACTGACAGTCAACGACGATATTCGCGATCTTGTGTCGTCCAATGCATCAACCGATGAATTGCGCAATATCGCGAGGACTCACGGCATGACCACACTGAGAGAGTCTGGCCTGAAACTCATTTTTGATGGCGTAACGACAATCGATGAAATCGTTCGCGAAACGGGCATGGAAGACGTGGGTTAACGAAGTTCCGGGCCTTCTTGCATAACACACATTCAGTGACACATCGTGACCCCACCGGGTCGAAAACATTCACAGACTGATAATGGAGCATCCCGATGCCCGTCTACCAGTACGAGGCGATGGACAACAGCAGCGGGTCGGAGATCAAAGACTCGATCGAAGCGGAGTCCGAAGCCGAAGCACAACAGTTGATTCGTGACAAAGGTTTCTTCGTCACGAATATCAATGAGCAGGCGAAGAAGAAAAAGAAAAAGGACGCTAGCAAGAAGCCCGGCGTCAAGAAGAAGAAAAAGGCGCTGTCGATTGGTGGGGTCAAATCCAAAGACCTGTGCACGTTCACTCGGCAGTTGTCGACCCTTCAGGACGCCGGTCTGCCAATTCTGCGCAGCCTTAAGATTCTTGAAGGCCAGTCCAAACCAGGGCCCCTCAAGAATGCGCTGGACGGCACGATCGAGGATATTGAATCGGGCAGCACGATGTCCGAGGCAATGGCCAAGCAACCCAAGGCGTTTGACGAGCTCTATGTGAACATGGTTCGGGCTGGCGAGGCCAGCGGTGCACTTGAACTCATCCTGCAGCGACTGGCTGACTTCAAGGAGCGTTCTCAGTCACTGAAGAAGAAGGTTCAGGGGGCCATGATTTACCCCTGTGCTGTTGTGACCGTGGCCGTCGGAATTGTCGGCTTCATTATGTACTGGATCATCCCGAAGTTTAAGGCCATCTTTGAGGGCTTCGGCACGGAACTGCCCCAGATTACAATACTCCTCATCGCGACCAGCGACATGGTTGTGAATTACTTCTATCTGGGACCGGCGATCCCCATTGTCATCTGGCTGTTTCTGAAAATCGTCAAGAAGAACAAGACTGGGGAGTACATCGTCGACTACTGCGCCTTACGAATACCACTACTTGGCAACATTTTATCAAAGTCTACTACAGCAAGAATTATGCGTACGCTGGGTACACTCATCTCGTCCGGTGTACCCATTCTGGAAGCGTTAACGATTGCCCGTGACACAGCGGGGAATGCCGTCTTCAAGCGTGCATTTGACAACATTTACGCGGCGATCCGGGAAGGCGAGTCAATCGCCCAGCCGTTGAAAGAAGCACGGATTGTTGATGACCTGGTCGTCAACATGGTGGACGTCGGCGAGGAAACCGGTGCCCTGGACGTGATGATGTACAAGGTCGCCGACATGTACGACGAGGAGGTCAACGTCCTCGTTGATGGTCTCGTCAAGCTGATCGAACCGATGCTTGTTGTTGTTCTCGGTCTTGTCGTTGGCTTCATCGTCATCGCCCTCTTCATGCCGCTGATCAAACTGCTCAATGACCTGTCTTAACAGGACACTCTGGCGGCGGGCCAGTCTCTCACATTCATACGATCAACTCCCCACGTGATTCGAGCGAAGGTCGCTTGATCAACGGGGAACGTCCAGCCCGATTTGCCAATCGGCTGAAGGAGTCAGAATCATGTACGCAAACATGTCGCCCGCTCGAACTCGCCACTCCGGCTTTACACTGATCGAGATCATGGTGACGATTACGATTGTCGCCATTCTGGCCGGACTGCTGATTCCGGCCGTTGTCCGTGCATTAAGCGGCGCAAGAATCACTGAGGTGCACAGTGACATGGAGAAACTGAAGACCGCCATTACGGCGTTCAAAGTTCAGTTCCTGCGTGAGCCTCCGAGTGAAATTAACCTGTATGAAGCCCCCGCCGGCTGGACGGCCGATCCCCGGAGCCGGTCAATTATCCGAGAACTCTGGCCACGGTTCAACTTCCGTGCAACGCGCGAACTCGACGGAGACACAACAACAACGAACGGGACGGTCAATCTCAGCGGTGCGGAATGTCTCGTCTATTTTCTGGGAGGTGGCGTTGACCCGACCAGTGGAGCACTCGTCGGGTTCTCGGCCAATCCAACGGACCCATTGCGGCTGGATGCTGGCGCTACCACAACGCGTGTTGGTCCGTTTTATGAGTTTGGTAGTAGCGGACTGGATTCGACAACTAAGAAATGGACTGGGCGCCTGATCGACGCCGACAGCGACAATTATCCCGAACTCCTGGACACATTGCCCAGCCAGCAGGCTCCCTATCTTTACTTCAGCAGCGACGGGGGTAAGAGGTATAGCGCAGACGACAATTCGGCGCGCATAGCAGCTCCGTACTACAAGGGCTCGTCTGGCACACGGCCCTACAACGAAGACTCTTTTCAGATCATATCGCCGGGCGTCGACTTCAGTTACGGCACGGGAGGGAATTTTGTTCCCGGCGATTTATCCGCACTGAGTGAGGGTGACCGGGACAATATCGTGAATTTCCATCCAGGCACATTGAGCGACGGCTAACTGTTGTTGCCGAAAGGCGAGACTAATGAAGCAGCCAATGCACACCACAAAACGGCAGGCCAACGGGTTCACCCTGATCGAGCTGCTGGTCGTGATCACGATTGTCGGCCTTCTGGCCAGCGCTCTCGGTGTGACGATCGTCAATATGGGTGAGTCCGCGCGCGAAGCTCAGACGATCGCAACGCTGAACAAGATCGACGGCCTGATCACCGAGCGGCGGCAGGGGATCGTGCGTGCCCAGAAATCTCAGACATTCCGACGGCTCGTGCGAGAGCTTCACCGAGCAATTGACCGGGGAACGCATGCTCCGACGATTCCATACATCCCGGGGTTCTCTCAGTCTGCTGCAGAGATTCTGGCAGTCAAGTTGTCGATAAGGGCGGCGTTTCCACAGTATCTGGCTGAAGTCATCGACCCGACAGACAGTACAGCGCCTACGGTGCAGCAACGGATTGTCAACGATTCGAAAATCACACCAACGCCGGACTTCAGCAAACACACTCCGGTCACGGAAAGTGCAGAGGTACTGTATTACGCACTGACGCGGATGGAGGTCTATGGATACCCGCCGGTTTCGGTGGATGAGTTCAGCACGACGGAAGTGCAGGATACGGACGGTGACGGGTTGTTGGAATTCGTGGATGGCTGGGGTCGGCCACTGCGTTTCTATCGGTCTCCGACGCGTTTGATCAAACCGTATGGGGCATTGGGGCCTGACAATGTGCCAGGCAACTCAGGGAACGACGATGGCGCATTAGAGACTGCTGCAGGTAATGTTTCGTTCGCTGAGAGCCTTTCCGAGTTGGGATATCGCAATGCGGCAACCGGCGCATACTCAGACGACCTGGTCATTCCCAATGAATGGAGGCAGTTCGCTGCACTTTTCATTTCGGGGTTACCGCGGGCTCCTGCGCTGGCTGGCCAGTACGACACGTTGAATGAAGACCCGGACGACCCATATGGGCTGCTTGTTCAGCAACTGTCGATTCTGAATGCACGCTCGACAGGCAGTCCGAGTAGCGTTGTGACGGTGCAGCAGTTTGCAAATCTTGAACTTGGGCTGTTTCCGACCTTCGATACGTTCCACACACCACTTGTAGTCTCCGCCGGGGCAGACGGCGTGCTGGGGATCCTTGAACCGTTCCCGACAGAGGACCGCGACGGCGATGGGACGCTGGATCCAAGTGAGGATCTCAACGGGAATGGGCAGATTGACCTGTTCGGGCATCTCGGAATTCCCGAACTGGTTATTCAGCCCAACGACCTGCCTGCCAACCCGCCAGTTGCGCGGTCGAGTGTCCCTTCGTCGCCATACATCAAACAAAGTGCGATCGAGGCGGCCACGGACAATATCACCAACCGTAATCGCGCGGCCGGGAGCTAGTCGATTATGAGACAGAATACGCTGAAACGCCGAGTGCCGACACGAAGTACGCGAGATGCGCGGTCCGCGTTCACAATCATTGAACTTTTGATTGTCATCACAATTCTGCTTCTGTTGACGACGTTCACCGCGGTCGCCATTGATTTCACGTTTCAGGCTGAGCGTGTGCGGGCAGGAGCGAGACAGGTGCAGTCGTTGCTCGTGGGAGCCCGCGATCGCGCGATTTTTGCCCGTCAGGCTCGAGGTGTCCGCTTTCTCGTCGACCAGGACCCGGAAAACGGACGCATGGTGTCGTCCATGATTTATGTCGGTGCATCGGATCCATGGCGTGAGGGTTACATTACACTCAAACGTCCGGACTTCAATAACGACGGAACGGTCGACGATCTGGACGGCGACGGCAATCCAGAGACTGAGATCTACATGATCGAAGGTTCGCTGGAAACATTGTGGTCGAAGCTCAAGGATCGTGGTTATCTCGGTTTGTACGAGGATCGCAATTTCAACAACACGTTGGATGCGGGCGAAGATGAGAATGGAAACGGATTGCTGGACTTGGATGCACCGCGAATCAAGATTCCCGGTGATAACAACGGGACCTGGTATACAGTGATCACGTATTGGCTGGGACGGGACGCCGCACGGCCGAACGTACTGCGACTGGTCAGTCCATACCGCGATCCCGGTACAACCCCATCTGATCAGGTTGTCGCCTTCGAAGGCACTGGCCCCAGTACCTATATCCTGGAACTGCCGCCTCGGATTCTACCCGATGTCGAGCCAGTCCTGCTGCCGGCCAATGTGGTGATCGACCTGGATGCATCAGCAATACCCGGAGCATGGCGTCCTGCCGACGCGACGGCGACGCATGTGAATCCGTGTGCCAGTCGGATGGACGTGATGTTCTCACCACGTGGGACAGTGACAGGTCCAGAAGGGGCGGCGGGAATTATTCACTTCTACATCGGTCAGCGGGA
>CAYSJO010000644.1:0-13128 GCA_964431285.1 uncultured Planctomycetaceae bacterium
GTTCGCAAAGTCATCGCCAATCAGAGTTGCGAGTGAAGCCGACAGGTGCTTTGCATCACGCTTGACGAGCATCGCTGCAATCTGCCGGTTGCCTTCGGGCAGTCCTGCGGCGATTTCTTCGACCTTTGCAGTCCGAGCTTCATCAACGAGACCATCCAGTGCACCAGGCGTTTCCGCCGAAATTCTCGCTGCAAGGAGGTCGATGTAGCGACTCTTCAAAGTCGGATCCGGTTGGACGATGGCCCCATTCGCGTCCCGTTCACCCAGCAGGCTTGGTGCCGGTGTGGCGTGAAACCGATCTGCCGATGCGATCACAACGCAGCCTGTGGCCAGAACAAAGGGAATCGCCATACCCGTGGACAGATCGAAGATCGACAACCCACGGAAGGACCGATCCCAGCCCTTCTTCAGTAGCGAGTACGGGAACAGGAATGTCATGTTGATGCCGACAGCCGTTGCCGCGGCAGTGATCATCACATCCCGTTGCATACCGACAATGTAGTTCGTCCAGTAATCACGAAACGCTCCCGTAGCTGCCAGAGTCGAGTCGAATGTTGTGGCCGGTTGACTGAGCATACTCAGGTCGGGAATGAATCCACCGGCGATCCGGCCGATCGAAACGTTGCCGCTGGCGAACAACTTGATCACGACGCCGAAAAAACTGAGCACAATCAACGCGACGACAATTCGCAAAGTATTTTCATAGATCTTCAGGCCCTTGCCGCCACTGTCGTAAACCATCGTGATCAACACGGCGATGGCCAGAATGACGAAGCAGACGATCCCCGTTGAATCGGCCAGTCCGGGGGCAAGGTTCTGTGTCACAGCCGCATTGGCCAGGCTGAATTGCGGCAGACACCACACGATGTTCGCGGCCAGTGTTGCGAGTGCCCATCCCCAGCCAAGCACCGGATTGATGTGTTTATTGATCAGCCCGAAAGGCCGCTCGCCAGTGGACAGTGTGACGTAGCCAATCGCTCCCAGCATGACGACGCCGAATGCCATTGCCATAAGCTGTAGCCATAACAGGCTGTATCCGCCGATCATGCCCAGAAACAGGCTGCCGGCCAGCGAGCCACCACCGAGTGTGATGGCCGATTGCAACCATCCCGGGCCGGACAGTTTGACCCACGCCATCAGCTTTGCACCGCCGCCTTGCGTGTCGGCTTCCACAAGCATCTGGCGTTCACGATCGACATTAACGGCGGGCGTCGCAGCGGCCATACAGCATCTCCGCAGAATGGACGAGAGGAGGGCGGTTCAATGGAACCAAGGCGGGAAAATCAGTGCCGAGTAGGGGAACGGAGTGGCTCAGCGAGCGTAGTCAACGCCTGGTGGCAGTACAACTCACAGCGGGCGGCTCGCAAGTGAGGCCTGGCCGGCATGAGATTACAGCACTTCTGACGTGTACTCGCTGACGCCGTCCGAACTGACCAGCAACAGCCGATTGCATAGCGGATGGTCCATCCGGTCAAAGTCGGCGGCGACCTTCAGGCGAATTTCATCGATCATGTCGTCTGAGTGCATACTCACGGCAACAAAGAAGTCGCGGTTTGGAACGCCCACCACGAACTCGCGTCCCAGGATGTCCTGCACCGACGAGTGAAATGCCCCGCTAAGCAGACGCGCCGTATTGTACGTGTCGGCTCGATGAGGCAGCAGCAGGCGCGGGCCCTCTGGATCTCCGGTCAGCATGAACTCCATGGAATTCTGTTCGAAGTACCCGTCGAGGTTCTGCAGCGACAGTTCGTGGAGTTCTTCAATCGAGATGGACCACTGCTCCAACAGGTCGCTGCGGATATACCAGTACGACTCGCTCTCATCGACAACGTACATGATGACCAGCCCTGCCACCCAGGGCTGAGCTGCGAAGTCGGCGAAGTGATCGTGCCAGACTGATTCCGGGTACAACATTGGCATGATCCGACCATGGATCTCGTGCAATTGCGGGCTAAGCCGCGACGGGCTCCAGTTCTGCACTTCCAGGAGTGTGTTCAAAGCCGACTCGACAATCTCGTCAAACTGGTGCGGCGCGGTCACGTAGCTCCGGTACAGATTCAGCAGGTTGATGATCGACTCTCCCAGCCGCAGTTGCAGGCGTTCATCGAGTTGCACATCGTGCTCGGGAAAACGAGCCTGCGCGACAGCCAGCACATGATTCGCGAACAGAGACGGCGGATCGGCGAGGGGTACTGCAAACAGCAGCGATTCCAGCATGATGCGAATGAGCGTATCGGCTTCCGCATCAAAATCAGGAGCCTGAAGCGAAATCGCCAAGACACACAGCGAGTGGTTGCGAATCGCGCGGACGCGCCAGTGTCGCCATTCACTGCGAGTCACCGCCCGCTTCCACCACGGCGTTTCCGGCCCCAGCACTGCCTCGCCATGCAATCCGATGTTCTCGTACGCGATGTCGAGCGGTTCGACCTGCATGACGTTGCGGCGAACTGGAAAAATCTCCTTGAGCGAGAGTGTGTCCGCGTCGAGTTGTGTCGGGCCATCCTCGAACCAGATGCAGTGAAGTGTCAGCGTGTTGACCCCGTCGGACGATGTGAGATGCAGAATCGTCCCGTCGATCTCACCTTCCCATCCGGGTGGATGCGAAAGCTCGAACCAGTTCGATGGACCGGTCGCCCGGTTCCAGTGCTCGGGGACATTTGTGGTCAGAGGAAACCTCACTATCTGCTCGGCCAAAGAGAATCGTCGCGCCACTCTACTGTCCAGTCTGACGAATTCGGTACCTTCCGCACGTGCAGATGTTCAAGTTTCGGCCCAGTTTGGGAATCTGTCGCCAATGATGCGGTTTCCTGTTGCCCACCGGTTCATGTTCCGCCCAGGCACACGACGAGCGATCAGAACACGGCAGATTCTCAACCCAATGAGGCGCGAATGGCCTCGTCGTTCGTATCGCCCTGGCGACGCCGAGTTGCGACGGCGAGCCGCATGTGAACCGTTACGAACTCACCAGGACCACCGAACTGCTCCAGCAGATGAACGTCCTCATCTCCAACCTGCCGCCCTACGACCCGGCCAGGGACGAACCGTTCCCCTGGGAAGCCGGCATCCGCGCCGCCATCGAAAAACTCCGCGCCGGGAAAGAAGCCAAAGAAGAGAGCGACTGACTCTGCGCCGGCGAATGTTACGTCGCCTCTGCGTCATCGACGAAGTGCTGCCCACCCTGTACCAGCCGGCGTGTCAGAAACACCTCGCCCACCAGGATCGCCAGAAACACCAAAAGCAACAGGTGCCATAGCTCGACACGGGCGGTGTCGCTCTTGAGTGCCTCGAACAATTCCGCCGGTGTCTCGATTCGACGCAATCGATCCTCTTCTGTCAGCGCCGCCCAGCGTTCGTCGGACAGCGGAGTCAGATCGGATTCGCTTCGGTCGAAGTCGACGACGAAGAACTCCGGACGTTCCTCTTCGCGCTGCAGACGGTAGACGCCTGGCAGCCACGTGTCGTCGACCCGCAACATGGGACGCAATTCGTCTCCAGCCTGCTCCACCGGTACTTCTACATCGTCTGGATTGACACAAACCCACTGAGCGACATCGTCAACCTGAGACACGGGAAACAGCAGAGGTGTGCCGACTTCGACATTGCGTACGATGCGTCCCGACGCCAACTGAAAAATTAATTCGTGTAGGAAGGCGACGTAGTCCGGCTTGGCCGGCAGCGTTGTCCAATCGGCGTCCAGCGTCGATGTCATCAACGCGACCTGACCGCGTCCGAACCGGCGTGTAACGATGCAGGCGTCGCCATTCGTGAACCGCGCCGCCGCAGTTGCCGGTGCTCGTTCGCGGATGGGTTCTGCATCATCGTTTGTGGCTGCATCCGGACCTGCGTCCGGCTCGGGCGGTAGTTCGGGATCCAGTTCGACGCGATACCAGTTGGAGAACCGGGCATCCAGAAGCCCGTCGTCGCTGCCCGTTTGAAAACGGCTGATCCAGGGAATCTGCAGGCTTTCACTCTGAATCAGTACGGGCGGCGCGTCCTCGTCGTCCGGAGCCGTTTCCAGTGAATCGAGCCACGCCGGCAACAGACCGCGTCTGCGATCAAACAATCGGTCGTTGTAGAATTGCACGTTAGTCTGGTCACCGACGGTCACTGCCAGCCCGCCACCACTGTCGACGAATTCGGCCAGCGCGTCGACCTGGCCGTCGGTCAATTGAGCCACGTTGGCCAGCACGATGACCTGGGCATCGCCAATGCTTTCCCGTGTCAGCCCGGTCCATGGGACTGTGCGAGCTGCGATCCAGGGAGTCGAATTTCCAGGAGCCGTCAGCGCGGATACAGCAAAAAATGTCTCGGCACGAGTCACGTCCGCGTGCGGTTTGCCATCGACCAGGAGCACTGGTAACGCGTCCGTAATGGCAAGTGCCGCCTCCGCACGGTCATCACCTGGCAGACTGTCGGAATCAATGTAGACGCTGATGAGGTGAGACCCGGGCGTGCGAAAGCGGTGCTCGAACTCAACGGTTGCCTGGCCATCTGGTTCGACCCGAACTGACAGGGTCTTATCCGCGAGTCGCTGGCCGTCGATGTCCAGGTAGACCTTTCGGTTGGCAGTCGCTCGGCCCCCTGTGTTCTGGACGCGGGTCCGAATGCGAATCGGGAAATCCACAACTGTCAATTCGCGAGAAAGCTGCAGCCGATCAATCGAGTCGTTCGCCGGTTTCGCCTGTTGTTTCTGCGCGCTGATGATCCACACATCGGCGGGAACAGTTGACTGCTCACGCAGCTCCTTGAGCTGCAGTTGAAAATGCTCGTCCGCGTCAAGCCACGGGTGAGCTTGCGCATCGGTCACAACCACAACATGCCGGGACACATTGCTGCCGGTGTTGACCAGCTGCAGTCCGCGAATAATGGCCTCGTTCAGGCGAGACGTTCCGGACGGCGGCGGCAGTTCGTCCAGCGCGTCGCGGATCAGGTTCCGATCACGCGTCAGACCGCGAACGGGACTCGTCACCTGACCACGTGCGTCCAGCAGGCCGATCGTATCTCCCGCTGTCAGATCGGTGATCAGGTCCTTTGCCCAGGCAACTTCAGCCTGACGGGGCGTCTTGGCTTTGCCTCGCCAGTCAGCGCTGTATGAGCTGTCGATGATCAGCGCCACATCGCAGGCCGGCTTCTGAGTAAATCCACTGGCCACCGGGCCCGACATCCACGGTCGCGAAAGCGCAATCGCGATCAACGCGATCATGCCCATACGCAACAGCATCAGCAGCAGTTCTTCCAAACGCACACGTCGCCGGGCATTGCGACCCAGCTCAAGGAACTGCATCGCGCCCCATTGGACGACGTCGTACTTCTTCCGGCTCAGCAGATGCGCGATGAACGGCAGCGACACTCCAGCCAGACCGGCCAGCATCCAGGGATTGATGAAGTCGAACGACATAGGCAAAGTCAGTCACAGCCACAGTTGAACCCGGGACTTGAACTTCGCAGGATAACGTTTCGAACCCGTCTGCGATTCCACATCACGCCCGAGATTCTTATGACCGAGGCATCCCCCCGCGTTCTCGCGATCCATTCGCATCCGGACGATATTGAATTTCAGTGCGCAGGCACGCTGGCATTACTCAAACAAAAAGGATGCCACATCACTGTTGTGACAATGACACCCGGTGATTGTGGCAGTGCCCAGGTCGGCTCGGCGGAGATCTCTGCGACTCGTCGCGACGAAGCCCGCAACGCGACCGAATTACTGGGCGCGGATTGCGAGTGTCTGGAATTCGGCGATTTAAGTATCTGCTTCGACAACCCGTCTCGCCGGCGTGTGTGTGAAGCGTTGCGTCGCATCCGGCCTGACATCGTGCTGACTGCTCCGCCTGTCGACTACATGGCCGATCACGAGATCACCAGCCGACTGGTCCGCGATGCGTGCTTCAATGCCTCGATTCCAAACTACGACACGCGATCACTCAACGCGGCTCCGGCACTCGAACACATCCCGCATCTGTACTACGTCGATCCGGTCGAAGGATCCGACTGGTTCGGCAACCCAGTCAAACCAGAGTTCATCATCGACATCAGCACCACGTTCGCTCTGAAGCAGAAGATGCTGGCCTGCCACGCCAGTCAGCGGGACTGGCTGCTTCGACAGCACGGGATCGACGAATACCTCAACAGCAACGAACGCTGGAGTCGACGACGAGGTTCGGAAATCGGAGCCGACTACGGAGAGGCGTTTCGTCAGCACAAGGGCCACCCTTACCCGCACGACAACCGATTGCTGACCGAGTTGACCGGATCAGACTGACCGTCCCGCACACCGTGAGCTACCAAATGCAGCGCGTCCCTGCCGAGCCATTGAACTACGAATTCAGCCGTCACAACGAGCCGCGCGCTCACATACAGCCCGGCGAGAACATTGTCATCGAAGCCGAAGACGCACTGTCCGGCCAGATACGCTCGAACAATGATTGCCGTGACAAGTCGACGATGCCGTACAGCAACCCGGTGACCGGTCCGATCCACGTCGCTGGTGCTGAACCCGGTGATTCACTGGCCGTCCGCATCGACAGCATCGAACCCCGCGATGGCCAGGCTGCGACCTATACCGGTGCCCCTAAACAACTCTGCGAATGGCTGGGCACTGACGTTCCGCCTGGCGCCCACGTATGCCCGATCAAGGACGGGCTGATCTACTGGAGTGATGAGATCACCATTCCCTGCGCACCGATGCTGGGCTGCATCGGTACGGCTCCAGAATGGGGAGTGCCAACTACGGCGCCAGCCGGACCGCACGGCGGGAATATGGACCTGGTGGAGGTCTGCGCCGGTAACACAGTCTTTCTGCCCGTGTACGTCCCCGGTGGATTTCTCTATCTGGGCGACGCGCACGCAGCGATGGGCCACGGTGAATTGTCGGCGACGGGACTCGAAATGGCTTCGGTCTCAACCGTCACTGTTGATCTGGTCAAAGGCACGTCACTCGCCGGGCCCCGCATCGAATCGCCGACAGAAATCGTCACGGTGGCAACAGGCTCTCCCATGGAGCGGTCGATCGCCGAAGCCTACGCACAACTGATCCTGTGGATGGAACAGGATTACGGCTGGGACCGCTGGAAAGCCTACGACATCCTCACACACGTCGGGCGAATTTCAGTCGGCTACTACGGCATCGGAACGGTCGGCACGAAGATCGAGAAGCGGTTCCTGAGGAAGCCGGCGTAGCACCTTCCCATGAATTGCGGTCAATCATCCGCCACTGACGGGTGGGAAGCAGGTGACCTGATTCGACGCGTCAAGCACGGTCGCGTCGGCGGCGTAGTCGGTTCCGATCGCGACATGCAGATGGGCGACGATCGGGTCGAGGACGGGGTACTGGCTGGCCAGTGCCGTCTTCAAATCGCCGACGGTGGCTCCGTCCGCCAGTTCCACAGCTACCGTCTCCGCGCCGGCAAGGTCACGGGCTCGAGCGAACAGTCTCACGTCCAGTTGCATCAGTTGCCTGTCTCCGGGGTGTCGTACGGCTTGTCGTCTTCGTCCAGCGGGATGCCCTTTGCCTTGTAGCGCCGAATTTTTGCGCCCTTGTCTTCCAGCAACGACAGTTCGCCGGTGGATTCATCGTAGCCAATCATCTGCCATGCGGGCAGCGGGGCGAACGTGACATTCGCCTGCCGGACGGTCTGCGAAAACTCGGCAAAGGTCGGATTACGACCGCCATTGAGTTCCCGCTGCAAACGGATCTGACTCTGCAACACCGTGATCATGACGTCGGAGCCCATGTCGAATAGTTTCTTTGGAGTCCCGGCACCATCCGGATTCAGACCACCAGCGACTTTGATCACTTTGGGTTTCCCCAACGCGACCCGCGTATCGACCAGCTTCGCCTTGGATGTGCCGAATTGGACCGCGCCGGGAATCGCTGTTGATTTTGCCGCCATAGCCGGAGCAGATTTCCCCGCGGCCGGTTTCGGGGCCGGGTCAGCCGAACAGCCGCTCAACAACATCAACAGCCCGGCACTGGTCAGCTTGACACCTTGCATGACGATCCTCGGGGAAGCCTGAACGATTGAAAGTCTGAATGCTCCGACCATTTCCGTCGTGCACCGAACAGCCTGAGTATGCCCGCTGCTGATGTCGCCAACAAACGACCTGGCCCGCTCTCTGGTTGTCGTGTATCGGCTCCGACAAGAAGTTATCGTGCTCCGATGAACTGTGTTCTACCGATTTTCATCGCTGTGTTGCTGCCTGTGTGCTGCGGTTGCGGTTGGGGCGGGGGCAGCGACAGTGTTAACTCACTCGACCAGAGCACGACTCTGGACGTGAGTCCGACGGCAACGACTTTCATCGACATCACCGAACGCGTTCAGTTCACTGCGCGTCATGTCGTGCCTCATCCGGAACGCTACGAATTGCCGGATATCATGGGGGCTGGCTGTGCTCTGCTCGACTTCGATCGGGACGGACTGCTTGACCTGTTCTTTGTCTCTGTGACCGATGAGACGCATGCTGTTCCGACTGACTTGCTGTGGCGACAGGTCGAATCCGGCAGGTTCGAAAACACTCCCCTCGTGAAAGATGAATTGGCCACCGGAGTTGGAATGGGCGTCTCGGCGGGCGACCTCAACAATGATGGCTGGCTCGATCTGTATGTGTCCTGTTACGGAGAGGATCGATTGCTCCTCAACGTCCCAGCCGGCGATGGTCGCGCGCGAACGTTCCGGGATGTGACGTCGTCAGCCGGACTCAGCAATCTGAGGTGGGGAACGTCCGTCTGTTGTGTCGACTACGATCGGGATGGCTGGCTCGACCTGTTTGTTACGAACTATGTCGACTACGTCCCGCAGGAGTGCCTGCAGGTCTCGGGAGTGAATCGCGACTTCTGTGGCCCGCACCGGTTCGGCTCCACGTCGGATCGGCTCTTCCGAAACATCACGGGAGAGCAGCCTGTGCAAGACGACCCTGTCGTTTCGACTGTCGTGTTTCAGGATGCCAGTATCGAAGCCGGAATCTCAGCATCCGAGGGAGCCGGTCTGGGAGTCGCCGCCGCTGACTTCACTCGGGATGGCTGGCCGGATCTGTATGTTGCGAACGATCAGCAGCCGAACTTTCTGTGGGTGAATCAGCAGGACGGAAGTTTTCAGGAGCAGGCGCTGCTGCTGGGCTGCGCCTGTGATGCACTGGGTAATTCGCAGGCCAGCATGGGCATCGCTGTCCACGACTTCGATGGAGATGAGCGGTTCGACATTCTGCTCACGCATCTGGATGGCGAGCGCAACACGCTCTACCTGAATACACCTGCTGGAGGGTTCCGCGACAGCAGCTCGACATGGGGACCGTCACAGCATTCGTTGCCCCTGACTGGCTTCGGTGTCGCCTGCGTTGAACCCGCCACCGCGGCAAACGGAGCCGTGGACGTGATCGTGGCCAACGGTCGCGTTCGTCGCCCTGATGGCGCGACTTCCGATGTGGACGACATCTGGGCACCGTACGGACAGCCGGACTGTCTGTATCGGATTTCGGACCATCAAGTGGCTGGTAGCAGGATCCAGGAACAGGCCGTCTGGTCGCTGCCAGGATCGGCATCGACCGTTTCTCGCGGGCTTGCCATCGGTGACCTGGACGGCGACGGTGATCAGGATGCCGTGATCACGTGTCTGGCTGATCAGCCTCGAATCTTTGAGAACACTGGTAACAGGTCGGTAGACAGTGGCCTGCTGGTCGTCCGAACCATTGAGCCAGCGCTGGGGGACCGCGATGCTCTGGGAGCGGTCGTGACTCTGGTGACGGATTCACGTCGTGCAGTTCGACTTGTGCAGACCGCCGGCAGCTATCTGTGTGCAAGTGAAGCCGTCGTCCGATTCGGCTTTCGAAGTGACGATCTGCCGCGTGAACTGCTCGTCCAATGGCCCGACGGATCGAATGAGCAGTTTCCCGTTTCGGACGTCGACCAGATTCAGAGACTTGAGCATGGCCGCAGCAGATCCACAGACTGATCATCGTCGGACTCGAGTGTGCAGGGCGGTCGTGTGTCTGGGCGCCGTCGTGATCGGGGTTGGATTCGTCTGGCTGAATGACAACTTCTCGCGCGCGATTGCCATTCCGAATATTGATCCGGACGGTGTCCATCCGGAAGTCGCGTCCGGGATTGAGTCGGCTCGAAGTCTGGTGCGGGACGATCCCGACTCGGGCGAGATGTGGGGGAACCTGGGGCTCACGCTTTGGGCTCACGAGTACCACCCGGAAGCGCGAACGTGCTTTCGCGAAGCGACCCGGCTGGACGTGCAGGAATTCCGCTGGCCCTATTTCCTGGGTCATTTGCTGTACACGACCGATCGGAAGGCGGCGAGGGTTGCCCTGGAAGAAGCCGTACATCGGGCCCCAGCACAGCTATTGCCCCGCGTCCGACTGGCGGAATCACTGCTCGACACAGGTGATGCAGCTGCGGCGCAAGAGCAACTGCAGACAGCGTTGCAGATCAGTCCGGAACATCCACGAGTCCACCTTCGGCTGGCCCAGTGCCTGAATCATCTGAACGATCAGGAATCCGCGTTGCGACACGCCCGCCAGGCACAACGGCAGGCACCCGACCACCCCGGTGTGCTGATGTTGGTGGGTCGACTGCTGCTGGAATCAGGTCAGCAGGCAGACGCCGAACGCACTCTGACCCGACTGAAACGTCTGACGACTCGCGAGGCGAATTGGCCGGACGCGCTGGTTTCACAGAAGCAGCATTTTCGGCTCGACCCCTATTGGCGAGCTTTGCGGGCGCAGCAACTCATCAATCAGGGTGACGCGTTGACTGGATTAGGCCTGCTTCAGCAACTGGTAGACCGGCATCCGGAGGCCGATGTTCTCCGCACGCAACTCATCAGGGCGTTTCTGTCAGCGGGGCAGATCGACGAGGCGCGGAGCATCCTGTCGAAGTCTCCGCAATCTCACGAGGACGGGTTCGAATATCAGTCGCTACGCGCTGTCATCCATCTGTTGTCCAGCGAGTGGGATGCGGCAGAAACGATCTATCGTGATCTGCTCCGGCATAAACCCGACAGCGTGGGCATGTTGATCGACCTGGCATTCGTACTGCGTCAGCGCGAGCGGTACGAACAAGCCTTGGACCTGGTTGATCAGGCACTGGTCCTGGCACCAGACAATGTCGCGGCACGTGTTGAGCGTGTCCGGACGCTGATCGCACTGGATCGCGTCAATGAGTGGCGCCAGGCATTCGCCGCTCTGCAACAACTGGCACCAGACTCACAAGACCTACAGAAACTCGCCAGTGAACTGCCCGACGACAATCAACCGTAACGCGCGTGAAAAAGCCCCGGCCACTGAGCAGCGACCGGGGCGCGTCTTTTCGATGAGACAGTCAGTCCAGAGACACGGGATTCCCGTCAGTCATCGCACCGAGTAAACGATACGTGTTGCTGTCGATGTTCTCACTGACGAACTTGACGGCTCCATCAGAGAGCAATCCGAATGCTCCCCCCGTATGAAAACTTGAAGCATTCTCCCAGCGGCAACCGGGACAGTTCGAGCTACTGCTGCCATCCACGCCGTTGATTGGTTGCAGATTAGTTCCCGTACTGACTTCCCACCGCATTCCGCGACCGGCATCGCTGCTGCTGGGATTTCCTGGCAGATTAACTGCCTGCGGGCGATAGCCCCGAACTTCCATGTGGATCAACGTGTTCGACGTGCCGTCGGTCACGTTGGCAGTACTCGAATTCCCGTTGTAATACATGATCCCGCGCAGATCGAGATTCCGCGTGTCGCCGATCGCCCAGTTCTGCCTTGCCCGGCCACCGCCTGAATCACCAGCCCCCCAGACGGCGAAGTAATGAATGATGTGTGAATTGAAATTACCACCGGTTTTCTTGTCTCCGACGGGATTGCTGGGACAGATCAGGAACGGATACTTCTTCTGAATCGCAGTCAGATTGCGACCAGAGTCGTATCTGGCTTCCAGATTCAACGTCGAATAGACCGGTGCCTGATCCGTAAACGGGAACAGGAAAATGGGCCACGTTCCGGTCGAATTTCCCCAGTCGTTGTTGTTTCTGTTGAGGAAAGCGAACGTGTGGATCTCCGAAGGCGGAAACACATTGTGCACGTCGTGGTAGTTGTGGAGCGCCAGTCCAATCTGCTTGAGATTGTTGCGGCACTGAGTACGGCGGGCTGCTTCTCTCGCCTGTTGAACGGCGGGTAACAGCAGGGCGATCAGAATGGCGATGATAGCAATCACCACCAGCAGCTCGATGAGCGTGAACCCGTCACGCATCCTTCGAAGCAACCGAGTCTTCAACATGAGGACCTCCGGGAACAAAAAAAAGAACACAACGAAAGAAAATGAAGAAGCATTCGAACGTCAGTCCAGTCGGACCGAGTGCCATGGCTCTGTCACTCGGCGTCCAGGTTGAAGACAACGTCTTCGCTGCCTTCCGCCGAAACAGTGAGTGTCAGCCCGCTTGTTTCCTGATCGAAATATTTCGATGCGACCTTGCAGCCGTCATTACCTGAGGTATCCATGGTTGGGTCGCCCCCACCGGATGAACCGCCAGTGATGTCGAATGGACAGTTGATCGTGACTTTATGCTTGCCGACAACTGCCCCTTCACGAGCGGATGGCCCAAAAACTGTGAACTCACCCTGTTCGTTCGTCACACCGGACGATTGTGGGCCAGTTGTTCCCGCAGAACTATCCGGAATCAGTGTCACGCTGGCACCGACGACGGGCGCGTCGCCAATCATCACCTTGCCGCTGACCAGTCCGAACGGTGGACCGTCTGGCCCGCCGCAACCAATCAGACACACACAAAAGAGGAGGCCGAACAGGAAGCGGACGGAGGGTCGTGTTAACACGGACTGCGGAGTGGTCGACATCAGGGAGACGCACCTTGGGGAAATGAATTGAAGGAATGGGGGACAAGGGGATCAGGCAGCAGCGGCGTCGAGAAGGACGCACTTGACGGGGAAAGCGCAGGCTATCGGCTTTTTTGCAGGTCGTCTATCACTCGTCTGTGGTTTTTTTGTCGAAGGTGTATCCCGTCCCTTCTTTGATTGTTAAGACACCACCGCAGGTGTCCACGGAGAATTTCTCCGTCTGCCCTGAGGTCCACATGACTACAAGCTGAGCATCCTCAGTCGCGACGCTGAAACCGAATCCGGACGCTGGTT
>CAYSJO010000645.1:0-2362 GCA_964431285.1 uncultured Planctomycetaceae bacterium
TCAGCGCCGGTGTGGTTGAGCGTCTGAACAACAAGGCGAAAGTGACCATGAGAAAATCCTACGGATTCCGCACACCAGAAACGCTGGAACTCGCTTTATACCACAACCTTGCAAAACTCCCCGAGCCGAACTCCACCCACATTCTGGTGAGGAGGCTTTTTTCGGGGACGCGTCACGACCCTTCCTTGAGGCGAACGCGCGCAGTCCTTCCTCGGAGATCAGCTTAGAATCGGCGCGGCTGCTCGCCCGCGGCGACCTGCGGCATGAAACTGGAAGGATCGGCTGCGAAGTCTTTCCGGTGTTCCATGCTGTGAAACAGAATGAGTCGACTGCGATAAACGGCCACTGTTGCCGGGTCGCCTGTCCGCGCCTTTTCTTCTCTTAAAGACGCGACCGGACACTGACCGTCCATCATCGGCCAGTACTTCTCCGGCTCCGTGAGAAACGCTCGACGATGTCGTTCGGAAATGAATCGCAGTTGCATTCCGTTAAAGACCGCCGTCACGCGCTCGTCACCCTTTTCCAGTTTTCGATCGTCAAGTAGCGAGACCAGACACAGTCCGTCGAATCCAAGCGGTTTGGCCTTTGGTGGTTCCGGCTTCGACTGCTTTGCCAGTTCGGCCAGACGAATACGCGTGTTGCGGCAGTACGGATCGAGCTGGGTTTCGAATGCCGTCGGTTTGAAGAAGCCCACGATTCGATTTGCGGACTTCAGGTCGGCGGAGATCACAACGGTCGTCGGAAAGGCCTTCACACCGAGTGCCTTGACGACCTTTCCGTGTTCGTCGGCGTCGAGAACAAGCGGGATGAAGTACTCATTCACCTGCTGGGCGATCTTCTCGTTCGACAGCGTTTCGTCCAGCATCTTGTGGCAGAACGTGCACCAGTCGGCGGTGAACTGCACCAGAATCGGCTTTCCACTCTTCCGAGACAGTTGGGCGGCCTTCTGCAGATCGTTGCCCCACTTGATACTGTTCGGTCCGGGCCTGGCTCCCGATGCCGGCTGTGTGGCCGGTCCGGCCGCATCGGCAGTCGATAGCAGAAAACTTCCAGTCAAAGCCAGCACCAGCAGATTCGTTTGAGCACACATCAGCCCACCTCCATGAGACAGATTCCGCCCGCGTGATCAGGTTTATCGGCACGACTGGGGGGGGACTCTGTAACTTCGCGTACAATCACAGCCAGGTTCCGTAAGGTCCGATTCGGACGCTGTTGTCGAGAAAACACCGGCGATGTTGCTTGAGGTACGCAAGCTTTTCCCGCACATCCCAATCGGAATTCATTCGCCAATTTCGATCGGCACGGCCCCGTTTTGAGTCAAGTCCGCCGACAGTGCGTTGCGGCCTGGCCGTTGCCGCCTCATCATGGCTGGTCGCGCGACGCAGGGTCTTACTGATGAGACACCGCTCCAGTTGCGACAGCCCGAAAACGAATGACATAAGGCCCGGTCAATGAAACCTCGAGTCCTGACAGCTCTGCCCGTCTACAACGAAGCATCTCACGTCGCCGAAGTTCTGGGCGAAGTTGGCCGGTTTGCTGACGACATTCTGGCCGTGAACGATGGGTCGAGTGACGACACGGCAGCGGTGCTGGCGGAGATTCCCGACATTCAGGTGGTGACACACGAGCAGAACATGGGTTACGGAGCCGCGCTCCGCACGGCCTTCTGCCATGCGATCCGTCACGACTACGATGTGGTTGTCACAATCGACTGCGACGGACAGCACGAACCACGGCTGATTCCGGAAATTGCAGCCGCAGTGTTTCCCGACGATGGCGAGCCAGTCGACATCGTGTCGGGTAGCCGCTACCTGAAAACATTCGCGGGAGATAGTGTTCCCCCTCAGGACCGTCGTCGAGTGAACGTTGAGATCACGAAACTCCTGAACCGCGAGCTGGGGCTGAACCTGACGGACTCATTCTGTGGATTCAAAGCCTATCGGACGCTGCCCTTAGAGAAGCTCAACATCACAGAACTTGGATACGCAATGCCACTGCAGTTGTGGGTGCAGATCGTGCAGCTGGGATTCCGCGTCGTCGAGTTTCCGGTTCCTCTCGTTTACCTGGATGAGGAACGTTCGTTCGGTGGCTCGCTCGACGATTCCGAACGACGTCTGGCATACTATCGTGAAGTGCTCGACCGGGAGTTCGCGACCGTCGCCGATATCGTAGCCGGTCGACGACCGCAGCCGACCCTTTGCGATTAGAGCAGCATTCGCAGTAACTTTTGTCGGCGACTCGTAGACATCCGGCTGCGTCAGAAACGTGATTCGGATACGACGTCAACTGTTCCCACCTGCCTGTGTTGATCACACGTTGAGCCCGACCAGATAAAAAAGAGGGGGCAGGAAATGGAGAAGGG
>CAYSJO010000646.1:0-6185 GCA_964431285.1 uncultured Planctomycetaceae bacterium
AACTTCGATGGCTTGGTTCTTGGAGCAACTCTTGGTGACGCTGCGACGACGTTTACTGCGAACATTCCAAACGTCGTCGGAGTCAGCACGACTCTGGATATCAGAGTGCGAGTCACAATTGACGATGTCGATGAAGACTTCGCTGTCGACAACTTCCTGGTCACGGGTACGTCGGCCGTGGGCACGATCTTCGATCTGGATGGCTGGGTGGCCTCGGGTGCTCAGGCCGAGATCGATGGGCAGGGTGGCAATGATTCCCTGATCGGCAAGGAGCCGGACAACAATAACGACATCAACACATGGAATATCACGTCCAACAATATGGGCGATGTGGGTGAGTTCGACTTCAATAACATCGAAACACTGCTCGGCAACTCTGGGACGGACCGGTTTGTCTTCAAGGACGGTGCCTCCGTCGAACAGGTTGACGGCGACCTGTTCCCAGTTGCTGAGGACGCTATCGACTTCTCAGACTTCACGACTGCCATTTCTGTCCGTTTGCTTGACACCCCCCCCACGGGAACGAGCTATGAAGGGAATGTGCAGGGACTGCCCATCACGACAAACTTCACCAACATCGAAAGCTTCATCGGCGGCTCAACCGACGAAGACTTTTTCCAGGGCATCAACGAACTCGCCACCTGGAACATAGACCGCTCGCCGACGAACGCCACGAATGAATATTTCTCAGACCTCAACGGCGACGGCGATCTCACGAATGACGGTGGCGCAGGAGAGGGTGGGGATCGCGCCCTGTTCGATGGCTTCGAAATCCTGCGCGGCGGTCAGGCGATTGACACGTTTACGATTACCGGAACGCAAGTCGTCAGTCTGCTGGGCGGTTCACAGGACGATGTGTTCGTGTTTAACAACGGCGCGAACATCACAGGTGCCATTGATGGCATGAGTGGCCTGGACGTCCTTGATTTTCGTAATTACACGACAGCCCGCGACGTCGCGCTGACGTCGGCCAGTAGTTCGACCGACCAGAACGGCGACATCATCTCGCCGAATAACTCGACAGACACCCTGCCCAGTGAACCGTCACCCGCACTGGGTGTCTCGGAAGTATTGACCGGCAACAGCATGCTGATGGACAGCATTACGGCCGGATTCGCAACGCTGACCACAGCGTTTACCAACCTGATGCCCATCACCGGTGGCGCGTTCGCCAACGATGAAACGCTAAACATCAGTGGCGTCGATGCCAGCAGCGCATCGGTGTCTGGCACATTTGCTCTGACTGACATTACGACACAGACAGTCAGCGATCTGCTGACTCAGATCGAGAGCATTTTCAGCGGTGACGACGGTGTGAATGCCACGATTACTGCTAACGGCGAGATCACGATCACGACAAAGGGCGATGTGAATGTGACACCCGATCTGGCTCTTACGATCAGCTCGACAGTCGCCGCCGACCGGCTGGGAACGTTTACCGTGTCTCAGCAGGGCAATTTCGTTTCGGACGACATCGATGGTTTCGCGGGCACTGAAAACTCAATTGTTGATGGCTTCCGAAACATCAACGTGATTCGTGGTGGAGATGCGGGTACAGCGGATGATTCGCTGACCGGGTTCGATACTCAAGTGGACTGGATCGTGGATGGCAACGACGCGGCCATTACCGCCCCGGGTTCTGCCAATGATCAGTACAACGACAACACCAGCACGCGTCAGTTGCTGTTTGATGAATTCGAAGTACTGGTGGGCGGTGATTTCGTGGACGATTTTGCGTTCGTCAACACCGGCAATGCGAACAGCGATTCGTTGACCAGCCTCAGTGGTGGGGATGGTACGGACTCAATCGTCAGTGACCCGCAGCGTCAGAACAACTTCGTGGTCGACAACCTGGGCACCGGCACGCTGAGAAACGGTACTTTCAATTCCACAACGCTGACGGTGACGAATGACGCATTTGCCCAGAACCTGACCGGCCGCTTCGACGGCATTGAGAATCTGGTTGGCAGCATCCTGGTCGATTCGTTCACGTTTACCGAGTTCGGACTGCTGAACGGCGATATTGACGGCGATCAGGCCGACGATTTTGTGGTCGGAGACGACAACGGTAACGTCGTCGATGTCCTGGGACAGGACCGCGGTGACCTGTTCGAGAGCAACGGAACGGATCGGAAAGTCGATGAGTTCCGTAACATCGAAAACGTGATCGGCGGCGACGGCGTGGACGATATCACGATTCGCACGGGAGCCAATCTCGGTGGCAGCATCGACGGTCGAGGCAGCAACGACATCATCCGCTTTGAAGATGACGCCGCGCCGGGCGCCAGTACAGGCACCATTGATGGCGTCGTGATTGGTGGTGACGGGACGGATACGCTGATTGGCGATTTCAACAGCCAGAATATCTTCACGATCACCGGTGCCGGCAGCGGAACGCTGGCCGGTCGCAGTAACAGTTTCAATACCATCGAGAATCTGACCGGCGGAAGCCTGGTCGACACGTTTGAGTTCACGAATACCGGTAATGTCGCAGGTACGGTGGACGGTCTGGGTGGTTTCGACCTGCTGATTGCCGATGACGATGGAAACACGTTCGTCGTCGTCAAAGACAACGAGGGGACAGCCGGCGACAAACTGTCCCGCTTCCTGAATATTGAAAGCCTGGAAGGCGGCATCGGAGTTGACTCGTACACAGTCAATTCCGCGGTCACACTCGATGGTGGCATCACGAGTCTGCAGGGCAATGACGTCTTCGACATTTCTGGAACGGTTGTCGGTCAGCTTCTGACCGGCGAAGACAATGACACTGTCACACTTCGTGAAGGCGCGAGCATTTTCGCCGGTGCGTCCGACGGCATTATCACAGGTGCCGGAAATGACACGTTCAACATTCTGGGTGGGGCAGGTACGCGTCTGCCCGTCGACATCGACGCTGGGAGCGGCAACGACACATTCACATTCGGTGAGAACGGGTTCATCACCGGTGTAATCGATGGTGGAGCCAACAACGACATTCTGTTCGGTTCAAACGACGGAGACATATTCCGTTTCACAGGCGCGAACGAAGGAGATCTTTACGACACGGATGCGACGTTTGCCGACGCGGATGACAGACGGACCAGCAACTCAACCAGTCCGGGATTCCTGAGCATCGAAAACGTGACGGGCGGTGACGGCGACGATGCATTCGTGTTTGACAACAACTCATCGCTGTCCGGAAATCTGGACGGCGGCGCCGGGGACAACACCATCACTCTGGGCCAGAATGCCACAGTGGATGGTACGGCCACGAATGTCACGTTCACTCAGACCATTGACGCTGACTTCATTACAGGTGGACAGACGAGCGATATGGACGCGGACACGTTCCGCATCAGCGTGACGGGCGGGTCACTTGTCGTGCAGGTCAACGCCCAATCGGCTTCGTTCTTTCAGTCGGCAGGTGTCGAGGTCAACCTGACGATTAACGGTTCACCTGATGATGACACGCTGATCATCGACAACAGCGCCGAATTTCTGGTCGGGTCGATTACGTTTGATGGCAACACCAACACTGGTGACAACGACATTCTGCAGGTCATTGGCCGCGGCACAAGCAGCACCGGGACTTATACCCCCAGCAATGCGACGGGCGGGGATGGCGTCGTCACAGTTACCGACAGCGGCGACACTCAAACGATTACGTTCACGGATCTTGAGCCAGTCGACGTTTCCAGTTTCGGAACGTTCACCTTTACGGCCTCGGCCTTCGGGAACAATGGCGAGGACATTATTGGGATCGACGCTGGCGTCGCCGCCGCGCCCCCCACGCAGGCGGCGATGATCGTTTCCGGGACATCAGGCGGACTGGGTTTTGAAGAGCTGCGACTGTTCGACGTCACGAATATCGATGTCAATCTGGAATCCAACGATGTGGCGGGCAACGCTGACGACCAGGTGACATTCAGTGACGGTGCACTGCAGGCCAACATTCAACTGCAGACGCTGCTGATCCGGACCGGGACAGGTTCGGACGAGTTCATCTTTGAAGGGGTGCAGGACCTGAGCCTGCCCAACGTCACTGTGCCGGCCATACATCGACTGACACTGAATGTGGGCGATGGCGACGACACACTGCGGTTGAACAACGCGGCTCTGACTGCGTCGCAGGACCCCGAAGTGATCACGGTGTCAACCACGGAACTGCGCTACGGCACGGCTGTTGATGACAGCGTGCTGGGCGTCGTGAATCTGTCCGCCAGTTCATTCGTGGGCGAAGCCCTGGACATTGATGGTGGTGCGGGGGCGACCCGGTATGACCTGTCCGCGTGGCAGAACAACAATAACGCCCGGGCTGATATCACGGATGCCGGCGGAACAGACACTCTGGTGGGTCCGGATTCGGTCGGTGGGCTGCCGCTGACATGGAATATCCTGACCGCCACCAGTGGTGTGGTGAATTCCTACACCTACAGTGGCATGGAGAACATCGAAGGCGGGACGGCCAGCGATCAGTTTGTCCTCCCGGCCGGACTGGATTTCACAGGCGACATCGATGGTGGCGACGGCGGCACGGACCGCATCGATCTGCGGAACTACACGAATGATCTGACGGTCACACTGACGAATCAGGGGACAGGTCCATCCGGTTTCGCGGGGACGGCCGAGCGCGATCCCGCAAGTACAAACGTCATCACGACATTCGATCGGATTGACGAACTTTTCGGTGGCGATGGCAGCGACACGCTGGATGTTGATGTGCCGACAGTCAACGCCGCGTTCACTCTGCGAGCTGATACCAGCACGATGGTCGCCGGGCAGACACTGGTCTTCGACAGCTTCGAGGTCATCGACAGCACGGCTCAGGACGACACGTTCGACTACCAGACGAATTTGACGGTCGACATTCTGGCGGGAGCCGGCAACGACGCCGCGACGCTGCAGGCGGGCGTTACGGTCACTGGCGATATCGACCTGGGTGACGGCGTGACGAACAGCGTCACGTTGAATGCAGGCTCCCGGCTGACCGAAACCGTTACTGGCGGTGACGGTGCGGACACTGTGACGCTGAACGATTCGGCGACAATCGGCGGCAGCGTGGACCTGGGAGCCGCAACCGTTGTCGGCTCGACCATGCAGGACACGCTGAGCTTTGCCGGCTATCAGACCGGGCGGGCTGTCACGCTGACAGCGGTGACGGGCACGGCACCGAACATCACTGGATTCAGCGGTACCGAGACATCCATCACGGGTGGATTTACCGGCGTCGATTCTCTGCAGGGAGCGACCGGAGCCAGCGATCGGCTGCTGGGAATTGCTACCAACGCAGCGGCGACGTGGACACTGGATGTTGATCCCGCGGATGCGGTGGCACCGTTCACGGAACTGCACACCTACCAGGACACCGCGACTCTGACCTTGCTATCGTTTTCTGACTTGGATTCTCTGCAGGGTGGCGACCTGAACGACATTTTCCGCTTCGATCGTTTCCTCGATACGCCGATGACGACGGGCCTGCAATTGCCGCGTCAACTGACACTGGCAGGTGGTGGCGGGAACGATGAACTCGTTGGCAACAGCTTCGAAGATCCTGGAAACGGGATCAGTCAAACGAACTCGTTCCTGATTTCCGGAGCGGGAGACGGCCAGATTGGCGTTCCAGGCCAGGCCAGTAACCCGTTCGAAGACTTCGAATCACTTACCGGCGGCGCCGGCAATGACACCTTCACTTTCAGTGTCAGTGGCACACTGCTCACAGGTCAGATTGATGGCTCGGGCGGTAACGACACATTGATCGGCGACGGTAATGCGAACGCGTTTGTCGTCACGGAAACAAACCACGGTAATCTGACCGGCAAACTGCTGGTCGGCGGTGCACAGGCCACTCGCGGCTTCCGCAACATTGAGAACCTGCTGGGTGGTGACGGTGCAGACACGTTTGATGTCGATGCCGGGCTGACGGGTGACATCGACGGTGGAACCGGCGCTGACGTCTTCGGCATCGGTTCCGGATTCGTATTCGACGGAGAAATTCGCGGCGATGCGGGTATCGACACATTCAACTTTGTGGATGGTTCAACCGTTCTGGGTGCTGTCGAGGGTGGAACCGAAGGAGATATCTTTGACCTGACGACGGCCGGAATTACGGTTAACGCCAATCTGGACGGTGGTGACGACGATGCCTCGTTCCGCCTGGGCACGAATTCTGTACTCGCTGGAACGATTACGGGTGGTAACGGGACGGC
>CAYSJO010000647.1:0-5962 GCA_964431285.1 uncultured Planctomycetaceae bacterium
TATGGTGAGGTCAGGTACTGTCTGAACTGTGCCATGCGATATGCTCACCTCACCGACGACCGGCTGTTCTGGCAGCGCGGAGTCCGACGTAAACGCGATCCAATCGCGTGACCAGGAATCGGCTTCCACCAGAACGTCGCAGAGAATGACTCTCCGCGCAGGATCGAACGTGCCGCGTAACCGACCGCAGCAGAAACAGCTCTTTGCTCCCGAGCCCGACCGCCCGGAATGGGAACAGGTCGCCGAGGATGACCGACTGGTCGCCGAAATCGCGCTGCTGCGACCTATGGAGAAGACGTTCGATTACCTGGTCCCCGAACCGCTACGCGATCTGATCGGACCTGGTCAGCGCGTCGAAGTCCCATTTGGTGCTGGCAACCGTGGCGAGGCTGGTTTCTGTGTCGGTCTGTCGCGTAGGGCGACACCGCATCGCAAGTTGAAGAGCATCACTGAATTGATCGATCGTCATCCACTGGTGGACGAGCACCTGCTGCAACTCACCCGCTGGATGGCCGAACGATACCTGTGCAGTTGGGGCCAGGCACTGGAAACAGCGGTCCCGGCGGGCGTCAAGAAACAGGCCGGCACCCGTGAGATGACATTTTTCGCACTGGCTCCGGATATCGACGAGCTGGTCACGGCGGTTAAGTTGCCCGCCAAGCAGGCGGCGGTGGTGGATCACCTGCGTACGGTGAATGCACCTCTGCGCGGCCAGCAGATCACCGAAGCCGTCGGCTGTGGCCCGGGTCCAATCAACGGACTCAGGGACAAAGGCCTGATCGTGGCCACGCGTTTGAGAGCCAACACGTTCGAAGCGAATATCGGACACATCGAACGTGAGGCTGACATTGAACTCAACGAAGACCAGCGCCGCGCACTGACATCGATCCGGTTGCAGCTTCGCTTGAACGAGGCCCGCACATTCGTCCTGCACGGAGTCACTGGCAGCGGCAAGACTGAGGTCTACATCCAGGCGATCCGTGAAGTTGCGGAGTACGGTCGGCAGGCCATCGTTCTGGTTCCCGAAATCAGTCTGACTCCACAAACGATCCGCCGCTTTCGCAGCCGATTTGATTCGGTGGCAGTCCTGCACAGTCATCTGACTGCTGCCGAACGTCACTGGCACTGGCAGCGCATCGGTCGTGGGGAAGTGCAGGTCATTGTGGGTGCCCGCAGCGCAGTTTTTGCTCCCGCGCCACACCTGGGTCTGATTGTCATTGACGAAGAGCACGAGAACTCATTCAAGCAGGACTCGGCTCCTCGCTATCACGCTCGTGAGGTCGCAAGACACCGTGCTGAACTGTGTGGCATTCCCCTGATTCTTGGGACGGCCACACCCACCTTGGAAAGTTGGGTGCGGGTCGGTCACGAGTCGAATATCGACACACTTCTCTCACTCCCCAGTCGTGTTTCCGGACTTCCGCTTCCGCCGGTCACACTGGTGGATTTGCGAAATGATCCACTGTGTTCGAAGGGGCATGCCATTGGACGGGCACTGCGGACGGCAATTCAGACGGCTTTGCGGGACAACGGGCAGGTGATCCTGTTTCTTAACCTGCGCGGCTATTCGCCCACCGTCTGGTGCCGAAGCTGCAGCGCCGGTGTCAAATGCCCGAACTGCGACATCACGTTCACGCTCCACCGGGACCGGAACATCATTCTGTGCCATACCTGCGGACTGGAAGCTGCACCGCCGGATTCGTGTCCCGCCTGCGGTAAACCCGGCATCCGCTACTTTGGAACAGGCACGCAGCGACTTGAACAGGAAGTGAAATCTAAATTCCCCGGCCATCGAGTCATTCGCATGGACAGTGACACGATGCAGCGACGTGGCAGTCACGACGAAGCCCTGGAGATCTTCCGGCGTGGTGAGGCTGAGATTCTGGTCGGCACGCAGATGATTGCCAAAGGCCTGGATTTTCCCAACGTAACGCTGGTGGGCGTCGTCGATGCAGACACCGTGCTGCACCAGCCCGACCTGCGAGCGTCCGAGCGAACATTTCAGTTAATTTCTCAGGTCGCCGGACGAGCCGGCCGCAGTGAACGTGGCGGCCGTGTCTTTGTTCAGACATGTGCCCCAACGGACGTCGCGATTGAGCATGCGACTCGACACGACTTCCTGGGCTTTGCAGGACACGAACTCAAGAACCGGGCTGAGATGGATTCCCCCCCATTCCGGCATTGGGTCCGAGTGATCCTGCGTGGGCCCATTGAAGAGGCTGTCCAATCAGTGGCCCTCGACATGGCCGACGTGGTGCGCGAGGTTGTTGACCGCCGCAAACTGGATATCCGTGTGCTGGGCCCGGCTCCCTGCCCGGTCGGTAAACTGCAGAGCAATTACCGCTTTCACTTTCTTCTGTCCGCGATTGAACTGCAGCCAGTCCGTGATCTGTGGCGTGAACTGCGTCCGACACTTCCCACCGATCGAAGCGTCGAGTACGTGCTTGACGTCGATCCGATCAACATGCGGTGAGATCCGGCAGCGATGGTTCGCGGCGCGTGTACGGAAACGCCGACGCACTCAGAAACATGTGAACGTCGATTTGTCATAATTATTTGTCAATTCTCATTGTCATTCCAGGACTCATGTCATCGGCAGCATCCCAATGACAATTCATGCGTGAATTTTGCGGCGACCTTCCCGGACTCAATCATGCCTGCTGACATCAGTCGCGATGACCTTGCTTCCGAATATCTGGACCAACTGCTGTTCGAGCCGTATCCGCTACAGGAAGAGGCTCTGTTGAGCTGGTTCACGACTGAGCAGGGGATCCTCGTTTGTGCTCCGACTGGTACTGGGAAAACACTGATTGCTGAGGCGGCGTTGTTCGAAGCACTCAGCACGGGAAAGCAGGCGTACTACACGACCCCATTAATCGCATTGACGGAACAGAAATTCCAGGAAGTGCAGGCGGCCGCCGTTCGCTGGGGTTTCCGTGAAGAGGACGTCGGACTGGTCACCGGCAACCGCAAAGTGAATCCGGAGGCGACGGTCCTGGTCGTTGTTGCAGAGATACTTCTCAATCGCCTGCTGCATCACGATGCGTTTGACTTCAGCAATGTGTCAGCGGTCGTGATGGACGAGTTCCACAGTTTCAACGACCCGGAACGCGGAATCGTGTGGGAGCTCTCGCTGGGGCTGCTGCCGAAATCCGTACGGCTGATGTTGCTTTCTGCCACTGTGGGAAACACGGCCGAGTTTCGGATCTGGCTGAACAAGTCACACGGACGCCGACTCGATCTGGTGCAGGGGACAGAGAGAAATGTGCCACTGCGGTATCACTGGATCGAGGATCAACTCCTGAACGAGCAGGTCGAACAGATGGCATCGGGCGATGATGAAACTCGCAAAACGCCGATGCTGCTGTTCTGTTTCAACCGCGACGAGTGCTGGCGGGTTGCTGAGGCACTGAAGGGCAGGTCACTGCTGATCGATGGACAGCAGAAGCAGCTTGATGAGGAAGTCAAAACGTATGAGTGGTCGCAGGGAGCCGGGCCAAAGCTGAAGACACTTCTGCTGCGCGGTGTGGGCGTGCATCACGCCGGACTGTTGCCGAAGTACAAACGGATCGTCGAAGGGCTGTTTCAGCGCAAGTTATTAAGTGTCTGCATCTGTACCGAGACTCTTGCCGCGGGCATCAACCTGCCGGCACGGTCCATATTGGTGAACACGCTGATGAAAGGCCCGCCGGGTCGAAAGAAGCTGATTGATCCCAGCAGTGCGCATCAGATGTTCGGACGGGCAGGTCGACCGCAGTTCGACACTGAGGGATACGTCTTCGCGTTGTCACACGAAGACGACGTGCGCATTCACCGTGCCAAACTGAAGCTTGAGCAGATTCCTGAGGACACTCGGGATCCGATGCTGATGAAGAAGCGAAAGAAGATGAAGAAGAAGCTGCCGAAGCGACGAACGACCGTGCAGTACTGGAACGAGTCGCAGTTTGAACGGTTAATCGCAGCTCCTCCGGGCAACCTGGCCAGCCAGGGGCAATTCCCGTGGCGACTGCTCGCCTACCTGCTGGGCTTTTCACCAGAGGTCGACCGTCTGCGACAGGCGGTCAAGAAACGTCTGATGACACCGAAAGAACTCGAATCAGCAGAACTGCGTTTGAGCGAGATGCTCATCACACTGGAGTCAGGTGGATACATCAATCTTGTGCCGGCGCCTCCGACGCCACTCGACCGGCCATCATCACCCGCCGATTTGTACGAGCACATTCAGTCGCTGGCCAATGCCGATACGTTCGGTGAACAGACCATGTGGGATGGGCGCGATCATGGAATTCCTGACGTCGAACAGCGGAACGACGACGTTGACGAACTGGCCATCGAAGAACAGGAGGAGTTCGGCCTTGGGGTTGATGACGACGATGCACATCCACCTGACGCGGTGAGCCAAGGTGCTGAGTCTCCTGATTCGGACGATGGGGACTCGGACGGGGAAGAAGGTGACGCGATGCCCCCGCCTGACGAGGGCATCGATGGAGCGCCTGTCGAAGACACGAGTGAAAGTGAGCCTGCTTCGGGCAGCGACGCCGCAACAGACAAACCCGACACTGCGAAATTGTCGTCCTCGTTGAAGTATCTGCTGGAAGCTCAGGGAGTCAACACGGGGCCGGAGGCAGCTGATGGAGGGCGAAAGCTGATACAGGATGGCGAGCCCGCCGCCGTCTACATGCCGGATCGCGCGTATCCCAATGAGTCGCTGGCAGATGTGCTCACATTCCGCAGTGTGAACCCGCTGTATGGTTTGTTCCTGTTAAGGGTGTTGCCTCATGCAGGCGGCGCAGAACGCCTGCAGGCTCTGGAAAGCATTCTGGAGTTTCCCGGCTCGTTGTGTAAACCGTTGCGAATCCCGCGTTCAGACATGCTCCCGCCAAGTCTGTTTACCACGCAGTTCCTTGATCCGGAGTTGTTGCAACGTGGGCTGGCATCACACGCCGAGTTGAGTGACATGGTCGATAAAGGCGACCCGCCCTCGGACGATCCGGCAGACTGGACGTTCCCTCTGGCGTTTCCTGAAAAACTGAAAGTGCTGTTCGAGTCCCAGTTTTCAAGCGTTCCGGACATCCGTATCACGGCGGTATGGGCGGTCGGTGAGCTGCTGCATTTCGGTGGCGATTTCAACAAGCTGGTGACATCAAAAAGAATCGTGCGTCAGGAAGGCATTGTCTTCAGGCACGTGCTGCGGTTCATTCTGCTGTGTGAGGAGTTCCTCGCGCACGTTCCCGAGGGAAGTGTCTGGTACGAAGAGCTGACATCCGTGTCGTTGCAGCTCACTGAGGCATGTCGACAGGTGGACCCGCAGAGCACAGATCAGATGATTGAGTCCGCACGCGCATCAGACTGGATCCAGGGTGACGATCCGGATGCGAAGACGGATTGAGCGTTCTGCTGATTAAGCGCTAACACCCCGTTGAAAAACGGTGTTTGGGTAACGCGACGCGTAAGCGAGGGATGAAAATCGTCCAAAAATGCAGATTCAAATCCCTCGCTTACGCGTCGGGTTGCCTTTTTCAACGGGCTGCTAATTCGCGTCTTCGTCATCGTCCCGGTGGAGCAGAGCCACCAGTACCGCGCTGAGTAGCATCAGCAGGTACCAGGCGATGAGTTTTGTGGGCGAGACCATCGTCCAGCCATCACGCTGGCCGGGATACAGCCAGACGCCGGCAAACGTGCCAATGTTCTCGGCGAACCAGATGAATAGCGCTGTTAGAAACGCTGCGACTAGGATAGGCATGTGGCGGTGCGCGTTATCCATGCGGAAATAGATCGTGCAGCGTCCGTATAAATCGACTGATCCAAGCAGCAGGCCGTTGCGGATGTCGATTGTGTAATGGTGCGTGAAGAAGTTGATGTAGATCAGTGCCACCAGAATCCACGTCGTCCACTGCGGAGGATAGCGAGTGAACTGAAAATCGAAGATACGCCACACACGGGCGATGTAACTGCCGACGGC
>CAYSJO010000648.1:0-4445 GCA_964431285.1 uncultured Planctomycetaceae bacterium
GGCCATGTCCTCGACAAGCCGGAAGTAATCCCCCCGAGGATCGAATCCAAATAGTGACAGCCGGAAGCCGTCCTTTCCGCGTGACGACCCGTGACACGTGCCCTGATTACAGCCGGCTCGGAACAGCACGGGCATCACGTCGCGCCGGAAGCTGAGGGGGGGAGTGGCGTGCGGGGGAGCGGGGGAGTTGCCAGACTCGGCAATCTCTTGAGTCTTCATCGCTCCTGTGCTGGCGTCCCATGCGTGCAAACGGCCGGACGTGTCTCCGGCTATGAGTGTCTTGCCGTCTGACATCGCGGCTACTGAGAGAGGCCTTCCGCCGTCCACTGGCAGACTGCGAATCTGTTTGCCGGACGTGTCCCATAACCTGAGCGTATTGTCGCGCCCGGTGGTGACGAGCCGCCCATCCGGGGCAAAGCGAACGTCCAGAATTCCATTGGCCAGCTTTCCATATACGCCTGGCTTACGGTGCGGCGAATGCGGGCTTGAGTGCAAAACTGCCGGCCAGCCGTCGGTCGTATCCCACCAGATCAGCCGACCGTCCTCACCACCGGTCGCCAGTATGCTGCTGTCGGACCGCCAGTCGAGCGATGTGACTGCAGCCTTGTGCTCCGCGAGACTCAGCGAGATTCCGCCTGTTGGTGCTTCCCACAGATGCACGGCGCCGGCACGGTCGGCAGTTGCCAGACGCTTGCCGTCGGGACTGAACTGCAACGATGTGACCCAGTCAGTGTGCTTCGTCAGCTTGTAGACCTGCTCGCCATCACGCGTGCGGAACACCTTCACAACACGGTTCGTTCCACCAATGGCCACCAGTGATTGATCAGGGCTCAGATCGGCCGCCAGGATTGCATCCAGTTCGTCGCCAATCTCCGTGATGCGTTGGCTGCTGCGAACATCGAATAGAACCACCTTCCCGGATTCCACCGGCCGGCCACCTGCTGCCATCAGGATGGCTCCGTCACGACTGAATCGCAGCACGTGCGGGATACCTTCTGGAAAAGGAAGCACTCCCAGAGGTGTCATGTCGGCCCCGAACAGCAGCACTCGTTCACACCCCGCAACCGCAAGCAACGGAGCCCACGGAGAGGCGGCGATGGCCAGGACGGGAAGCGGTCGATGCGTGTCAGGCAATTCGACCAACGGAAGGTCTTCCGGCACTGGTGGAGGTCCAACCGGTCGATTGCCTGCGCTGGGATGGAATTCCACGGGTGCGAGTTTCGGGCCGCGAGTCTTTCCGTCGACGGTCTCTCGCAGTCCCTGCTCAATCCATGTTCGAATGACTGCGATTTGTTTAGCAGCAATCTTCGGACTATTCGGCGGCATAGCCGAAGCGTTGTCGTCGTGCGTGATGGCCAGATAAATCGCACTGGCTCCGGCACGACCGGCCATCACAACCTCACCACCACTTCCACCTTTCAGCAGCGACGCATACGTCTGCAGATTCAGGTCAGCCTTCTGCTGGTCGTTGCCATGACACTTGAAACAGTGTCGACGCAGAATGGGGGCCACATGATCCTCGTAAGTGACAACCGGTTCTGCAGCATTGATTGTTGTCGTGATGAGCAGCGCCGCAGCCGTGATCAGCAGTCGTTCACGCATAGTTGTCATGAATCCAGTTCCGACAGGACTGTGAACTCGAGGAACACTAATCGGCGCTGATAAACACTAATTGCATTCCATTAGCGTTTATCAGCGCCGATCAGTGTTCCTTTACACTCGCGACCGAGGGCTGAGGGATTACTTTGCGGCCGGGTCGACACGCAGGATGCCTCTACCGGATCGCTGACGGATTTCCTGACCGCCTTCGCGGAATGTCAGTTCACACGTCAGTTGTTTGTATTGCCCCAGCAGGGCTTCGTCGTCTGCGACCACTTCGAACACCACCTGCTTATCGGTCGGGCTGACCTGCGGTGCCGAGCTGGTGAGTTTTACTCCCTTTGGCAGTCCAACAATGGTTGCAACAGCAGCTCCGGAAAATGACTTGCGCTGTTCCACCTGGCATACGATCCTGGCGGTCTGACCTCGGCGGACGGCGACCGGCTGAAACTTCACGTTGATATAAGGTTCGGCGACCGTCAGGTCTACGAATTCCGATGAGACGCGAATCCGTCCAACGCCGGAGTAATACAATTCGTTGTCCGTGGTCGTTGCATGCATGGCAATTCTCCACTTCCCGGCGGTGGCGTTTTGAGACGCACTGAGCGGGTAGGTCGCCTGCGACTCGTTGCCGCTGATGGTAACCGCCCCACCTCCAGCCACGCCGGGTGGAAGCCAGTTAGGTTGAATGTCGATCGGCCCTGCGAAATCCCCGTGTCGCGTGACCTGGACATGCAGTCCTAATTCGCCGGATTGCGACAATGGGATCTCCGGGCGAACAAGTCGTATGGAGAATGGCGCCGGTTGTGTTACGGCCAGCGCATAATTGTCAAGAAAAACGCCATTCCACGCTCGGCCTCCAGAGTGGTTAATGAACGGGACATACACCTGCGATGAACTGATCAGCTTTTCCGACCCGTCTGCTGGCTGAGCCTCGATGCGAAACAGTTGTGTCTGCTGCGGAATTCCGGGCTCGGCCACGAATTGCACGGGCGCCCGCGAAATCCCGGGTTTCACAACGGGAGCAATCATCTGGATTCCATCGGGCAGACCGTAAGCCACCAGTTTCAGGTCGCCTCGATATTGATTTCCCAGGCCCTGCCCCAAAGAGACGTTAATCGTCCAGCGATTGTTCTGCGGCACGATGAATCCCATCGTGCGGTTGATCTCGAAGGCGTCGTTGGCAAAGCCATAGCTGTAGGTGTGCACGGCGTTGCGGACAGGTTCGATCTCAACGCGATACACGAATCGCTCACCACCGAGTCCACGCATGTCTCGGATTTCCAGGACATATTCACCGTCGTGTTGCGGCGCAAAGATGACGGACGGGTCGAGCAATGCCGGGCGCTGCAGAGTACGACTGATTGCGAACTTATCACGGTGCGGCCATTGGCAGTCGTCGGCTTCCAGTTCCAGCTCATCACTTTCAAAGTGACGAATACGGATTGTCGAATCGAGCGGGCTGCCGTGCCCGCGCGCGAAGACGCGGACACGATATCGGTCGCCTTTCTTCACAGAGAACTGGAAGCGGTCCGTCTGCCTTGCTGTGTCAATGACTCCGTTACACGCAACCGGCAACGATTCAATGGTCTGTCCCTCCATGACGTTGGGATATTCCGAGACGCGTAGCGTCAACGGCGATGGTGGCTGCTGGTCGGCATCGCCTGGAAAGAAGTCAAAATCACCCGGTGACGACGGGAGTGTCACTGTTTGAGTGGACGTCCCGGCAGCGTCACCGAGTAACTCGATTGGTAATGGCGTTCCGAACGGGCCACCGAGTGGAAACGCGATCAAAGGTCGGTCGTATGTGCCGATGTGTGCCCGATAGAAATTCCAGCGACCTCCCTTGTAAAGACGTTGCCGAATCTCCACGAAGTACTCGCCCGACTGCGGTGCGATCATGGACAGAATCGGATCCTGCGTATGCAGTTCGCTGTCATCGTTCATGGCCACTTCTCGGCCGTCGGCATCGAGGACGCGGGCGAGCAGATCGTATTCCTGTTCCGCGTAGGCCTTGTCGCTCAATCGGACCGAATCGACTTCTACGGATAGACGCTGTCCGGCCTGAAGTGAGACTCGGTAGAGGTCACGGTCGAGTGTCTGCTTCGCTTTGATTTCACCTGACACAGTGACATTCAGTGGGATGGGCTGAGCCGTCTCGAGCGTGTCGTTAGAAGCCTCACCAGGTGTGGGACTCACGGGGATGATTTTCGTGACACCACCGTCGTACTCGATCCGGAATCCACCGCGTTCGGTTTCTTCGACGGTTGGAAACGGGCTGACCCAGAAGGTTGCCAGCGTTGTCAGAGATGTGGCCGTCCGCAATCGAAGCGGGTGTTCTCCCATCGGGCAGTCCGGAGCGATCACGAATCGGCAGCGCAACTGCTCCTGCACTCGGGCTCCGTGATGCAGGGAAACCGGGCGTGGCAGCGGCGGCAGAGTTTCGATATCGATCGCCCGGATACCCGGTCGGTAAAACAGAAACTCCTGGGGATCGGCGAGGTCCAGACCCTGGATGAGGATGTCGACGGTGGTGCCTCGCTGGCCGCCGCGTGGCATCAGGACTTCGATGTTGCGCTGCTGGATGGCGAATGCCGACGACGCGATGGCTGGCACAATCAGGAGGACAAGGATCAAGTAGCGCAAACTGGGCATTTGTTGAAACTCTTTTGTCGGCAATTGACGGAAGCCCCTCTCCCCTGAAAGAACTTTATTCATGGGCGTGTAGAGGGGGGAGTCGCTCTATCTGTAAATAAAGAAACAGTTTGCAATCCATGGTTGTGACAGAACTTCCCTTTCGAGGAAAGAAGCCATGGATGGCAAACTGTGGAACGAAGTGTATCGCG
>CAYSJO010000649.1:0-4847 GCA_964431285.1 uncultured Planctomycetaceae bacterium
GGTTGGTTGCGATCTGTTTCAGCTGCCTTACCACCGTCAAGGATCGATTCGATGATCCGCATTGCCACCGAGTTCGAGTGTCAGGGATGCACCGGTTCCGGCTTCGTGACACTGCCGGATGGCATCGGGATCGACGAGATGCAAAATACACGCGTCCTCAAGTTTCGCTTTCAGAAACGCCTGCAACATGCCCGTGCTGTCGCCCGGCGATCCGCCGCCTGTGTTGTCGTTGCGGTCGGCAAGGACTACGGGAAAGTCAGCAATCTCGTGAGCCTGTTCGCGTGCATCACGGGTGCAGGGCATCGATCCCTGCCAGTCTGCACGTCGCGCATGAATCCAGTTGGCCAGCTCGTCGGCATGTGCCTGTGCCGGAGCATCCTCATCAGCACGTCCGCGCATTCGCGACCACGTGCGGCCATGTCGATTTCAGGAAATGTTTCGCGTCCAATCAGGACGTCCGCCATTGCGACCATTTCATGCGACACGTTCGAATGAATGTCGATCTGCACGGCGACTGGCACGTTCGGACCCACATGCTGGCGAACTGCCGAGAGAATGTGGCCGTCGGCGTCATCGATCCCTTCGGCCACCATCGAACCGTGCATTTCCAGCAACACACCCTCTACAGCACCCGCGTCCGAAATCTGATCGAGCATGCGGTTCAGAATCGAGTCCAGGACGTGTCGCGGCGCCGGTCCGCTGGGATGAGCTTCCGCGTAGATGGTCGGGATCAACTCGAACTGATGTGCGGCGGCGCCGTCGATGAATCCGCCCATCGGCGTGTTGGTACCGCGAAACGTCTCGACGATCTCACCGGATTCGCGCACGCCGAATCGCTCGAAGAAATTCTCTTCGGTCGTGGGTACGGGGGTGAACGTACTCGTTTCGTGGCTGATAGCACCGGTCACGATTCGCATCGGTCGGTTTCACTGTCGATTTCGGGGACAACAACTCGGGCAGCGCACCGCACGCCGACGAATCCGGCTGCTTCGAGCGGTGTTAATCCAGGTTGACTCAAGTGACTCTACCGGTTGTGCCGATTATTCCGACAGGCATCCGGCGCGCGAGGTTTGTGTACGCCCGCCAGCTGATGCGTTCGCGGAAAGGAGCCGGTCATGCAGCGTCTGGTCTTGAGTGTTCTGACAGCAGCGGCTGTCGTGCTGATTCCGTCCAATCGAGTCTCCGCCGGTCTGTGGGAGAAGTTCTGGGCAAAGAAGCATGCCTACCACAATTCCGCGAGGGGCGTGAAACACAACCACTACCACCATCACCGTGCAGATAAATGCGGCACATCCGCATGCAAGTCGTGCAAATGCAGTTCGCACGCGTACGCGGCGCCGAGCTACCCGTCGCCCGTGTATCAGCCGCCAGTCTACCAACCGCAGCCAACCTATCAGCCAAGTGTGTACCAGCCGCCGGTCTACCAGCAGCCGATATCCGTGCCGGTCACCGCTCCTGCCGTCAGCTGGCAGAATGTCAGCCGACTTGAGTACCGATTGCAGCCCCAGGTGCAGACCGTCCCGGTAACTCGTCACCGGAGTGTGACCGTGGACGAAGGCGGCTGGCATAAGGTCTGGGTGCCGAAACCTGTTGTGAAGCAGGTCCCGGAAACCGTCTATCAGTCGCAGACTGTTTATCAGTCAGTGCCGTATCAGGTGACGCAGCAGGTCCCGCGGGTCAATTACGTGTCGCACCAGATTGCTCCTCCATGCTACGCGACACAGCCAGGCGCGAACTGGCTTGGATACGGCTGTCTGTCGTCCCTGCCGACTCTGTCATCGTTACTGGCACCACGGCCCGCGCCTCAAATGCAGTATTCGCTGCAGCCATCAACATTAATCGTTCCGCCGTCCTTCGCGCGGCCACCCGTGACGCTTGGTCGGGAAATCGAGCCACTGGAAAGTCTTGAGTCACTTCCCCCGATACTTCCGCCGGTACGCCCCGTGCCCGAACCTCGCGCCGACTACGGCCGACTGACACCGGTGCGTGCTGCCGAGTCGAATCCAGCACCGACTCGGTCCGCCTCGGGCTCTGGCATGTTCGTACCCGCTCCATCGGCCGCGAACATCTGGCGGGCGCGCCAGGCGTCCCGATTGCAATAACCCGATCCGAGTCTCGCGTCTGGAGCTCGAACGACAGATCAACAACCGGTCTTGCCCCGAATTCAGAGTTTTGGAGACACTTCACGCCCATCCCACGGCATCCTGCCAGACCCTGTCTCTCCAGACTCCCGGGGCAATTTCTCACATCTTCGACAGCAGTCGATTTGCACCCCGAAGGTAATCATGATGAATCTGCGCCATGGAAGTGCGCTTTTGTCGCAGCTTTCTTTCCGACACGCGTGTGTGATCGCTTTGTCTGGCCTGTGTCTGATCGCCTGGGGTTGCCAGACAACTCCTGTGAGCGGTCGACGGCAGCTTGTGCTGATTCCGGAGCAGCAGGAAATGAATCTCGGTGCGACGACTTACCAGGAGATCCTAGCGAAAGAAACTCCGTCGCGTCAGCAACGTTATGTTGAGATGGTGCAACGAGTCGGTGACCGCATTGCGGCAGTTGCCGGACGGGATGATTTTGCCTGGGAGTTCAAAGTCATCGATTCAGACCAGCAGAACGCCTTCTGTCTGCCGGGCGGTAAGGTCGCGGTCTACGAGGGCATCATTTCGGTATGCCAGTCTGAAGCCGGACTGGCTGTCGTCATGTCACACGAAATCGCTCATGCCCTGGCCCGGCATGGTGGCGAGCGAATGACGCATCAGCAGGTCAAACAGGTTGGCAGCAAGGCTGTCGACTTCGCCGGAAAGTGGCTCTACAAAGATGAGTACGACAGTAAGCGTGAGATCGTCCTGACTGCTTACGGTGTCGGATCCGAGTACCTGGGCGTGCTTCCCTACAGTCGCAAGCATGAAAGCGAAGCGGACCTGATCGGTCTGGAACTGATGGCCAAAGCCGGTTACGACCCAAGTGAAGCTCCATCCTTCTGGGAGAGATTCGGTGCGGCCAAAGGTGGCAAGACGCCGGTCGAGTTTTTCTCGACGCATCCGTCCGACGCACGCCGCGCTGCAGACCTGCGTGAGAACCTGCCGAAGGCTCTTGAAGTCTACAGGGCTGCTCCTCAGCAGTACGGGCTCGGTGATCGGATCGCTGCCGTGGAATCAACCAACGTGACGTTGCCACTCGTCTCCGACACGCGTCTTCAGTAATCCGTCCTTCTTATTCCATTGCGGAACAAACGCATGTTGTTCTTTCTGCGACCAGTTCGCTTCTTTTTCAAGGCCCTCGTTCAGGACAATACTCCCAATCAAATGGCGCTCGGGTTTGCCCTGGGTCTGATGATTGGACTGGTCCCGAAGGGCAACCTGATCGCCATTTCGCTGATGGTGGTGCTCGGAGCCGTGCGAGTGAACCTGGGTGTCGGCATGCTGGCTGCTCTGGCCGCTTCGTGGACTGGAATTCTGGTTGATCCGCTGACTCACTGGATCGGGTCTTCGCTGTTGAAGAATGACTCGCTGATTCCGTTCTGGACCGACCTGGCGAGACGACCGCTGGCACCGTGGACTCAGTTCAACAACACGATTGTCCTGGGCAGTCTTGTACTCGGACTGGTGCTGCTCGTGCCGGCATGGCTGACGACTCGACCGCTGTTTGCGAAGTACACGCCAGACTGGTCCGAGCGTTTGAAGAAAACAAAGCTTGTGCAGGTGCTGTGGGGCACGGAGATTTCCGGTCGTCTGTAACGCTGAACATTCCAGATCGCTCGTCTTACAGAGACAAACGGAGTTGTGATGTCCGAACTCAATTCGGTGGAAGCGTCTGTGGTACAGGCAGCTCTGATGGAAGCGTTACAAATGAATGCGACCGGTCCGCAGACCGCTTCGCAGACACCGAAGACTTCTACAGACGTTGCTGCTAAACGCGCGATTCCTGAAGATAGTGCATCGGAAGGCAGCGAATCCCAGAAGGACGGTGCGTCTGGAGACGGTAATGAGGAGGAAAAGAAGAAGAAAAAGAAGAAGCCGCCAGGGCTCGGGCCGCGGTGGAGCTATGTGATAACGCGCGGACTGGTAGTAGGCAGCATCTGGGCTTTTTTTGCTTACGGGTTCGATCCGTTGGTGCGCGAAGCCGCCATCACGTCTGGCCAACTGGCTGCAGGGGCGAAGGTTGATGTCGCAGGACTGACAACGAAGTTTTTTCCACCTCGCGTTGTTGTGTCCAACGTCGCGATTGCCAATTTCACGGCTCCAGAAACAAACCTTGTTGAGTTCGCGGAATTGCGTGGAAGCGTGTCCGGTATGGCCCTGATGCGCGGGTCCTACGTCATTGATGAAGCAGTCGTCACAGGCCTGACCTGGAATACGCCTCGCGCCGAATCGGGCAAACTGGATGACGCGCCACCACCCGAGACACTCGAAGAATCCGCTGAGGATTCGGGCAGTGGACTCAAAGACGTCGGGAACCAGTGGGCAAAGGACCTCTTCGAACGGGCAGCACTGGAATACGACCCGCGTAATCTGCAGTCGGTCCGGCTGGCACAACAACTCGAAGATGAGTGGAAGACTGATTTTGACGGTCTTGAAGACCGGGCAAAGTCTGTCGAGGTTGAATACAAGCGGCTGGAAGACCTGGTCAAACAGGCCAAAGGCGGAAACCCACTGAAGAAAATCGAGCAGTATCGCAGGATCGCGCAGGATGGAAGTCGACTGTTGCAGCAGGTTGATGGAATTCGGAACGACCTGAAACTGTTGCCTCCGAGAGCTCAGCAGGATCTCACCGATCTGGATGCGGCTCGCAACCGCGCCCAGATCGCCGTGCGGCAGAAGAATGAGAATCAGACTGTCAACGGTGATGAC
>CAYSJO010000650.1:0-9282 GCA_964431285.1 uncultured Planctomycetaceae bacterium
GTAGCACAGGCGACCGTCCGGACTTCTGCCGTATCCATAAACCGGTACGACTCCCCGATGATTCAGCCGAGCTGTAATTTCCGCTTCCAGCTGAAACTGCTCAGTGCAGTCGCGACGGTTCTTGTAGCGACCCTTAATAAACTCGATCGCGACTTCGCGACGCAGATCCTGCTCGTCCGCCACATAGACTTCGCCCAGACCGCCGTTAGCCAGAAAGGTCAGCTTCCGGTACTTCTGAGAAAGTACCAGAGCTCCAGTCTGGTCCTGCCTGTCTCCAGCCGGTTCGACCACCGTGGCCATGGCCCCCACTTCAGTGCTGTCTCCTTCTTCGACTTCGTCGGCGGTCGGCCCCTCTGCATTCATCAACGCCTGGACTTCTTCGAGTAGTTCGGGGCAGTCGGCGCACAGCTCCTCGGCCGGCACAAACTGGCCCTGGTCGAGCAGTCCTTCCCACTGAGCCACCAGCTGTCGCACTCGATTTTCGTCACCGGCTCGACCACTTGGCCGCGTTTCGTCAGACATAAGATTCCCGGGGCCGGACTCAACAGTTCCAGTTTACGACGGCGTATTCTACCGCACTGGCGTGTGCCACAACTCTAAATCGCATCCACGGTACATGCCTCCGCGTTTTTCGGAATTTCGGAACTGACATTCGGCCTGGATTCACCAGTCTGACACACCGATCCGCACAGCACCGGTTGGCTTGAGGCAACACGAGTTGCGTAGCGTCAACCTGATCTGCGATCTTGAGGCCGTTGCGAATTCAAGGTATCTAGCCGGTGTGGCTGAGTCGCGCGGAACTCACAGTTCCCGTGAGAACGAACTAACCGAGGAAACACAGACGTGCCCAGGGCATCTCTACTGGTCATTCGCGGCGTTCATCAGGGACGTCGCTTCGAACTTGACGATGACGACGCCAGTCTGGGACGCGGCACGCGCAATCGGTTTCGCATCCTGGATACGGAGATCTCGCGCAATCATGTTGTTATTCGCTTTGAGGACGACGCGTACGTCCTGACAGACCGCAACAGCTCGAACGGGACCTTCGTTAACGGTCTGTCGGTGTCGTCACATCGACTTTCGTCCGGAGATCAGATTCAGCTTGGATGCACGGCGTTGCTGTTCAGCGAGTCAACCGGCTCAAAACTGGCCGTGCCCGTCGATATCGTTTCGCCGCCCGAGGAACACTCGCAAATCGTCAGTCGCATTGATGGAGATGCGGGGCGGCAGCTTCTGCAGGCATCGGTCTCGGCCCCGGAAAAATTTGCCAGCACTCCACAAGGCAGCCTTCGACTGCTGTACCAGATCTCCGAGGAACTCGTCAGCACGTCACTTTCCATTGAGGAACTGTTCCAACGGATTCTGGACACGACGCTTGAGTCCGTACATGCCGATCGCGGTTGCATGCTGGTCGCCGACCCGCAGACGGGTGAACTGCTGCCGCGCGCTGTCGCCCACGCGGAGGACAATACGGAACCGGAACGCATGCCCGTGTCGCGCAGCATTGTCGATTACGTGCTGAAAAAACGAGAGGGCGTGCGAACATCTGACGCCCGGTCGGACAGCCGATTTGCGAGTGGCCAGAGCATCATGACTGGTGGCATCTGCGAGGCGATGTGCGTCCCCATGCCTGGACGTTACGAACTGATGGGCGTGCTTTATGTCGACACAACCACAGCCGTGGACCACGTGACCAACACCGACAAATTCACGGACGAACATCTCAACCTGCTGGCCGCGATCGGCCGACAATCCGCACTGGCGGTCGAGGATCACCGATTTCAGGAATCGCTCGTCAAAGCTGAACGACTCGCCGCCGTCGGTCAGACGATCGCCATGCTCAGCCACCATGTGAAGAACATTCTTCAAGGTGTTCGCGGAGGCAGTTACCTGATCGACATGGGTCTGAAGGGGCACGACGAGGAGATGATCCAGCAGGGCTGGGGCGTCGTCGAAAAGAACCAGGATCGGATCTACCAGTTGATGATGGACATGCTCACGTTCAGCACTGAGCGTCAGCCCAAACTGGAGTCCGGCAATGTCAATGAACTGGCCCAGGATGTGTACGAGCTGATGGAGGCGCGCGCCGCGGAACTCAACATCGCGCTGCGGCTCAACCTGGGTAAGGACATCCCGTCCGCGATGTTCGACGCGGAGGGCATTCATCGCGCCATTCTGAATATCGTGATCAACGCCCTGGATGCCGTTGCAGAGCAGGAGCACGCGGTCGTCGAGATTCGCACCGGTTCATCGGACGACGACTCGGACGTCTGGGTCGAAGTCGCCGACAACGGTCCTGGCATTCCTGAAGAACACGTGGACTCGATTTTCAACCTGTTCGAATCCACCAAAGGCGGTCGCGGGACCGGCATTGGTCTCGCGGTCAGCCAGAAAATCATCCATGAGCACGGTGGCGAGGTCCTCATCGACAATCAGCCCAACGTGGGTTGCCGCTTCCGACTGCTGTGGCCCAGCCTGGAAGACGAGAACCGCTCCTCCGGCCGACGGACTGCGCGTGGCGCCGTGCCGGATATCGACGAAGGATTCACCGAGGACTCGCAGCGTTAGCCCCGTCGCTGCGCGACAGGTGCCCGCTATGGAATGTGGAGATCAATTCAACGTCGACTGAAAATTCGGTCGTTCAGGGACCAGCTTCCTGTGCCAAAGGCACCCAACCACAAGTGGTCGGGCCACCCCGCGAATCGAAAAAGTGCTTACTCTGAGTAACTCAGCCTGCCGCTGCACGACAGGCACGAAATCGACGTTTCGATCCACGAACCGCAGGGTGGAACTGGTTGCTGTGCAACCAGTTTCGCGAAGCGACGGGAGGCTGCAACGCGCTCCCAGACGTGTTGTTAAGGACCGCTCGATCCTAAGGCGAAGACTGCTGCAGGTGAACACCGCGAGGATCGCACGGAACACTCGACGGGGAGATTCCGGTTGCCAGGCAATCGGCCTCTTGTGGCTTCGCCATGCCGGTTGCACAGCAACCGCCACCACCCAATGAACAAAGCAATCAGGGACACCCTGCGCGGCTGGCATGAATCTGATGGACGTCTCCATCCACGAGCCGCAACTGCAAAAAACACTGGCAGAGCCAGTGCTGCAACGGATGACCTGTCATGAGCAAGGGGCCACACAGAAAACTCGTCAGGCACATTGAAGGCCATGGGCACCTGCACGAACTGACGTTTACGTGCTACAGGAGAAAGCCACTGCTGACGAATGACCCGTGGCGGCGAATCCTTGCACGATCCATCGATGATGCGTGCCATGCCGAAGGATTTGGCCTGATCGCCTTTGTGTTCATGCCGGAGGGAACACGTCCATCTTCTCGTCGTGCCTGCGAACCGGGAGACATCCAGAGTCAGCCGTTTCCTGGCCAGAGTGAAGCAGCCGACATCGAAGAAGATCAAACTCATTCTTATCGAGAACCAGTCAAGGCTGGTCGAGCAGCTGACCGTCCAGGAACGCCCGGGAAACGGTGTTTCCGATTCTGGCAGGAGGGGCCTGGATTTGATCGCAACATCTTCAGTCCAGAAGCCTTGTCTGCTTCGATCGACTACATCCACATGAATCCCGTCAAGCTGCAACTCTGTGCGAGGGTCGACCAATGGAAATGGTCAAGTGCCCGTTTCTATCTGAACGATCAAATCGATCTCGATCTGCCGCAACTGGCGCGGCCTGACCCAATGTGGTTTGAGACTTCCGGTGTACAGGTCGAGCACCGTTGAAACCACTGGCTCTGCCAGTGTTTTGAGAGCAGAAATGAACGAGCCACCGGCGAGGATTCGGGCAAAGCAAGGGGACACAGCTCATTCTTTCTGAGATCGTCGCGCGGCTGGCATGAATCCGATGGACGTCTCCATCCACGAGCCGCAACTGCAACCACCTCCGCCTTCGGGTGAGAGCACCATGCCGCCGGCCGGGATCGTGCTGAGCCAGCAGTCGGGACGCAGACGCGGCCAGACCGTCGATTTACCGGTCTCGCTGTCCCACACGGTGACGTTGCCCGATCGGAAGAACAGGGCATTCGACGTGCATGCATATGTTCCGCAACCGCCGCCGGGCATGCTGATCCCCAACGGTTTGCCGTCGGTCAGCGACAGTACCTGCGGCCGGACAAATAACTTGTCCCCGACGATCGCCGGGCGGGACAGTGCCTTCCCGTGATCACCCTTGCCTTCAATCCAGCCTACGGTCTGTTCCCACAACTGGCGTCCGTCCGAGTCCGACATGGTAGACACCTGGAACTTCGCACCCGCCGAAGAAACGATGACCAGCTTGTCCTGCGCATGAGCCATGTAGAAGGCGACTGTGCCATCAACCGTGTCTATCCCCTTTTCCCAGAGTTTCGATCCGGTGTTGGCATCGACGGCCACCAGGAACTGGTCCTTCCAGAGTTCGGGCGAACCGAGTCGTCGGTCTTGAGACGTCGTGACATCCGGATGTCGACACTCGACGAAATAGACGACACCCTTGGAGATCGTGATCGTCGGGTTCAAGACGACACCGCTCGACCAGCTCCACGCTTCGGAACCGTCTTCGGCCATGCGGGCAAACAGCCGATCGCTTCCGATTTGAAACGTTGACGGTCCACTTCGCGCGTCGTGCCAGCCGGACTTGCCCCAGTAGTCCTGCCAGGACGACCCCGCCTTCACCGCCGTGCCGATCAACTTATTTCCCGAGCGGGCGACAAACCCCCAGTCGGACTTCCAGCCATCACGGTCAATCGTCTCGACATCATGCATCCGGACAACTTCACCAGTCGCCGCATCGATCTGCCACACTTTGTCGCGTACGACTGCAAAGACATTGTCGCGATCGGCACACCAGTTCCCTGCGTCCCGGGGCACGTTGAATCGAGAGAATCCGGGAATCTCCAGCGACCATAGGACTGAGCCGTTGTACGAATCGAGAGCGATGATGCGCTCCAGACCCTGCAGAAACAGCCGGCCACCAGCCGCCAGTGGCGATGGCTTGCGTCCGCTGCGGTCGGCCTGGTATCGCGGTCCGGGGCGACCGATCCACTGCACGGTCAGGTCATTGGAAGAACGGGCTCCCATCAGCGTTTCGCCCGCGAATGCAGTGTTGTCGGGAGTGCCGTACAGGTGAGTCCAGTCTCCGACATCCTGCCACTTACTACTGCGGATGATACTCCAGACACCGTTTTCATCCCTGAAAGTCACGATGTTCGGGATACCAGAACTGGCCGTATGCATTTTCTTAAGGAGTTCCAATCCCTCGAGCTGACCAGCATGCCCCAGAATGGCGATGCCCGCATCAGGCAGAAGCAGTCGCGTTATCTCGGACGGCGTTGTGGGCAGTTCGTTGGCCAGTGGCCGTTCCGTGACAACCAGGTTTGCCCAGTGTCCGACGAACGGCAATTGGTCCAGTTGATTAACATGGTGAATACTCACGCGAACGCCGTACGCAGGCGCCAGTGAATCACGCAACCGTCGAACGCGAGCCGGATCATCGTCCAGACAAATCAACCGCAGTCGGGTCGTACGGATCAATTCGCGACATATGTTCCCATCGGTGAGGCCAATCACCGCAGCAATGCCGCGATCAACATTTGATCGCTCACCAATCAGGCGGACAGTTCTGGCGGCGACGGAGTCGTCACTTTCCGGACTCTCGTCCGGAGTGATGAGCGGCGGTGCTGTGTAGTTGAAGAACGTGTCACATTCGAATTCCCGTGTTTGAACTCGCTGCCCGGCGATGTCTGCGCGAATGACATACGAGTAAATGCGGTTTCGTTTCAGGTTCTGTAGTCGCACTTCATGCGACCGCGTTGGGGCTTCGTTTTCATACACAACGGGATCGCTCGTCCGTCCGCTCATCGCCCGCAACTGCAGACTCGTCATCGACGGCTCGGCAGTGTGCCAGCGCACGATTGCCTCACTCGGTCCTGTGAATTCGAGCCACGGTCCGGTTGCAACTTCGAATGGCTGAGTTGGCAACGGAAACGTGTCGGCCTTGTCGGAGTAATGCGACGCAATCTCGTCGGCTGACAGAACATCGTCGTAAACGCGGACTTCGTGGATTGCTCCACGCATCCGGTGGTACTCGTCTTTGTCGTGATAGGCACCGATTTCATAGAAGGCTTGCGGCGGATATCGAATGTCGCCGGACTGCACTGTCGATGTCGCGACCGGCTGACCGTTGACGTACAGAACCATCGTCGATCCGTCATAGGTCGCGGCGACGTGCTGCCAGTGTCCGAGCGAGAAGTCGGACTTCGCTGTCAAATATGTCAGCTTCCCATTGCCCTCAGTTCCCGCGATGGCAAAGCTGAATTTCGAGTCGCGATAACCGAGTAGCCAGCCGCGTTCGAAGTCGCCGTTGTCCTGGACCGCTCCGATCAGACCGCCCCAGGTCAGCGGATCGTCAATCCGCACCCACGCTTCCGCCGACATCGTTCGTTTCGGCAACTTCGCTTCGCGGTGATTGTCAGCGACAAACACACTTTGGCCGCTGCCATCGAACTCAAGTGCCTGCCGTTGCCCGATGGTCACCAGCCCGGCTCCGGTCGTGGTGCGGCCAGGGCGACCACTCGCCAGATTGTCGATGTGTTTGCCGCGCACATGCGGCGTCTGAAACACCCACCGTCCCAGCAGATGCTCGTCTTTGACTGGCTTGACCGGAGCCAGCTTTGTGGAAGCTGACGCCGGCAGCGTTCCCGACTTCGCGGTCGTCTGCGGATCTGAGACGGCGGCAAACGAATAGAGCGCTCCAACATCCGTGCTCACCCACACGCGACCATTGGCGATCGCCAGCCCGTAGGCCTTGCCGTCAACGGAGTGTTGCCACACACGTTTCCCATTGGTTGCGTCAAAAGCGGCGACCGAATCTTCGCCACCGGCAAACACCAGATTGTCAGCTCCTGCCAATGACAGGCGCAATTCACACGGAACCTGAAACAGCACTTTGCGAGTCACCAGGTCGGACGCGATCAGCTCATCGTCGGCCAGCATGAAGGACGCGCGCTCGCTGACGACCAGCGCACTGCCGCGACCGTACCCGGCCACCATTTCCATTGTTTTCGGATCGCTGCGTCCAATCCCGCCGCGCCGCGAGTCTGTTGCCGGTCCATGGAAGATCGTGGAATCCAGCGAGACCACGACGATCGAGCCGCCGCCGCTTTTCTTCAGCGTGCCCAGGTCCCGGCCGTCGACACGGCCGAAAATCTGAGGGGCGACGCGTCCCTGAGGAAACAGAACGAGCTTTGAAGACAAAGCTGGCGATCCTTCAAGTGTGCGCCCATTCAACTTGCGAACGAACGTCCCGGCGCCTTCGATCTTCCCGCTGCTCGCATTCACCGAGCACAGATAGGTCGCTTCCCACGGCAGCATGCCACACGCGAACCACGCGTTTTCGCCGTTGATCAGTACGCCGGTCCGGCACGGAGCCTGCGGAATCAGACGCCCGTTATTCAGGATCAACGGACCCGGCTCGGCGGGCCGAAACCGCCAGATGAGATCGCCGCTTGCTGCATCGAGGCAGTAGGCGTACCCGTCGTCCGATCCAAAGAAAACGCGACCGTCTGCAATCGTCGGTGCGATCCGGACGGGCGCATCAGTCACAAACTTCCAGCGTTCGCGTCCACTGGCCGCGTCCAGGCAGCGGACGGCATCATCCGCCGACGAGCCAAAGTAAACGGCATCTCCAGCAGACACGACGTGAAACACCAGGTCGTAGCTGCGCATGGATGGAAGATCACGGATCCGAGCGTACGCGTCCCACTTTGCAGGACCATGCCACGCGGGTTGAGGAGGAAATGGGGATCGCCAGACCCACTCCTGCTGCAACTTGCCGGAGTCGATTTTCTCACCGCTGTATCCACTGCGGCGCGCGTCGTGCTGCCAGGTGGACCAGTCTTCGGCCTGGCTCGTTCCGGCGATGCTTCCGACCAGAAGAACCAGGGCCGTGATCAGTCGAATCATGTCGCTCCCCAATGCGCTGGTGAACCTGCCACACCCCGTGCGTTTTCCGTTCGAGCCATCGCCACTGCGATGAGACGTGACGTAATCCCGCAATTCAGCTACACGTGCATTGTACAGAACTCTGATCCGCTCGGTGAGGCCCAACCATGATGACTCGTTTTCCAGCGTCTCTGATTCTGATCGTTCTTTGTGGCATCGCCACATGCGCAACAAGGGCCGACGCAGAAAACTGGCCGGGGTGGCGAGGACCCCGGGGCGATGGAACGAGCGTTGAGAACAACATCCCGGTCAAGTGGGATGGCACAACCGGTGAGAACATCCATTGGAAGATCAAAGTACCTGGCACGGGCCACGCCTCACCAGTCGTATGGGATGACACGGTGTTCCTGGCGACGTGCCTGATCGACGAAAAGTCCGAACAGAAGCAGCGGATGTTGATCTGTCTTGATCGCAAGACTGGTAAGACGCGCTGGGAGCGGCCTGTGCTCCGGTCATTGCTCGAATCGAGGCATTCGCTCAACAGCTATGCGTCCGGTACGCCGGTGACCGATGGCGAACTGATTTTCGTCTCGTTCCTCTCAGTCGATGGACGCACCATTCCGGCGCCAAACGTCGGCACGCCGCGCGCGATTACTCCCGGTGAAATGGTCGTCGCCGCATTCGACTTCAAGGGAAATCAGAAATGGATTACTCGACCTGGCGAGTTCATCAGTGCTCACGGTTTCTGCAGCAGTCCCGTGCTGTATGAAGACTTGGTGATTGTGAATGGAGACCACGATGGGAAGTCGTATGTGGCCGCTCTGAACAGGAATACTGGTGCAACAGTGTGGAAAGTTCCCCGCGTGCACGGCATCCGCAGCTATGTGACTCCGATCATTCGCGACGTCGCCGGGAAAACTCAGATGGTGTTCTCGGGCAGTCAGCGAGTCGTCAGTCTCGACCCCCGTACCGGATCAGCGCACTGGCTTATTGAAGGACCGACGGAACAGTTTGTCGCCTCGATGGTGTTCGATGGCGAACGATTCTTCATGGCGTGCGGGTTCCCGACGCATCACGTCATCGCCATCAGGGCGGACGGGACGGGCGATGTCACCGACACGCACGTCGTCTGGGAAAGTAAGGAAGCGAAGTGCTACGTGCCTTCACCCGTCCTGGCAGGTGGTTATCTGTTTGTCGCCGACGACCGTGGCACCGCCAACTGTTTCAATGCGAAAACGGGTGAGCGTGTCTGGCGCGATCGGCTGGGCAGCCACTTTGATTCATCACTGGTCACGGCCGGTGGACTTGTCTACTTCCTGGGACGCGACGGCATCATGCGGGTCGTCGAACCTGG
>CAYSJO010000651.1:0-6247 GCA_964431285.1 uncultured Planctomycetaceae bacterium
CCCAGCACGGCCTTGAACGCCAGCGCCAATGTGGTCTCGCCGCTCTTGAAACGAAGCCACTCATCGACCGCATATAGGACCCGTTCGAACCACTCAAGCAACCGCTTGAACGTTTCCATGACGAGTTCAAACAGAGCGACAAAAATGTGTGCCCGAATGCGATTCCACGTGCTGAACGCCCACTCGGCACTCAGTTCTTCCACATCGCGCCCCACACGGGAATTCAGGATGACACTCATTGCTGCCCACACAACGCTCCAGTAGACGGGATCACCTGACGGGACGACGCTGTAAATCCGAGGGAGTCCCAAACAGCTGACCGACGTGGGGACCAGCGGCCACAACAGGCACATGCGGAACCAGGTCACAGGTCTGCTGCGCAGGAACTGTCGCATGGCAGGCTTGCGCAGGAGACGCAACGGCCATTCATAGAAGGCCAGACGCAGTCCACTGAACAGCCAACGGAAGGCACGCGTGATGACGCGTCGAAACGGTGCAGAGTAAATCACGAGCAGAATGAACGTGCCGAGTGCGAAGATCACAGGGTCGCCGTAATGGGCAATCCAGTCGTCAAGCGGAGAGGGCGGATGTGCGACAACCGTATCAGCGGCATCCGTCGCGGATTCCGGAATGCCACCGACCGCCGAAGTTGTCCCGACATCAGCAGCTGCATCCTTATCCGGTTTTGGTGGGCGGACGAAAATACCGACAACGTGAATGATCGCCTCGAAGCACAGAAACGCCCCGCCATAGGGGATCGCTATGTACCGCGTGGCGAAGCGTCCCAGCTTGGTCCCGAATCCCACGGAACTCAGCCTTTGCAGCCAGTGCAGATAGAAATCACCCCGCTGATAAACGCCGTCCAGCGTGCGGCTCAATTCCCGGTCGCCCCGCAGCAGTTTGTCTCCGAATAGAAACTCGGACGGTCCCGACAAATCGTTGAGTTTCAGATTGCTGCGGGACATCGCGTCGCGCAGGTCTCCCATGGTCAGGAATCCACGATTCGCCACGCCATCCAGCAGTTCCTCAGTCATCTTCTGAAACGCGACCCGTTCGGGTAACGAATCTGGCACTAATCCGACGCTTGTCAGAGCCTCGGCTGTGAGCGGTCTAATTCGCAGCCGCATCTGCCGTTCCGCCGAATTTGCCGCTTCATGCAGCAGATGAGACAGCTCACGGCGTTCCGGCCCGGTCAGACGCGAAGCCACCAGTCGTCGAGTGGCGCTGCGCAGGTGCTTCGACATCAGAACTTCACGCTGATTCGGCAACTCACGGCGAATCGGCCGCCGACCCAATGTCGTGATCCACGGAAGCAGATCGACTGTGTAAATCTCTCGTTCGTGATCCACGCAGACTTTCTGCAGGTCATACAGCAACCGCTTGTCCGCGTTCCAGAACCCACGCGTTGAATAGATGAGCAGTCGGACGAGTGCTTCGTACCAGTCTCGTGCGGCCTGATCGTCGAAGACGAGGGCTTTCTGCAGACGCAAAACCAGACGCTTCACATCCTGCAGCGCACCAGTGACCGCACGTTCGACAAGCTCGGGTGGCGCATACCGCGCTGCCCGCATCAGGAACAACGCCGCGCCGACGGCATTGCCTCGATTGAATGCCTTCTCGGCCTTGCGTTCCAGCCGTGCGTACGCCGAACGGCCTGGTTTCGCGGCCAGCGCTATCTCCGACTGGACCGCCTCAATCAGGTCTGGAAATTCGCCATCGGATTCCTCAGTGGCGATCAACTGATCAGGCAGGTATTCCGAATGGTGCCCGGTCATGCTGTAAAGTTCCTGATCCGTTTCATCGTGGTCCTGAGCGGCATCGGACTCTGCCGGACCCGCCGATCCCTCGAGACGGGTCGTCAGGAACAGTTCGTCGACATCAAGGTCCTCGGAGAGCAGTTCGTCTACGACGTCGTAGTCTTCAAACGAAGGGAAGTACGCGTTCAGACAGTGCGGCGAAAAATGCTTCAGCTCGCTGTAGAGCGCAGCGAATTCGATATACACGTCAGCCGGCGACGACTCAGCGTGCGTAAAGTTTTCGCGCCGCAGCACGGAACGGATTTCGTCAAACTCAACCTGTCCAAGCCGATGAATGCGCTGCCGGAATCCCGCCGCATCGATCTGCCCCGAATCCTGCAGGAGATCGAATGTCCGATGGACGCGCGCGTGAAACAGCAGACGCCAGATGAGAAGTTTGAGATTGCTGAGGCTGATCGATTCCAGATTCTTGTCGTCCGGGCGGGCGATCAGGATGGCTTTTTCGGGCAGCTCGCTGAATGGTTCGAGTCCCAGTTCGTCCCAGTCCACATGCCGGATCAGGACACAGCGCCGCACAAACCATGTCTTGCGGTGCGGCACGTTGACGGTCAGTGCCGGCAGCTCCCACACCTGCTTCACAACACGCCGCAACACTCGCGGGACAACCAGAAACGCAGTGGGTTCGACGGCTTTCAGCGCACGGTCAGCCTCGGCCACCATCGAGGCCATCGGGCTCCCGAGTTCCGGTAACCGGTCACCGGACTCCGGTGTGTCTGAAGAATCTGTCTGCGGTTCATCCATCCCGTTTCACACTATCGTCTTGCCGCCAAATCGTGTTGGTGCATCAATCGCGAATGCAGACTTCGTGAAGTCGCATGCGATGGTGACGGGCACTGCAGTCGCCGGGCAAGTCTACGTGCCGTCCCTGCCCGTCAACCTGGCAAATTCACCATACCACCTGGTCAGAGGCAACCTGGTTTTCCCAGCTCAGCACATCGCCCTCCGGCAATCCCTCAACGTCCAGACGACGCATGAGATACAACACCTGAGCACGATGATGCATGCTGTGCGTAATCACATGGGCAATCGTGCCGCCGAATGTCCTCTCGACGTGCGGCGATTCGCCAGGATCGACCCAGCTCTCATCCCAGGCCGCTCGGCTGGCGACAGATCGAGCCACGCGTGCCAGGTCAGCTGCGGCGATGTCCAGTCGTCCGATCATCTGCATGACCGACTCTCCCTGCTGAACTCGCTTCGCGCGACCATCCATCAGGTCAGACCACCATTCGACATTGCGAATGATGTGCAGAAACGTCGCCCTCAACGTCCGATGGCCGATATCGAATTCACGATCGAGTTCCTCGTCACTCAGCTCTCGGCACAGCACCAACATCTGCCGAGTTGTCCATGAATCGTGGCCCAGTAGCCGATCCAACAAGTCCATGATCGAGCTCCAACACCGTTCGTAGTAACCGCATTTATGCGGTTTGTTGCGCGAACTTCGTTTCGCCGAACCTCGCCGAGTTGTTTACGACCGCCGCGCTGAGCCAGCTTGGAACAGCCGATAAAATCCGGCTACTACAAACTCCAAACAACGCTACTGCGCGGCCGCTCCCGGCCACATCGCGGCGAAAATGGCACCGGTAATCAAGGCGTAGGCGACAGACTCGATGATGTGTCCAATGATCCGGTTGTGAAACCAGATCGCGTGCTGCAGGATCGCGGCCAGAAACGTCATCAGTCCAGCAGTAGCCACGAATCGAAAAACGTGCATAACGTCGGCACCCTTGTCGACTGCAAAACTCGCCAGATACGCCAGGCAGAAACTCACTGCCAGGAAGTACAGAAACGTCAGGCCCAGATTCTTTACCATACTGACCCTGGGAAAGACCGTCATGATGCCCACCGGACCTTTCTCCCATTTCTCGGCGTACTCTGGACTCTTCATTTCTTCAGGAGTACTCCAGCCCGGAAACATGTAACTGCCCGCCGACAGGCCTAGATCTCGCACGGCATTGGACAGGTCTTTGTCGCGATCACATTTGACCCAGTCCCGGAAATGCAATGGCAGAACCATCCACGACAGAAAGCTGGCAAAGAACAAAGCAATCGCTGACACGATGATCGGCGGAAGCAATTCATACAGCATGTTGGATCTCCATGTTGTGTATCTCTGATTTCCGGCGCGTGTTTGGCCACATCAGGTGGATGGTCATTTTGCCCCATACCGCTCACCGATCACAGTTTCAGCGGCCTCCGATTTCGTCGATTGGCACGACGGTTGCTTGTTCCCTGGCACGGTCCGGCATCTGGCCGGCCCGACAACGGTCCCCCCGATTTCCGAGGGAAAACACTGGCAAGCTGACCCCAGGGAGGCAGCTCGCCTTTGTAACTTCGGGTAGACGCCGTTGTAACTTCGACAATTGAGTCGAGTCTGCATTTCTCCAGGGACGGAGGTGGCATGACCACGCTGCACACGGCGATCGTTCTGGCTGTGCTGGGCACGCCAGACGGAATCGTCCTCGAGTTCTCGTCACAGAATTGCGGCCCGTGCCGAGCAATGGCTCCAATCGTGCATCAGCTGCAGCAACAGGGCTACGCGATTCGGACGGTCGACATCGATCGCGAACGCGAACTCGCTCGCCGTTTTCGCGTCGAGCGCGTTCCCACGACTGTCTTGCTCATCGGCGGCAAGGAACGACAGCGATACATAGGCCGTCTCGACGAAGCCCAGCTCCGCCGCATGGCCCGCTCGATCCCCACGCGCAGTGAGCCAGTCAAGCCGAAGGTTCAACAGGTCAAGCACACGCAGCCATCGAATCCGCCGACGCTGGCTCAACCATCGCGACCGCCAGGCAGTTTCACACCGTCAGGCCCTACAGTGCCGTCGGTCATCCGTGCGAACATTGGCGACCGATCTCACCCGATCGTTTCAAACGATCCGTTGGCCGTGTGCGCTCGCATCCGTGTACGTGACTCCCGGGGCCTGGACAGCGGTTCGGGGACAATCATCAACAGCCAGCCCGGACGCACGGTGATCCTCACGTGCGGGCACGTATTCCGACACTTTGACGACAAGGGCCGCATCGAAGTCGACATTTTCCACACGGGCCAGCCCCAGTCCTTCGACGGTCACCTGATCGATCACGACCTGAAGGCTGACGTCGGACTGATCTCCATCTCGACACGGCACCCGTTACCCGTCGCACGTATCTGCGCGCAGCCGGCCAGACCGGGTCAGCATGTCTTCAGCGTAGGCTGCGGAGGAGGCGACCCACCCACGCGACTCCAGCACCTGGTCACAACCACTACGCGCTATCAGGCTGGGTTCGTGGAATGTACGGGGACCCCCGAGCAGGGCCGTTCGGGCGGCGGACTGTTTACGTCGAATGGCGAGGTTATCGGAGTCTGCGTACTGGCCGATCCCAAAGCACGCCGCGGCCTGTACGCCGGACTGCCCGCCGTGCGGAAACTGCTCAGTCGATCGGGTCTGTCCAATCTCTACTCCGGTCGTGAGAGCATCGCGCGTACTGAGCCTCGTAGACCAGCAACCTCAAACAGTCAAATGCATCCCGAAGAGCCCCGATTCGCATCCGCTGCAACGCAGTCCGCGTCGGGCGATGCACCACTCTTTGAAACACCGCCAGAGCTTCCGTCGCCTCTTTCGCGACAACGGCATGGTGCTGAATCGCCCCAAGTGACGACTTCCGATACTGTACTCGCAAGTGCACTGGCCCCGCTAAATCTTCAGCCGATCCCACCCCAGCCCGCGCCGGGCAACACAGGCCGCGAGCTGTTTCCCGGAGTTCCCACAGGTGCCCTGCGCAACACGCTGGCGGCCAGTCGCGGAGCCGAAGTCGTCTGCATCATCCGTGACTGCAACAACCCGGCCGCTGGCAGTCGAGTGATCATCGTTCACGAAGCGAGCGACCGCTTCATCGCGGACCTGACCGGCGAACTGAACAATCAGGTCCAGCCCACCTCACTCTTCCTGCCACTGCCAGAACCCAAGCTCGTACCAGTCATCGAGACGGTACGTCGAGTGCCACCCGCCAGTGTTGATGCAGGAGCCGCTCCCGCGGTCCAGCGATATCGTCGCAGCCGTTGAGCTTCCCCGAACCGCGGGACGGTTGTGGGTCAAGACTGTTCTGCGTTGAACGATCCGAATCGAACCGATAAAAGAAGCAGAAGACAACGGGCGGTTAACTCAGCGGCTAGAGTGCCATCCTCACACGGTGGAAGTCACTGGTTCGAATCCAGTACCGCCCACATTTGAACGGTCGCATGTTCTCGCATGTGGCCGTTTCTTTATGCGCCGTCCGGGGTTAGAGCTATCGTCCGCAGACGGCCGTGTTTCGCTTTGCGGCTCCATACTGCCTGAAGCAGCGCCATGTGGCAGCATTTTTGGCAGCGCGGGGTAATGTAGACCTCTGGGCGTTGCCGCAACTCGACGGCACCCTGCGGCTGCACTGCTCAGTGGGCTGCAGACC
>CAYSJO010000652.1:0-2384 GCA_964431285.1 uncultured Planctomycetaceae bacterium
TTGAGTCCGCGAGCCAGCGTTGACGCAGCATCTTCCACGTCCTGTGGTTTAGCTTCTCGGAAGCCGTCGCTTCACTGATTGCTTCCGGACTCCCTTCCGTAAGATCCGAGCGATCCAAGCCGTTGAATTCGTAGTGGCTTGTTCGTACCGACCGCCCACTCGCGGGCGGTCTCCCGTGGCACTGCATGCAGAGATTGAGGCGTGTGGAATGCAATTTCCCGGTTTCGAACGGTTCCTCTTCGCTGCCCATCTGGCCCGCAGCGTCACCGGCTTCAAAGCGGTAGTCCTCCGGATCCAACGCCTTCATCACCGGGTTGCCGTGCATGAGCTGCCGCGGCTGCATGACGAATTCGGCCACGCATTGCGTCACAGGGAGGCTTACACCTTTGGCGTCTCCTTCCAGATCCGGGTAGGCACGCAACTGGATACTGAAGATCAGCGGACTGAGTACCAGCTCGCCCTCATCACTGATCAGGAACATCTGTTCGATAAGAGCAAACTGCGTCCCAACGGGAAACATCTCGCTACGCTTCTTTATCTTCTCGAGATACTTGAGCGTCTGAGGGCGAGCTCCAGGTAGACGGATTAAGGAAAGGAATGTTGAGCGCCACTTGGCCTTCTGCGAGTGGACTTCCGCCGGTATGGGACCGCCAGTCCCCATACAGATCCACGAGCTTGCTTTTGAATAAAGGTCGGACGGGAGGAACGGTTCGAACGGTTTCCTGGGATCGTAACGCTCGGCAAAACCACGTGACTTCACCGTCGCTTCCCTGGTATCGGGAAGTCTCAGGATTTGCTCCCGCGACAGGGCAAGTCTCCGAATCAGCGACGCGACCTTGGGTTGGACGCAACACGGCGATTTTTGCGACTTCGCCATTTGACCTTGCCGGTGTGAGGATGTTTCCAAAAGACCGGATCGGCTGCATCAAAGACTTTCCAGAGATGTCGCTGCATCAACGCGCGTTTGATATCGCTGTACGCCTCGATCCGTTCCTGCGGAAGAGCCGCAAACCCATCCAGCGCCGCGTTGAGCCTGTCGTACGTTCCGTCATCAAAGGGAAACTCCGACAGATTAAGAATCATTGGGCCGGTTTCATTTTCTGTTTTTGTTTTCCCGTCCTTCCGTACCATGATGACGTCGTAGAGCACGTCGTACGGATCAGCCACGTCCTCTGTCCCACAAACGCAACCGGTCAGCAGTTGGCCAGGAATGAGCACGAGCAGCAGAACGCGGACAAGACGCCGAAGACCGCGAGCCAGGCATACCATTTTGAGAATCGTCATCATGTTCTCGTGAGAGTTCTTTGCTCTGGGTAGAGCGCATACGAAACTCATCTCATCGAAGCAATCGCGAATTGTGAGTCTGCCGCGCCGCGTTGAAAACAACGCTCGTGCGTTACATGTCGTTGTGGCAGATGCGGTCGACAGGTGGTCAGTACTCGTTGCATCTGAGGGTACATCATCAGCCCAACTTGTCTTTGCTTGATGCCGGAACGAATGTCATCGCTGCTTGGTAGTGCAATTGCGCCAACTGCATCAGAATCGGGGCAATTCCAGAATCTGGTCGTGTTAGATTTCGAGATCATCAGCCATGATCAGTACGACGTTGGTCGCTTTGGCATCGGTCGTTCCGACGGCGAGAAGGAGGGCAGTGACAACGGTCCGAATCATGATGTCTTCTCGATTGATGGGCTGAATAGAAAAACCAATGACTGCTCCGCTAACTTAGCAGAATCTGACGGAAATTGTTTCCGCCAGAAGACGCTTTTTCTGTCGGTCACAGGATGCGTTTCATGAGTGTCTACCTCGCCGAGTTTATTGGAACGACGCTGCTGATCCTGCTGGGAAACGGGGTCGTGGCAAATGTCGTTCTGCGAGACACCAAAGGCCACGCGGCCGGCTGGATCGTCATCACGGCTGGCTGGGGATTCGCTGTCTATACGGCAGTCCTGTGCGTCGGCGAGGTCAGCGGAGCGCACATTAACCCCGCCGTCTCGATCGGTCTGGCAGCGGCCGGCATCTTTGATTGGGGTCTTGTTCCCGGATACATCGTCGCGCAAATGGCTGGAGGCGTGGTCGGCGGGAGTCTTGTGTTTGTCTTTTACCAGTCACATTACGCCTGCACCGACGATGCTGACGCAAAGCTCGCAACATTTGCTACAGCACCAGCAATCCGTCGAATGCCGCGCAACTTCCTATGCGAACTGATAGCGACGTTTGTGTTGATCTACGCTGTACTGCTGATGAGTGACCCGAGCTTCGAACTGTCCTCAGCACAGGAAGTGTCGGTTGGGCTTGGATCGATCGGTGCGCTGCGCGTTGGATTGATCGTGTTCGCAATCGGCATGTCCCTGGGAGGCACCACTGGTTATGCAATCAATCCC
>CAYSJO010000653.1:0-14614 GCA_964431285.1 uncultured Planctomycetaceae bacterium
GGCGGACTCGGGGGATACGGCGGACATGGGCCGGGAGTTGATCCAGACCTTCAGGGCGAATGGCCATGTTGCCGAACTGCCGCTCGATCGCCGTACGGCGGCGGTACAGACGACGTCCGTAGTCCGTCTCGAGCATTCGCAAACTCGTCAGTCGCGAGGCATGGTGAGTGCCATGTCCCAGGGCCCGGCCGCGTCGTTTCTGAGGAGCCAGCAACTGGTCGCCTCGCGAAGCGCTCACCGCATGCAGTGGGTTGCTGTCGTAAGACCGGTCACCCACCAGATAGCAGCGGCGTCCGACCGGTCTCAACCCGGGCACGAGATGGCGGGCCACTTTCGGCTCGCTGACATTCAGAGAACACAGTTGCCAGGCCAGCGGTCCCGTTACGCTGGCCAGGCAACTGAAGGGGAGAGGGGACTACAAAGACGAACCATGAACATACACGACCTCGATTACCGCATCGCTCGACGACGTTTCCTGACGCGGACAGCCGCGGGACTCGGTGCGGCCAGTGTCGCCGGTCTGCTCAACCCGGGTCTGTTCTCTGATTCCGTGGCTGCGACACTGAATGCTTCCGGGTCATCGTTCGGAACGCATTTCGCGCCGAAGGCCAAGCGTGTTGTGTACCTGTTCATGGCCGGAGGACCGTCGCATATCGATTTGTGGGATCCCAAGCCACTGCTGCATGAACAGAACGGGAAAGAGCTGCCCGCGTCCGTCAAGGGTGAGCAGCGGATTACCACCATGACTCGCGGGCAGAAGCAATTGACGGTTGCCGGATCGCCGATGAAGTTTCGAACGTTTGGCGAATCCGGACAGGTCATGAACGAGCACCTGCCACATCTTGGACGAGTGTCTGATGAGCTGGCGATCATTCGCTCGATCCACAGCGAACCGATCAACCACGACCCGGCTGTCAACATGCTGCAGACCGGAGCCGGGCGGGCGGGACGACCGTGTATGGGTTCCTGGCTGTCGTGGGGCCTGGGCAGTGAGAACCGGAATCTGCCCGACTTCATTGTGTTGCTGTCCGGTAATAAAGGTCAGCCGGTTGTTTCGAGGTACTACCACAGCGGATTCCTGCCCAGCCGGCATCAGGGTGTGCAGTTTCAGTCGCAGGGTGATCCGGTGTTGTTTCTGTCGAATCCGGATGGCATCGATCAGCCAAATCGCGACCAGTTGATCGCTGGGATCAACCGGCTGAACCGTCGACGTCTGGAAGTCGTCGGCGATCCGGAGATTGAAGCCCGCATCGATTCGTTCGAACTCGCCGGACGCATGCAGACCAGCGTGCCCGAGCTAATGGACATCTCTCGCGAACCGAAACATGTTCACGAGATGTACGGCACAAAACCTGGTGAGGTGTCATTTTCGAACAACTGCCTGCTGGCCCGTCGGCTGCTCGAACGGGGTGTCCGGTTCGTGCAACTGTTCCAGCGCGGCTGGGACATGCACAGTGAGATTGTCACGCGGATGCCGGAAATGTGTCGACTGGTCGATCAACCGATCGCCGCACTCATCACAGATCTGAAACGTCGCGGCATGCTTGAGGACACGCTCATCATCCAGGGTGGCGAGTTCGGTCGCACAACGTATAGCCAGGGAGACCTGAAGCCGACGTTCGGCCGCGACCATCATCCACGCTGTTTCACGATGTGGATGGCCGGGGGCGGAATCAAGGGTGGCATGTCACTCGGGAAGACCGACGAGTACGGATACAACATCGTTGAACGCCCCGTCCATGTTCATGATCTCCAGGCAACAGTTCTGCATTGCCTGGGCATCGATCACGAACGACAGACATTCCGTTTTCAGGGTCGCGATCAGCGGCTGACCGACATCGGCGGCGAGGTCGTGTCGGAACTGCTGGTATGAATTGACCAGATAAGTTCACGTCGCGAATTGATGCGCCGGCCGTTACACCACGTCGAATCGAATTCACTCGTCGACTCCTGCAGGAGACCACAATGCTTCAAAGCCGCTTGCCCGTCGCACTACTGTGTCTGGTCATGATCGCCGGAACGGCTCGGACCGAAAACTGGCCAGGCTGGCGAGGCCCGCGCGGCGATGGCAGCAGCGTCGAAGAAAACGTACCGACCAAATGGAACGGAGCGACCGGCGAAAACATCGCGTGGAAAGTCGAGTTACCCGGATGGGGACACGGGTCACCCATCGTCTGGGACGACCGGATTTTTACGGTTGCCTGTATTGAGGAAACCGAACAGCGCGTGCTGCTGTCACTTGATCGCAAAACGGGTGAGATCGTGTGGCAAAAGGAAGTCCTGAAAGCGCCACTCGAAAAGCGTCACAAGCTGAACAGCTTCGCTTCGTCGACTCCCGCAACTGACGGCGAAACGATTTATGTGGCTTTCCTAGAACCGGACTTCGGGAGCAAGAACAAACGCACGCCGGGAAACATGGTCGTGGCAGCTTACGATTTTTCCGGCAAGCTGAAGTGGCAGGCCAAACCGGACCGCTTTGCCAGCGTGCATGGCTTTTGCAGCTCGCCGGTGATTTTCAAGGACAAGCTGATCGTCAACGGCGACCACGACGGCGATTCGTACATCGTCGCGTTAGACCGTGCGACCGGCAAAACCGTGTGGCGTGTCAAGCGGGCGCACAAAACACGCAGCTACGTGACGCCGCTGATCCGTGAAATCGACGGCCGCACGCAAATGGTGCTGTCCGGCAGCCGCCACATCGCCAGCTACGATCCCAACGACGGCAAGATGCATTGGAAAGTCGAAGGGCCGACGGAGCAGTACGTGGCGTCGCTCGTTTTCGATGGCAAACTGTTTTTCATGACGTCTGGCTTTCCCGAGTATCACGTCATGGGAATCCGTCCCGACGGCAGCGGCGACGTTACTGACTCGCACGTCGCGTGGCATATTCGCGATGCGCGATGCTATGTGCCGTCCCCGGTCGTTCTGGGGAAACACCTTTTCATCGCCGACGACCGCGGCACCGCAAGCTGCTTCGCCACCGACAGCGGTGAAGTGGTCTGGAAGGGGCGACTTGGCAACCACTACAGCGCGTCCCTGATCACGGCCAACGATCTGGTCTACTTCACCGCGGACAACGGAATCACCAAGGTTGTCCGGCCGGGCGCAGAACTGGATGTCGTCGAAGAAAACGAACTCGGTGAATACTGCTACGCATCACCAACTGTCAGCCACAGCCAGATTTATCTGCGAGGCGAAAAGCACCTGTTCTGTATCGCGAATGCGACCGCAGTCGCCGCAAAGTAGGGCTGTGTCCGGTGGCTGGGATACCGGACTGACTCGCTGAACGACGGGCAAGAAGCGAGTGCGGCTCACACAAAGGTGCCAGAAAAAACTTAATGGCTTTGTGCCTTCGTGTGAGACTCCAAGCGGTCTATCGCAGCGCCATCAGTTCGAATCAGTCTTCGCGTTTCCGCCAACTGCGATCCGGTACGTCGCAACCAATACCCCCACCACGACGAGCAGAGAGACGACGTCGAGCAGTAGCGGTGCAGCGAACTTGCCCAGCTCGTGAAATAGATGCCGAACACAACGACGGCGCAGAACAGGCTTAGGCCGACCATGTAACCGAATTCGAGATTCTGCTCGGGAGGGCTGTCGACAGCATCGGAATCGCTATTGGCCGTCGTCGCCTGCGATCGAACATTTCCGAAGAGTTCCCGGAACGCTCCGGCAATTCCGTGCCGCACTTTCCAGATCGCGGCCAGCCCGCCGACGACCATCGCTCCGACACCAACGTAGCGCACTTCGTTCGAACAGATCGCGAACGCATGCGCGGCTGCGGGAGTTTCAATCGGCCCGCTGCTGAGCAGGGGGATCAGTACGTACCAGCCGAGTGCTCCGCCAAGGAACACCTGAGACGCGACCGGTAACCCCACAATCAGCCCGACAGCGACCAGCGCCGGCGACACGTCGGTCCCGAAGTACCAGGTGCGTCCACCGGCTCGGGTGGCGTATTCCACGCTCGACTTCAGCGGGCCAAGAAACCCGGCCAGGAACTTGATCATCGCTCCGGCGGCCAGACCGCCAAACACCAGTTGCGTGCCCAGTGCTTGCTGGCCGCAGTTCGGGCAAGTCAGCGCTTGCCGGCCCGTATGTTTTTAGAAGACCGTCAACGCAGCAATGCTGCTTCGATCGTGATGCCGGGACCAAATCCCAGCAGAATACATGGGCCCGTCATGTTCTGCCGCCGCTGCTGTTCAAGGATGAACAGGACGGTCGGCGATGACATGTTGCCGTACTCGGCCAGCACTCGTCGGGATGGTTCCAATTGCTCGTCGGACAAACCAACTGCCTGTCCGGTGGCAGACAGGACGCGGGGTCCGCCTGGATGGATCGCCCAGGTGGGGACCTGATCCGGTGTCAAATCAAAACCGCTCAACCATTCGGCCAGCCAGGGTTTCAAAGAGCGGCGAATCAGGTCCGGAAGTTGGGGTGACAGAGTCATTTCGAAACCGTGATCCTGAATCCGCCAGCTCATGTAGTCCTGTGAGTCGGGCAGTATGCAGGACCCGTTGCCGATCAATCGAACCGCACCATCATCGGTGGTGTCTGCTGTCGCAACGACAGCGGCGGCTCCGTCGGCGAACAGTGCGTTGGCCACAATCTGTTGAGGACTCCACCCATACTGTTGATGCAGACTGCACAACTCGACGGCGCACAGCAGGACGACTGCATTGGGGTCGGCTTCCACAAAGGCGCGGGCCACACGCAATCCGTTTAATGCACCGTGACAGCCCATGAAACCGACGTGAGTTCGTTCCACATCCGACGACAGCGAAAGTTGCCGCACCAGCGAAATGTCATAACCCGGTGCACTGAAGCCGCTGCACGAGACCGTGATGAGATGCGTCACCTTGCCCGGATCGATGCCCGCCTGATCGATCGCCCGCCTTGCCGCAGCTTCTGCCAGAGGACCGGCCTCGGCAGCGTACCGGTCCATGCGCACGGAGGTGGGCGGTCCGGTATCGTCCGCGTTTCGGGCATCTCGATAGAACGTCTGTCGGGCGGCGGCTCCATTCGTTGACGAGTCAAGAATGACGCTGTGCCGCGTTCGGACTCCCGTACGGCGGTACAACGCTGGCAGGAGTTTTGTCTGCTGAGCGGTGCTGCAACAAAACGCCGTCGCCATTTCGGCCAGGTCTGACTGAGAAATCGAGTGCTCGGGAGTTGCTGTTCCCAGGCCGCGAATGACCAGAGCCATCGTGGCGCCCCTTATCCCGCCTTCCTAGCGGTTGTTGAAGGTTGAAGCGGCCCGACGGCCGACTTCGGTACTTGATTCAGTGTTCTCATCACGGGGCCTGCCAGCCAGGGACACGCCGAAACAATCCGCGTGACCGTCGTTACAGCAGCGGGATGTCGTAACAGTCGAGCCAGTCTGCGGCACCACAACTGGTGGCGACCAACCGCCTGCATCCAGTCGCTCTGCCATGTGTGTTCCAGCAGACTGTCCCAACGCTGGCTCGCACATTGAACCAGAGGAGCCACCGACTGGGCCGACGCCAGCGCCCATGCGATGCCTTCGCCGGTAAACGGCTCCACATAGCCGGCCGCATCACCAATGACAAACAACCGCGGAGCTGCCAGCGGATACGTTGAACGCGTGAGTGCCGGTGTGCCGTGCCAGTTCGATGCGAAATCGCGCGAGAGAGCCTCGAATTCTGGAAAGCCGGCAGACGCCACGATTCGTCTCGCGGCTTCCGCCAGACTGCCGCAGTCCCGGACATGCTTCGCATCCAGAGCGGCCGCGATATTCAGTCGATGATCTTCAAGCCGCACCAGTCCGACGTATCCGCCGTGTCCGACCGACATGTAGATACGGCCGGGCTGATAGAACGACGGGGCCTCGGACGCGACGGCTCCGGCTCCAATGCGGGACGCGGCTTCGACGGTTGGCAGGAACCCATCCAGCCCGGCCACGCAGCTATGGCTCAGTCCGTCGGCAGCAACAACGGCGGCGGCCCGCACAACCTGCGGCGCGCTATCATCGCGTTTGATCTCGATCTCTCGACAGGGCGCAGGAAGCAGCTTCAAGCTGTCGTCGGATGTGGATGGCAGTACCTTGGCGCTGCACTCACACAGAAACGACACGCCCGCGCCGATCGCCGCGCCAACCAGTTCCGCATCAAAACGCTCGCGCGAAATCGACACGCTTCCCGGCAAATCAAGATGCAGCGTCTTGCCCCGCGACTGCAGATGAAATCCGCTCAAGGCAACCGCCGATGCTGCTGTGTGCTCAAGCTGGACATTGCGCAGAATAGCCAGACTCTGAGGATTCAGACACGCCCCGCAGATCTTGTAACGGGGAAACGATTTTCGCTCGATCAACAGTGTGCTCAGACCATTTCGAGCCAGCAGGATGGCAGCCAGTGCTCCGGCGGGACCGGCTCCGATCACAACGACATCCCATTCCCGCGAAGCGGCCGCTTCGGCGTTCAACGTGCGTTCGATGGAAGGAATCGCCATGTCCGTCATTACGATTTCCAGTCCAGAAGAAACCGTTGTGGCCAGTGCCTCGAAAGTGTTGCTCCGACCAGCCCGCATTCTTCCGCGAGCTGACGTGTTTCGTCCAGGGAGAAGGCCGCACGCACGGACAATGGACCGTCGGTATGAACGATCGGCGAGCGAGTCAGCAGCCGGCAGCCAATCCATGCCAACACATAGCCCGCACGGGTGCGTCTGAGATCGTTGATCAGAATCCGATGTGACGCCAGCTCCTTCATGCGCTTGAGCAGACACCGGGCCTGGTCTTCCGGCAGGTGGTGCAGAAACAGTGAGCACATCACGATGTCGTAAGGACCGTTCAGTGTGCCGTGAATGGCATCCACAGTCAGAAACTCGACATTATCGAGCCGATGCTGTGCAGCCAGTTCAGTGGCATGCTGCACGGCGAGCGGACTGATGTCGCAACCCTGGATATCCAGATCGATTCCCGTGCGCCGCCCTCGCTCAGCCAGCCCGACGGCCAGGTCGCCGCCGCCGCTCGCGATGTCAAGAATTCTCACCGGTCGTCCCGAGACTTCACAGGCCACCGCCGCTATTGTCGGCCACAGAATCGCCGTGCTGCGGCTGAACGAGTTGACCCTTCGCAGTCCCTGCAGGGCGTGTCGATGCTGCGACTCGTCGAGAGCCGGATCGTCCATCAGCTCCGGTTGCCGGTCGCGGTGCTGTAAATTGATCGTCATCAACCGTCGTTCCAGGGGTCAGTCTTTAAGTCCGTTCGCGTTCGTTGTACCAGACTCGACGTCGCCTTCGATTCAAGCCCGAAGCGCCATATCCCTCCAGTCCATGTCCGACATCGCATCGTCCACGTCGTCGGAGTCCAGCCAGTCATCTTCGTAGTGGTCGTGGATTTTTTTTTTGAAATCCGCCTCGGAATGTGCTGCGTGGACGATTTGTGTGGTGCGCAATTCGTTCCTGGCGCGCGAAACCCTCGTGATTTGCCACCGGCTTCGGCCGGTGGATTCCGTCTGATGATTGGCTGTGAGCCGGCTTCAGCCGCACTTCTCGTTCTCGTCTTTAGCAGCCCGTTGAAAAAGGTAACCCGACGCGTAAGCGAGGGATTTGAATCTGCAATTCTGGCCGATTTTCGTCCCTCGCTTACGCGTCGGGTTACCACAAGCACCGTTTTCAACGGGCTGTTAGACGTGTTTAGCCAGTCGATCGGTTCAAACCATGACGAGAAGTCCGGCTAAAGCCGGCTCACGGTTGGCGCGAAGGTTTTCACCACCGTCTGAAAGCCGGTGGCAAACTCATGAAGTTGGCTGAAGCCGACTGCCCGTCGCGTTCGGTAGCGGTTGGGCAAACTGCGTCGGCCATATGAGGGGCCGCCGTACTGGCCGTGGCTGAAAAGGGCGGCTGAGCATCGAAACTTCTTCGGCATCGATATAGTGCTGCGATGAATCTCGCGACGTTGCTTGTCTACTTCGACTCTTCGCCGGCTGCGAAACTCCTGCGCGCCGGGAATGCCGCGTTTGTGGTCAGTTTTCTACATGATCAGTTCAAAGCAAAAGGGACCATCTCTCTTCCCGAGTCGGATCTGTTGGCGGCACTCGTGACTTTCCAGGAAGACGTGCAGGAATCGCGGCCCGATCGAATGACCGGCCCGGCCTCGACGTATCTGGCCGAATGGCGCGAGCAGCGTTGGATCAAACGCTCGTGGCAGGAAGCCTCGCAGGAGGCTATGTATCAGCTCACGCCTGCCGCCGAGCAGGCGATCGAATTCCTTGATCGCCATCACGACACGGAGCTGGATTTCGTCGGGACGGAGTGTCGGCTGCGACTCGTGATCGACACGCTGGAGAGTCTCGTAATAGGTGCGTCGGGCGATCCGGGGGTGCATCTTGACCACCTGCGTCATCAGCGGGATGAGATCGACGCGGAGATTGCTCAGATCGAGGCCGACGGAGCCGTTGCGGCTTATCATCCGGCCAGATTGCGCGAACAGTTTGCGACTGCGGTCTCGTTACTGAAACAGCTTCAGGGTGATTTTCGAGCGGTTGAAGAACGATTTCGAGCGATCACGCAGCAGGTGCAGCAGCGGCAGATTCAGGGACTCGATTCGCGAGGTGGCATCCTGGGCGGAGCGCTCGACGCCGAAGACGAACTCCGGCAGGACGATCAGGGCGTCAGCTTTTACGAGTTCTTCGACTTCATTCAGTCGCCGCAGCAACAGGAACGACTGCGGTCAATCATCCACCAGATCGCCCGCATCCCCGAACTACGAACTCAGACCGAAGGGCTCGAGACAGTCCGTCGCATGAAGTCCGTGCTGCTGTCTGAAGCGGGCAAAGTGACACACACCGAAAGACGGCTTTCATCAACATTGCGGCGACTGCTCGATGTACAGGCGCAGAAGGAGCGGCAGCGCGTCGACGAACTGTTGCGAGACATTCGCGGGCTGGCCGGAGGCATGGCCGATCAGCCTCCAGTTGATAGCGTGCGACTACGAGTGACGAAGGGGGCTGCTGTGCGTCTTCCACTGTCGCGCACACTGTGGACCGAGCCGCCGCAGTTCGACAGGATCGACCTGACGGAACACTCAGGCTACTCGGACGAGGGTCGAGCGGCGTTCGCTGACTTTGCTCGGATGCAGAACCTTGATTTGACCGGCTTTCGATCGACCATCGACGGACTGCTCGCGACACAGGGCAGTGTGCGTTTGAGTGAAGTGCTGGATCAGCATCCGCCCGAAGCGGGCGTTCTGGATGTGGTTGGTTATCTGCAGGTTGCCAGTGAGGACGGGCATCTGATCACGGACGATGCCTCGGAAGAGATCATCGTGCCGCCGCTCGGTGAGGAACCGGCGATCGCTCTGACAGTTCCGGTCGTCACATTCGTTGAGTGGAGCGTGTTCTGATGGATGACCGAACTGTCGAACTGCCCGAATTCCGGGAGTGGAGTGTCGCTGCCGTCCGGCTGCTGCAGGGGGTCGTCTATTACGACGATGAGACCACTTGGAATCAGATCCTCAACCACCGGTCGACTCTGGAAGGCTACTTCGGGCGCATTGGCCTGCAGCTGATCGTCGATCATCCGGACGGCTTCGCGTACCTGAAACAACTGACGGCCGAAGAATTGCCTCGCGAGTACGAAGGTGTGCCAAAGCTGACACGGAACACACCGCTCAGTTACGGCGCGTCGCTGTTGTGCGTGCTGCTACGTGAAGAGTTGCGGCGATTCGAAGACGGAGAAGTGCAAAACGAACGCTGCGTGATTCCGGCAACGGAACTGTACGAGCAATGGAAGATGTTCTTCCCTCCGGCCGAGGACGAAGTGAAACAGCGGCGGGACCTGGACCGTCATCTGCGAACGCTGGACGAATTGAAGTTTGTGCGCAAAGTGAACGAGAATCCCGAGGAGTGGGAGATTCGCAGGATTCTCAAGGCGCGCATGACCGCGGCGGATCTCGGATCATTGAAGGAGCAGTTTCTGACAGCAGCCAGACGAGCAAAGAGCGGCAACTCATGAGTGATTCACTGGCCACGGCAGTGGCAACGCAGCAGGGATTTCGGCTGCACCGACTGGAAGTCTGCAACTGGGGCACGTTCGACAGTGTCAATAACGAGCATCGTGGTCGCATCTATTCCGTTGCGCCGGAAGGCGATACGACTCTGCTGATCGGCCGGAACGGAACGGGCAAATCTACATTGGTGGACGCACTGCTCACGCTGCTCGTGCGGCCTCAAGGGCGGAACTACAACGTCGCCGCTGGGGCAAAGAAGCAGGAACGCGACCTGCGGACCTATGTCAAAGGCGCCTACGACCACCAGAGTGGTGAAGACGACAACCGCGCGGTGTCTCGATTCCATCGACCGGATGGGAAGCACTGCTCGATTCTGCTGGCGTGTTTCCGGAATGCGCAGACACATCGCGTATTCACACTGGCTCAAGTGCTGTACGTCACGGCCGACGGCAAGGCCGACAAGATTTACTGCATGAGTCCGGACGAACGCTCGATTCGCGAAGACTTGAGCGGACTGCGCACGACAGATCGACTCAAGTCGGAGCTGAAACAGCGTAGTTTCCGAGTCACGACCAGTTACACCGAGTACTTCGGCTGGCTGAAGAAACAAACGGGTGTGCAGGACCTGGCAATGGACCTGTTCAACCAGACGGTCGCGATGAAGGACATTGGCGGCCTGACGAAATTCATCCGCGAGCAGATGCTGGAAGCGAAGCCGTGGAACGAGAAGATTGACCGGCTGCTGGGTCACTTCAATCAGCTCAACGAAGCCTGGCAGTCGCTGCTGCGAGTGCGGCGTCAGCATGAACTGCTGTTGCCAGTACGCGATCAAGGCGAGAAATACACACGTCAGTCCGGCCAGCTCGACCGGGCTCGCAGGATTTTTGATGCGGCGGATTCATTCTTCTGTCAGAAGCGCATCGACCTGTTCATGCCTGAGTGTGATCGATTGAAGGAAGAACGTGACGAGCTGGAAGAAAAAGAGGAGCGGCTGACAGAGTCAATCCGGGAGGTTCAGGACGAATGCCGTCGTCTGGTCAATGAAATCGAACTGGCGGGCGGAGAACGACTGCGCGAGATCCCCAGTCTGATCCGTGTGGAACAGGCACACCTTGCCAGAAAACGCGGCGAGTCGGATCGGCTGCATCGGGCTCTCGAACAGGCAGATGTTGCCCGGCATGTCGCGGACGAGAACACACTGCACGAAGTGCGCGAGTTGCTGTCCTCGCTGCAGACGGAACTGCAACAGACGACTGCTGAGACTCAACAGCAACGTGATGAACGAAACGTGGAACGCGCCACTCTGGCGAGGACGCTGCGCGACGACGAGCACGAACTGGCTGCATTGCAACGGCGTCAGGGCAACCTTCCTGAGTGGATCGCGGAAGTCCGGCAGCAGTTGTGCGATGATCTGGGTTACTCGATCCGCGACCTGCCGTTCGCCGCCGAACTGATCGCCGTCCGCCCCGAGGAACAGTCGTGGGAAAGCTCGATCGAACTGGAACTGCGTGGATTCGCACTCAGCCTGCTGGTCCCCGAGCGGTGTTACCGGTCAGTCAGTGAATACGTCGAGCGAACGCGGCTGCGTGACAGTCGCAATCGCGGCCAGAAACTCGTGTACCTGAAGGTCGGAAAACGGGGCAGCGCGAAGAACGCCCCCGTGCCGCATCCGCAGTCGTTGGCGCACAAACTGGAATTCAAGTCGGGACATCCGCTGTTGCCGTGGGTGCGGGCCGAACTGGAAGGGCGTTTCGACTACCGCTGCTGCGAAACGATCGAGGAGTTTCAGAAGTATCATGGCCGGGCAATGACACGCACCCGACACGTGAAGAACGGATCGGTGCGGCATAGCAAAGACGATCGCGATCGATCCGTCGACGCCCGCAACTTCGTGCTCGGCTGGGACAACGGCGAAAAGAAACGTCGACTGCTGGAATCGATTGAACGTCAGCAGCAGCAGGTTGGTGTCCTCGACCAGCAGATCGAACAACTCGACACTCAACTGGCAGAACTGCGCGTTCGCCACACTGCCATTGAGCAGACACTGGGATTCACTGATTTCGAGACGATCAACTTCGCTGCCCACGAAACGGCGATCGGCCAGCTTGAGCGGGAACTGCGTGGCCTGAAAAAGGGCAACATGACGATTCGGCTGCTGGAAAAAACACTGGCCAAGCGGCAGCAGCACGATCAGGCCCTGGAACAGCAGAAACGGCAGACCATCGAGCAGCAGGGCGACCTGAAACGGCAGATTCGGTCCGGCGAGCAGATCATCGAGAATTCGTTCCGCGTCCTGGAAACGCGTGAAGCTGACGGGACGCTGGCAGAGCATCAGGAGTCATTCGACTCAGTCGAGGCCTGCTTCGAGGACCAACCGTTAAGCGTCGATGATGTGATTCAGCGTGAATCAGCTTTCAAAGACGAACGACGTGCCGACCTCGATCGTCTCGCAGATGAGCTTACTCCGATGCGAAGCGGACTGCTTAAGGCTATGTCGCAGTTCCTCAGACACTGTCCCGAGGAAACGACAGACCTGGAACCCGGCGTCGAGTATCTGTCGAGCTTCCTGGGACGCCTTGACGAGATCGAAATGGAAGGACTGCCAGAACATACGCAACGATTCCGCGAGCGTCTGAACGACAAGGTCACGCGAGAGATTCAGTTACTGCACACCGAACTCGACCAGGAACGGGACTCGATTGAGGACCGCATCGATCTGTTGAACGAATCGCTGTCACGGATCCCGTGGAAGACCGGAACGCACATGCGGCTGGATGCCCAACTGGTCCGCGATGCGGAAGTTTCCACCTTTCGCCAGACACTGCTGGAATGTTTGAGCAACAGCTTTGATGGCACACCAGAAGCCGACGAGGCGCGCTTCGTCGAGATCGAAAAACTGATTGGCAGGCTGAAGGAAGAGAGTCGCTGGCGGGATCGCGTGACCGACGTGCGCAACTGGTTCGACTTCGCCGCCTGCGAGATCGACGACGAGACCGGGGAAGGGCGCAGCTACTACCAGGACAGCGCCGGGCAGTCTGGTGGCGAAAAAGCCAAGCTGGCATTCACGATTCTGGTCGCTGCGATCGCCTACCAGTACGACATCGATCCATACCGGGACGTCAGTGACCGGCTGCACTTTGTCGTTGTCGACGAGATGTTCTCGAAAATCGATGATCAGTACGCGCGATACGCCCTCGATCTGTTTCAGCAGTTTGGCCTGCAGTTGCTGATCGTCGCTCCGCTGGATGCGAAAGCAAGAATCACCCAGCCGTATGTCGGCTGCTACCTGCTCTCGACCAAGGACGAACAGAACTACTCGCAGATTCACCAGATGACGGCACGCGAGTTCCGCGACGAAGTCGACATGAGCAGCACGACAGAAACTCGCCGGCCTCGACGTCCGAGGTAGCCACGGGAAACCGGGTGGCAGCGTCAGAGCGATAGCGATCGCCCTGCCACCCATCGTTCCAGCGTATGACGCGCGTTAGTGCAGCGTGTTGGTTCAGTTCACTCGCCGTCCGTCATGACGGTAAGCGTTCTCAAGCGGCCGTTTGTTTTGAAATCCTCAGTGAATTCAATCGTGGCTCTGGCTCTGACGTTTTCGTAACCCGCGACCGTGATTGTTGGCACTGTTGTGTATCCGGCACCGGGATCGGTGATCGTGAACCCGGTGACGTTTCCGTTCTTAATGATGGCCTTCGCAGTTGCGGGCGTTCGTCGCCAGACTTCTCCGGCGGCGCCGTTGTAGCGGTAGTAGTTTGAAACCTCGTCAAGCCGCTCGTTGCTGATACCGTGTTTTCCCAGTGCGTCCATCAGCACTTTCTTGTTGGCCCGCGCCTGGGCCGCCGAGGGATCGCCGCCTCTGGCAGGAGTCGCGCCGCTGAATGCATCACGAAAAACCTCCGACTTCACGCCCAGAGCCGCCGCAATCAGCGACACCGGTCGACCGCGATCGACGCGTTCGGTTTCGTAACCACCGTCGAAGAGCACTGTGCCCGTCGGGACGTTCGCTCTTCTTTCAGCATTCTGCTCGCGGTTTCTGTCGTCATGGCGATCGGGTCGGCGGTTATCTCGATCGGCTCCTCTGCGCGGTTCGTCTCCCGGACGAGGGGGATGAGGAAGTTCGCGCCGCGTCAGGACTCCGTTTCCGTCTCGGTCCAGTTTCTTCAGGATCGCCACGGCGCCTTCCATCTCTCGGGTTGAGATCTCGTCGTCACCGTTCGTGTCGAAGAGCTGCAGGAATGGGTCTCGTGGAGGCGGTCCCGGTGGCCGGTCGCCACGAGGTGGCGGTGGCCCTGGCCGACCATTCTCGCGATCACCACGCGGTGGCAGCGGTTCTGGCCGACCGTCCTGGCCACCGTCGCGTGGTGACTGGGAATATGCATAGCTGGCCAACACGATCGCCATTACGCCGCATACTGAGAGAATCTTCATGGGGTGTTTCCGAGGGATGCACTGGGGTTTGGTGCTTGATTCCCAAAGCAACGCGAACTCACGGCCGGAATTACAGCCAATTCCGACATTTTCGACCGGACAGCCACTTTCGCGTGATCGGCACGGGTCTCCTAACTGCCGCTGCCCGTATTCGGCGCAGGGGGAAAAAAAACCCACCCGAAAAAAAAACAACAAAGAAAAACACAGAAACAAAAA
>CAYSJO010000654.1:0-4261 GCA_964431285.1 uncultured Planctomycetaceae bacterium
CCCCCGGGTCACTCGCAGCCAGCCCGCGTTTCGACTTCGGCGTCAGCCCGAACTGAGCGAGCAGGCTGTGGAAGTGGCAACCCGCGTCTCATCCGCTACTTGACTGCTGCGATTGCCGGAGCGGGGTAGCTTTTTCCAGAACTTTGGACCGCATAGGGGCAAAAAACTCCGCTCACCGTTCCATGCAGAATTTTCTTGCACTGCCGAAATCTGAAACATCGCAATCTCAGCCGGTTGATTCTTCGCCAATCTGTCCCAATGCAGCGAGCTACATCGCACCGCCTCAGGATCACTCGCAGCCAGCCCGCGTTGGACTTCGGCGTTACCTCGAACTGTGCCAGCAGGGGGCGGGCAGTGTTGATCAGGGTGGCAGTAGTCGGCATGGCTTCGAGGTGACATGCAGGGGATGTAGACTTCGGGAGCGTTGTGGGATGGCCGGTTTGCACCAAAGAAGTTCGTAGGTGATGAAGTGGGCCGTTCCCGAAGCCGATGACAGCCAGTTTCTTATTTGGAGTTCTAGAACATGAAACTCAGTGATACTACGGTTCGCTGGTACGATGTTGTTTTTATCGTTGTATTTCCAATGGCTTTCTATTTGCTCTTTGGGATGTCCGGCGGCGATGGGTCCTCGTTGGGGGGCTCTGAAGATTGTCCCCCTTTTTCTGTTGATGATGTCATATTTCTGGTTCATGCAGAAACGCGAGCAAGCACATTCGGATTCCAACTCGGACGGGGTATCGCCGTGACTGTATAGCATTGCTAGATAGATCACATTCACAACGTATCCAGCAGTTTCATCGTCTACACCTCTCGGAGCTTTGGGGAGTCGTTCGCAGCAGTCCCATCACTGTCCGTTTCTGCGAATCTCTCGATTCTCGAGACAGATTACAGCAGATTTATGCATCAGTCCCTGACTCGGAGAACCCTGGGCAGCCCGACGAGACTCGTGCCGAATCACTGACCGGCGACCGTTCAAAGGCGCACGCCCCGCCGGCGTCTGAAGCCGCAGACTTTGCGGTTGTCGGACAGGCTCTGAAGCCCGGGATGCTGGTCGATCGGTACAAGTTGATCAGGAAGCTTGGTGAGGGTGGTTTTGGAGTCGTCTTCCTTGCGTCTCACAAAAGCTTTCCAAGCCGTCGCTACGCGCTGAAACTGATTCGTCCGGATCGGTTGTCGACGCCCGAACTGGTTTCTCGATTCGCCAAAGAGATCCAGGCGATGGGGGACCTGGATCACCCGAACGTGGTCTATGCGACCGACGCGGGCAAGTGGAAGGGTATTCAGTATCTGGCGATGGACTACGTCGATGGTTTCGCGTTGGATTGCCTGGTGGATTCGTCATCTCTTTCGATTGCCGACGCCTGTGAACTGATTCGGCAGGCGGCCGTCGGGATGCAGCACGTTCACGAAATGGGACGGACTCATCGCGACATCAAACCATCCAATCTGATGCTCGATGTGAACGGCACCGTCCGAATTCTCGATCTGGGCCTGGCGAAACTTCGGGAAGATGTTGAGTCCGAACAGGACCAGCTGACGGCAGCCGGTCAGATGATGGGCACGCCGGACTACATGGCCCCGGAGCAATGGGAAGACAGCAGCGCCGTCGACATCCGGGCCGATATCTACAGCCTGGGCTGTTCACTGTTCTGCCTCCTGGCCGGGCAAGCCCCGTTCAGTGAGAAGAAAAGTGCGATAGCCAAAATGCGGGCTCATACAAGTCAGGAGCCTCCGAAGATCGTCGAACTGCGCGATGGCATTTCCGAGGACGTGGTCCAGGTCGTTCGGGCCTGCCTGGAAAAGAACCGCGACGCTCGGTTTGCAGAACCGGCCGAGCTCGCGGAAGCCCTCGCGCCGTTTGCCACGACTGCTGATCTTTCGAAGCTTCTCACGTCGTCCGGCTACTCTGTTGTGCCCCCTGAAATCGCGGGTCCTTCCACAGCAGTCGAGGCAGTTTTGGCAGCCTCGACTGTGGTTGCAACGGAGAAATCTATTTCGGGCCAGATTGACTCAACGTCAGAAAGTGACCACGTCGCAAAGTCCTCGCTGAGCATGCAGATCGGAATGCAATCAGGCTGGCGCCCCGGTTGTTCGCTGTCGGTCTGTTTGGGATTCCTGGCCGTGCTCCTGATCGGGCTGCCGGTCCTCTATTTCGGGAAATTCGGGAACGAGCCGGAGATCGCACCTACTACCGGACTAGTGATCAGTGACGGGCACGTCGCCAACCAGATATCGAAGAACACCGGTAGGATCGCCGACACGTCGGAGAAGATCGAAAAGAATACCGCGAGGGTTGCGGACGCGGCGGAAAAGGCAACTGAGCAGTTCGCCTACCTTTCGAAGTCGGGGGGGACGATCGAAAATCCGGTTGCTCCCTTCGAGTTTTATCACAACGCCCGCATCTATGAGCTGCGCGGGGACCATGCTGCCGCTCGCCGATCCTATCTCGGCTACTTTCAGTTCAACGAGGAGAAGCTCGATCCGTACCTTCGCTACCTTAACTTCCTGAAGGTCCAGGAAGGTCCGGAGGGCGCGCGCGACACCTATGCGGTGGTGACAGGTCGCGCCAAAGGATTTATTCCCGGCTACGCCTCGGCGCTCCTCTGGGATCGTGACCGTCGGGTCGAATTGCTGGAAGAGTTCAAGAAAGCACAACCCGATTTTGCGGCGGTGTATTATCACCTCAGTCTCGAGTACTCGGCCGCGAGGCTCGGGGTCCAGAGCATCGCCGATCGGCAAAGCGAAAAGCAATATCTCGAGAAGTTCTTCGAACAGGACAAGGCCGGCCAGTTCGTCAAATTCTTCATCGACCATGAGATGGTCACCGCATGGCGAGGCGATGCCACCAAGCGGCTCAAAGTAGCCAATTCAGTCAACGGGAAGATGCTCGAGAACCCTGTCAACCTCACCTGGATGAATTCGAATGCGGGCTGGCACGGCTACATTGCGATTGCGGAGCCCGCCCAGGAGATCTGGTGGAAGACCGCGGACATGACTGATTTCAGGAAAAATCCGAAAACCCAGAACATCGATCAACGGACCGGCAAGCTCAGGCCGAGTCCCAGCATTCCGCTTCCGATCAAGCAACCGGCTACCACGGTTGAAGTGAAGTACATCGACCGGACCGGCGCTGAACGGGGACCGTTTAAGTTTGACTTTAAACCGAAGGTGAGTCAGATGGCCAACGAAATCAGTATTCTCGGAACGCTTCGGAACGCGTGGATCTCATATCGTGATTACGACGGAAAACTGCTGGTCTACTTCACCACGCTCATGTCCTACCGCGGCGCCCTCACTAGGATTGAGTATGGTATCGACAAGGATGTGCCCGATCAGGAGTGGGAGTTTCCGGAGTGGGACAAGCCGGGGACCGCCCTGATTACGAAGGATGTGCCGACGTTTCGGGCCATTCCGAAGACGACCAGGTTCATCACGGTCCGCCTGTCTTTCAAAGACGGCACCAGGACCGATGTGGTCAAATACCCTCGATAACCAATTTTTTCGGACACAGGTTACTTAGAGTTTCCTTTTGGGCGACGGTGACCTGCCCCCGTGAATGAATCCAGTTTCTAAGTGGTAGTTTGGTTGGTCAGGACAGCTTCTGGTGCTGGTGGTTTGTAGCCCAGAGAGCTGTGTAATCGAACGGTGTTGTAGTGAATTCTCCAGCGTTCGATTAGCACTCTGGCTTCCAGCAGCGTGTCAAACAGTTCTGTGTTGAGCAACTCATCGCGAAGTTTTCCGTTGAATGATTCGATGAATCCGTTCTCCCAGGGGCTGCCTGGTTCGATGAACAAAGTTTTGACGCCGACGTTCTTCAGCCAGTCACGCACGCGGTGAGCTGTGAATTCTGGTCCGTTGTCCGAGCGAATGTATTCCGGTGGGCCGCGATGAATAAACAGATCACTTAATCGTTCCAGAACATCTTCGCTGGTCAGACTTCGGGATACGTCGATCGCCAGACACTCTCTGGTGAACTCGTCGATCATCGTCAGCATTCGAATTGGTCGGCCGTCATAGGTTCGGCTGAAAACGAAGTTGTAGCTCCAGACGTGATCTCGATGCTGTGGCCGAAGACGAACACACGAACCATCGTTGAGCTCGTAGGGTCAAAAAACTCCGCCGACCGTTAAAAGCAGGCGATTCTTGCACTTCCGAAATCTGAAACATCGCAATCTCAGCCGGTTGATCCTTCGCCTATCTGTCACAACGCATCCAGCGGATCCACCGCCTCATTCGAAGCCAGCCCGCGTTTGGACTTCGG
>CAYSJO010000655.1:0-7634 GCA_964431285.1 uncultured Planctomycetaceae bacterium
GTGCGATGGCGAAGACGCTGCGGAAACACCGGACCGGACAGCTGGCATAGTATGACTATCCCACCTCCCCTAGACCGCTGGGAGGCACCAACGATAAGACTAAGCTGGTCCAGCACCGTGCCTATGGCTACAGTAATAAAGAACACCTTTGCATACGTATCCTAACCATCCACCACGCCCGACCGAAATACACCGGATTACGACGGCCTATCCAATTGCGCCCTACATTCCGCGAAGAACCAAGCGAACAGTGTTGATCACACGTAACATCTGGCCGAACTGGCGCTGCCGAAAGACAATCCGACAACAGGCTGGCAACAACGGCCAGCGAACGCATTCGGTCGCCCGCCGCAGAAGCATAATGCTTTCTCCCGCGGTCATCAGCGAATGTCTGGAGCCACGTACGCTGCTGACAACCATGCCGCTCGCCGAACCGAACGACTCGTTCTTCTGCGCTGTTCCAACCGAGCTGACTCCACCCCTACCTGATCCCGAGTTATTCGACCCTCCCTCACTCGATGCTCCGGACGTGGGTCCGTCGCTGAATGATCCCCTGTCAACAGATCCTGAGAGCGACGATTTCGAGAACGCCGCCTCATTACTACTAAGCCCGTCCGGGGCTGGCATCGTTGATGGCGACATCGAGGCAGTCGGAAACAGGGACCTTTACCGCGTCGAAGCGACACGGAATGGACTGCAGCGGATTCGGCAATCAGCGGCTTCCGGCAGTTCTCTGGACACGCTGCTGCGAGTCTTCAATTCGAACGGTCGGATCATCGCGCAGAACGACGACGGCGGCGGCGTCGGTCGGAACAGTCTGGTCCAGTTCCCGGCGTCAACCGGAACGGTGTTCTTTGTTGAAGCCGGAGCTTTTGCGGACAGCACGGGCACCTATCGCGTCGAGATTGATGTTGCAAACGCTGTGATGGACGACTTCGGAAACGGGATCACGGATGCGGCGGAGTTGTCGATCGGTCCGCTGGGCCTGGCACAGCGTCTGGCAGCAATCGAGTTCTCCGGCGACCGTGACGTGTTCCGTTTGACAGCGTCAGAGGATGGTCTGCTGAGCATTCGTCAGAGGGCCGTTCCCGGAAGTTTTCTCGATACGTTCCTGCGAGTGCGGGACGAAAACGGAGACGAGCTGGCCTCCAACGATGACGACGGGACGAGCCGCAACAGTCTGGTCCAGATACCTGTCCTGCAGAATCAGACGCTGTTCATTGAGGCCGGAGCGTTCGGCACCAGCCGCGGTCCGTATGCGGTCATCGTTTCCGCGGGAGTTCCGGTCAGCGACGACGCGGGAGACACGGTCGCGACTGCCGTTACGCTGGACGTCGATCTCAGTCGACGCGCCATGCAACGAGGCCGCATTGACCGTCCGGGCGACCGTGACGTCTTCCGCCTACTTCCAACGGAGTCGGGCCAACTCACGATTCGGCAGAGCGCCGAGCCCGGCATTCCGCTCGACACACTCCTGCGGGTTCTTAATAGCAACGGTGAGCAACTGGCAGCCAATGACGACGACGCGTTCAGCCTCAACAGTCGCATCTCGGTGCCCGTTGCTGCTGGCGAAGCCGTGTTCATTGAAGCTGGCGGCTTCGGCCAGGGCGTTGGTGATTATGTCCTTCTGGTCGAACGCGAGGTAGAAGCGGTCGACGACTTTGGTAACAACATCGCATCAGCAGACGTCGCGGGCGGAGTCGAGTTGCGTGGCGAAATAGAGGCCTCTGGTGATGTCGACGTGTTTCAGGTCCAGGTTCAGGAGACGGGACTGCTGACGATCCGTCAGCGCGCGACGCGCGGCAACTCCGTGGACTGTTTCCTGCGAATCCTCGACAGCTCTGGCGCGGAACTCGCCGTCAACGACAACGATCGATTCAGTCTGAACAGTGTGGCGACAGTGTCTGTGACGGCGGGCGATACGATCTACGTCGAGGCGGGAGCCTTCAGCACCAGCGTCGGCCGCTATGTCGTGACGCTCAGCGCTGGTGTCGATGATTTAAATGGCCGTCTCGACAACACGGCACCTGCAATTGCGATCTCCGCTGCGGGCAATGGGATTCAACAGGGAGTGATCAATTTCGACACGGATGTTGACGTGTTCCGTTTTTCGCCGGACCGCGATGGTGCCGTCACTGTCAATCTGTCCGCGACTTCCGACGAGTCACTCGATACGTTCCTCGAAATCCTGAGCAGCGGTGAGGAACTGGTTGTCGTTGACGATGACGGTGGCGACGCGCTGAACAGTCACGCGACGTTTGATGTGAAGGCCGGCGAGACTTACTTCGTGCGCGCGTCATCATTCGGCGAGACGACCGGTCAATATCAGTTGTCTCTGTCCAGCACGTTTGAAGTGGACGATGTGGGCAACACGTTCTCGGCCGCTCGGTCGGTGGTGCTCGACGCGTCCGGCACAGGCCGTTCCTCGTTTGCGCTAGACGGCCCGACCGACGTCGACCTGTTTGAGTTCGTCGCGATCGAGTCCGGCGACGCCACGCTGCAGATCAATCAGGAGAATGGAGTCGTTCCGGGCCGGGTTTTTGTCTTTAAGGAGATCGACGATGCCTCGGATTCCGAACGCAACCGTGTCCGCGTCGCCCGCGATCGGGATCGCGATGGACTCGTAACGTTCTCGATCGAGGAAGGCACGACATACTTTGTGGAAGTCGCCGGTGGGACGGGCGATGTGGAATTGACGCTGTCAACCGACACTTCGGTGGAAGACGAGTCCAAAATTGATGACGACGTGGCGAGCGATGCGGCCGATCTGTTCCGGCTGGGCTTGGCCTCGATTCTTGTCGGTGCGGCCGATGAATCGTCACTCGACACCTTCACAGCCACGCTGGAACAGACGGCCGCATTCCTGCGCGACAAGATCGGCACCGATGAGCCGGTGCTGATCCTCGGCCTCGATCCGGTCGACTACATCGTGACCGACACGTCCGGACGGCAGGCGGGGTACACCGCGACAGACGGCGAGATCAATGAATTCGGCAGCAGCGTCTTCAACTCGGGTGACGGTGTGGCCGAGCTACTGGTCATCGTTAACCCGAGCGCTAACGTGTTCCAGCTCGATTTGGTCGGAGTCGGCACGGACTTCAATGGCGGAGCGGCTTACATCGACAGCGACGGGATTCAGACGACCTCATTCGAAGGAACGCTGGACAAGGACAATCTCGAAGTCGCGCTCGACTTCAGCAATACGGCGGCATTTCCGCTTGTGAACGGCGCCACAGCCGAGACGGTGAACTTCTTCGCCAGCGTTGGGGACAACGTGCCGTCGCGACTGTCGGACGGGTCCTCTCTTGATGCGATTCTTGATTCCGTCCTGAGCCTGTTCGATCAATCGGTCCGTGACGAATCCGTCGAACTGGAAGACTCCTGGGATGATCTGATCGGGCCATTGTTGAGCTGGCTCGCGGGGACGTCGTCTGAAGAGCAGGATGCCGACCTTGTCGACCGCGTCTGGCTGCACCTCAGAGAGTCGATTCTGGAAATCTCTTCGGGAGCGCTCGATCTGATGTTAGACATTCTGCAGCAGGTCGATCAGGAGTTGCCGTAAAACAAACAGGCGACTCAGGAGCCATCCGACGACACAGACGGATCGACCGCCGCGGCCGAGAAGTCCAAAGCATCGGAACAGAAAGAGGACGTTCGCAAGAAAACGACAGCGGGTGCAAATTCAGAAGACGAGGCCGACGAGAAACCGGTCACCGCAGACCAGGCGGACGATGCTCCGGTGAAGGCGAAGACAACATCGCGGTAGCTTGGTTGGCCTGTCATTCAAGGAGCGCTGGAGATGCCACAGCTCGTCGCGACAGGCCCCAATCCTGTGGAACGGCTTGAATTCGACCTGACTGAAGGCGAGACCGTGCGATTCGGCCGGAAGTCGCCGAACGGCTGGTCGATTCCGTGGGACAAGCAGATTTCTCGCGAGCATGCGGACCTCAAGTGGGCCGGCGGACAGCTCGTTGTCAGTTGTCTCGATGCCGCCCATAATACGATCTACCTCGCCGATGGAGACGACGGAGCCGCAAGAGGTCTTGAGTACGGTCACTCCCCATCGCTGCGCGACACTGGTTGCAAGCGACCGTTCTTCAGGACTGCTTCCATGACTTCACAACGGTAAGTTGATTTTCCCGGTGAACGTCGGGGCGCACGATTGATCGTGCGAAAGGAATGGCGGTCAGATCTGTCCTCGTCCCGAGAGTCGACGTTATGACTCGTCCTTCATGAGTGCGAGCACGGCCCGGCGAGACTGTTCCGGCTGTTCCACCCACATGATGTGGGTCGCTCCCTCCAACACCACACGCCTGCGTGAACGCTCGGGAATCAGCCGTTCGAGTTCCGGGTCCGTCAGCCTCGCTGTCGCCACGCTCTCGCTGCCGGACAGGATCAACGTTGGAACTGCCAGGCGGCGAACGCGGTTACGGTCTACGGCTGGATGATTTCTGGATGTCACCAGTGCCCTCAGCTCTTTGATGTTCCTCCGACAGCGGGCCCTGGCGTGATCCGGAATTCGGTCAAACGCTCCGTCGCCACTGATGCAGTCGAGCATAGTTCGCAGCGCCAGCTCATCATCGCCCGCTTCGAATGCCGCCCTTGCCGGATTGACGCCCTGGGTGATGAGCTTCCTTAACTGGGACCTGCCGGTTTGCGCCTGGTCACCAGGAAGGTCGGCGAGCCACGAAACAATGGGCGGCTCGGCCAGTGTCAAGGTTCGAACCAGCTTCGGTTGTTCAAGGGCCAGATAGAGTGCTGTGTAGGCCCCGCGCGAGTGGCACACGACATGTGCCTTCTCCAGATCCAGTTCGCGAATGACTGCCGCGAGGTCTTCCGCTTCAACGGCAATTGAGTGATTGGGGCGGAGCCTGTTCTCGTTCGGATGGTTGTATCGACGGCTATAGGCGATCGCTCGATAACCTTCTCTGGCGAAGGCTTCGAGATGTGATGTCCACACGGAATAGTCTCCGGTCAGGCCGTGGACAAAGACAACTGGCTCGCCCTCGCCTCGCTCGATGTAGTGCAGTTCAACGCCGTCGCCGATCAACATTTTCCGCGGGGCTGTATCCTGCCCGTATGACACGGATTGAATTACGGCAGTCAGAATCAGAAGGAGTCCGTACTCTGGTTTCATGCGTCTGTTCCAATCGTGGGCAAGAGTTTCAGGAGCGTTGATCCAGGGGCACAACGTGACGTCGGCTGCGGACGTACGGAGCACTCGATTCGGAGGAAGTCACCGTTCGGTTCGATTCACGTCGACTTCTTTCAAGCGCCCTCTGGCGCAATTGCAGGACGCTGGGGTTGTCATTTCTGGTGAGATGGTGGTCGGCGTAGTCCAGCGACCGTGCTGCTTCTCCTGAGACCAGCTCAAGCTCTGCGAGCAGGCGGGTTGCTTCAAGGACTCCGAGGGAATGCCATGCCTGCAGGAACGCTCGTGGCACGTCGACTCGCTCATCGATGAGCCTGTTAGTGAACGCTTCGAGTTCCCTATCGGTCCCGGGCAAAGGTTGTCCTGCACGCATCGCCTGACGGTATCTCACCTTCGGGTTTTCGAGGCTGCTGACGATGTGGTAGTGTCCCGGCTCGAATGCGTCCGTCAAATCTGCGCGGGCGGAAAACCCGCCGTGGACATACCCAATACCGAAACGAGAGTTAAATGCCGAACGTCAATGCCGCTGACTTCAAGAAGGGCGTGAAGCTCATCATCGAGGGTGATCCCTACGAAATCATCGAGTGTACCTTCGTCAAGCCAGGCAAGGGCCAAGGGCTCTACAAGATGAAGATGCGAAACCTGCTGAAGGGTACCAACATCTCGCCGACGTACCGCAGCGGTGACAGCCTCGAACAGGCCGACGTCCGCAAGGTCAAAGGCCAGTTCCTGTATCGGGACGGCGACAACTACGTATTCATGGATAACGAAACCTTCGAGCAGTTTCCGATTGGGACGGCAACACTGGGGACTGCAGCGAACTTCCTGCTTGATGGAGCCATGTGCGATCTTCTGTTCTGGAATGAAACTCTGATCGCTGTCGATCCGCCGTCTCATGTGGTGGTCGAGGTGACTTACACCGAACCGGCGGCGAAGGGAAATACGGCAACGAATGTGACCAAGCCCGCAACAGTGGCGACCGGGGCCGAGGTTCAGGTTCCGGCGTTTGTGGACCAGGGAGAGATGATCAAGGTCGACGCGCGAACGGGTGAGTATGTCGAACGCGTTCGCGACTGAAGTTGGAGAGCTGCAGCGGTCAACCACTTCAAACCACTGACGAGCACCTGCCGACAAACTAAGCAAGTCTCAACCGGAAGTCGATTTCCGGAGACTGTATCGTCGCGACGGATCCGCACACCTGACCTGGGAGGGAACCATGACGGTCTGGCATGTCCTGCTTTATTCAGTGGCAGCGATTCTGGCTCTGCGGTCGTTCATTCAACTGGTCACGAATTACCGGCACGAGTTCGAGTCGTCCGCGGTCGCCGAGTTCGGGCGCATGACAGGCGAAATCGAACGCGATACCGTCGCGGAATCCGAGCGTCCAACTCCGGCTGAAGCTGCCACGGTCGTGTGACGGACGCGACCGACTTATTCCGACAGCGAGCTGGTGATGGTGATTCAGACAACCGGTATCAACTGTCCGCAATGTCGAACGGAATTGCAGGTTCCGGAAGGTCTTCGATGCTTCGACTTCCCGGCACGTGGCATGGAGTGCCCTGCCTACCAGCACACGGCATTCTTGCCCATCGGTGAACTACCCGAGGGAATTCGCCGGTTTCCGGAATTCCCGCAAAGCCTGGCCTGCGGTCGAGGGTTGCTGCCGATTGAACTGACCTCGCAACACCTGTGTGTGGTCACCACGCCCTTGATGCCGGGAGTCGTTGGCATACTGCGTCTGTTCTTTCCCGAGCATCAGATTCTGGTGCGGGCGGCTCACCTGCCCGCGTTTATTTCCGTCCTCGACGGCCTTTACGACAGCGATGGTTTCAACGGCCAGCGTCCTGAAGTGTGTCACACCTATTGGATGAACCTGGCGGCATGTTTGCGGATGGCACGATCGTTACGCACATGTCGGGAGGGATTCGCGGGGCACTGTCAACGGGCGAAGCAACATTCCCTCCCGATCATGATGATTACGGAGTGTTCCGGTGGCTCATTGAGCAGCCGGAGTCGCCCGGCAACGTGACCGACCAGATGATTATGGACCTGCGGCAGTTGATGGGAGCGCGTGACGATTAGCGCATTTCCAGAGTTGGTCTGCGTAGACCCATCCGACGCGAAAACGCCTCTCCCTGACCGTCTCCCCAGTGGGAACTTTATTCATGGGCGTGTAGAGGGGGGAGTCGCTCTATCTGTAAATAAAGAAACAGTTTGCAATCCATGGTTGTGACAGAACTTCCCTTTCGAGGAAATAAGCCATGAATGGCAAACTGTGGAACGAAGCGTATCGCGTTGTGATGACCATCGACTACACCACCTGTGAGACGGGTGGCTCGTACTACCACAGTGATCGGACCATCGTGCTCGTGTTTCTCAGAGCCGTGGCGGACGATCAACCGGTGTCGTGGGCCTGCGATCCCGATCACTGGGCCGGTCTGCGTGAACCGCCGTCGTGGCCGAGCCAGCCGACGATGAGCCG
>CAYSJO010000656.1:0-7427 GCA_964431285.1 uncultured Planctomycetaceae bacterium
AACTTCTCATTCCTTGAATCACGCATTCAAAGAAAGGGCTCCCATGGATGGGATTATTCCACGCATCAACAGGCCAGAGAAGAGGCGTTTGCAGAAACTGTTGAAACGTTGTCGCGACACGGCTCTGTCAAACAGGATTCGGCGGGTCTGCTCACATCGTGCTGCAATTGGCCCGGCACCGATTCCCGAACTCGCCAGTCTCCGTCTTTGCACGCGATCCAGCCGCGCGAGAGTTTGCCATATGGCTTGGCGCCGCCTGGGCAGGTGACACGGCCGACCGACCGCCGGAATTCATCGACGCGATTATTGATACGACTCCAGTCTGGAAACCGATCGTAGAGGCCCTGGAGTGCCTGGCCTCGAACAGCCGGCTCGTCATCAACGCGATCCGCAAAGAGAACGACGACCGCGACGAACTCCTGCGCAGCTATCACGACCATCTGTGGATGGAGCGTGAAATCAAGACCGTGGCCAAGGTCCAGAATCGAAAGTTCGCGCCGATCACCAATTGCATCTGAGATGGCGACGGTCAGATGTTCTGGACCCTCGCGGGGTTCAGAAAGATAACCAAAGGGTCGGTATCGCCACTTGAGGTATCGCCACGCCATAATTGACGTCAAGAACGCGACTCCCAGAGCCGGCTCAGGGCCAATGACGAGTCATACAAAGCTGACGGTAAATGCAACCGAGAGTGCCCAGAGACTCGATGTTGTAGAAGGGCCGGAGTCTGTCAGTCGCTTATTGGCCGACATCGAGTGTTTCCAACGGGCCAACAGCGGATGTTGTGCACGCCCCCAATGGATACACATCCAGCGCAGCACGAATGTCGTCGAGCGTCAGTGACTGCAGTGTCGCCAGGTCGTCCGCGACGGAACGGTATTCCTGCCGGTAGAGCCAATTGCTGCCCAGTGACGACAGGCGTCCCATCGGTCGTTCACTACGCAGCACGATTCGCGAGGAGATCTTGTTCTTCGCCTGTTCCAGTTCGATCTCGTTCACGCCGTCTTTGTTGACCTGCTCGTAAATTCTCTGAATTCGAGCGATGTTCTCGGTTGCGGTATCTGGCTGGCAGCAGAGCCACGTCATGTACGTTCCTGATCCGTCGTAGTCGTAGTAGCCCAGTTCCGCGAACTCGACCAGGCCCGGGTCGACCAGGTCCCAATAGATACGACTGCCACCGTCATCACCGATGATCACCGACAGGATTTCGGCAGCGAAACGCAACTCGTTATGCGACGACGGCGCCGGCGCCACCAGAATGATGTTCTGTTGCACGCTGGCGTCTCGAGGTACGACTGAGATTCCGCCAACCGGCTGAGCTTCGTGCACGGGACGATCGAGACTACCGGATGGCCAGTCGCTGCAGTATTCGTTCGCCAGGCGGACGACCTCGTCGAATTCGATGTTGCCAGTCACCGCCAGTGTGATGTTGCCGGCCCGGTAATGATCTGCGTGATACTGACGCATCTGTTCCGCAGTCAGACCGCCCACGCTTTCGAGTGTTCCCAGAATCGATGTACCCAGCGGATGCCCGGTGAAATGGGTCAGCATCGCGTTCTCATACGCGACGTGCATCGGCTGATCCTGGTACATGCTGATCTCTTCCAGGATGACTTTCTTCTCCATGTCGAAGTCTTCCTGCCGCAATGTCGGGAACAGAATTCCGGCGAGCAGCTTAAACGTCTGCGGCAGGAATTCAGGTAGGATCGCGGCGTAAAAGAGCGTGACTTCTTCGCTGGTCGACGCGTTGTACTCAGCACCGATCTCGTCAAAGATGCGATTGACGTCGTCGGCCGTGTATTCCTCGGTGCCCTTGAAGGCCATGTGTTCGAGGAAATGGCTGACGCCGCTGACTTCCGGTGTCTCGTCACGGGCTCCCGTGCGAACGAAGAATCCGGCAGCAACGCTATGCACACTCGGATTGCTTTCGACGACGACCTTCAGTCCGTTGTCCAGCGTTGTCTCGTGGAATTGCATTGCGATGTTCCGATGTCGTGATTGAACGGCGCCGCATGACCACTCGTTCCGACGCAGGACGTTGGAACGAGACTCCTTTACTCGTTCACTTCCAGTGCCTGCGGACCGATTGTCAGCACTGTGAAATCCTGTGCGGGCATGCGATGTACGAAGTCCAGCACGGATTCGACCGTCAGGGATTCAATCTTCTCCAGCACTTCTTCGAGGGTGCGGATACGGCTCAGCATGAACCAGTTCCGAACCAGTGAACTCGCACGCCCTCGACTCGACTCCTGCTGCATGACCAGGGAACTCTTGGCCCGAGCGACACAACGATCCAGTTCGCTCTGTTCGATACCGTCCCCCAGCCTCTTCAATTCCTGAATGGTGACATCGAGTGATTCCTGGGCACGATCGTAACTCGTTCCGGCGTCACACAGCCCGCGACCTACATGCTTCAAGGATGCCAGGCTTGCATGCACCGAGTAGCACAGGCCACGACGCTCACGCACCTCCGTGAAGAGCCGGGAACTCATGCCACCACTGAGCACGCTGACCGCTGCCCATGCCTGGTAGTAGTCAGGATCGGTAAAGGCCACGCTGTCGTATGCCACTCCGATATGCGTCTGCGCCGAGTCGTGCTCGATGAAGTTGCGCTTCGGCCCCGTGCCACCAGTCGCAATTTCAGAATCGGGTTTCTGTTCCCAGTCACTGAAGTGCTGGCCAATGGTGTAGATCATGGCCTGGGCGTCGACGTTCCCGGCGATACCGACAATCGCGCCGTTCGGATGAAAATGCGACTTGAAGTGACCGCGAACGGCGTCGGTATCGATGTTTGGCAGATGTTCAAGCGAACCGTCGGACGGCAAACCGAATGGGCTTGTGAAGACGTGGCGACGCAGCTCAATCATGGCCTTGCGCTGCGGCTCGTCCTCGATCGCCAGTAGTGCCTGTTCGGCTCCCAGTTGGACAGCCTCGAATTCTGCGTCTGCCAGATGGGGACGGCGGATAATGTCCGCGTAAATGCCCAAGCATTCAGGGATGCGGCCAGCGACGTTCGAACCCGAGAACGTGATGTGATGGGCACCGACATTCTCGCTGCGCTGCAGGCCCAGATTGTCGAGCACCGTGAACAGCTCGCGACTGTCACGTTCGCCTGCACCGCGAGTGATCCAGTCGGTCAGCAGGGCTCCGGTACCACTGCGGTCGGCCTGGTCGTAGATGCTGCCGGCGGGAGTCAGGAAGGAGAACGCCGCTGATTGAACGTCGTGCATTTCTTCCACGATGAGCATCAGGCCATTATCGAACTGATGCGTGTGGATGTTCTGCTGCATCGTAGAAGTCCCGGGCGAATCCGATCGAACCAGACGCTGGCGTCGTGCCAGTCGGGGGGGAGTATGGCAGATCGACCAGAAGCGAGCCACGCCGTGAATTCGGTGCGGGGCGACCGGGTGGCTCAGTCCTGTCGCGACCGAAGATATCGGGCGACGGCATCGAGCCACTCCGGCAGTACGTGCCCGGTCACGCTGGCCAGCCGCTGGCAATTCAGCACGGACCAGGCCGGCCGCGTTGCCCTGGCACCAAACTGAGCCGACGTAATTGGATTGACCTGCACTGAGATGCCCGCCTGACGAAAGACCTCAGTGGCCAGTTCGAACCAGGTCATCTGGCCGGTATTCGTCGCGTGATAGAGCCCGAAAGCATTCGTCCGCATCAGCTCGGCAGTGGCGGCTGCGAGGTCTGCGGTGGACGTCGGAGTACAGCATTGGTCGTTGACGACTCCCAGCTCGTCACGCTCAGCCCCAAGGCTGAGCATCGCCTCAATGAAGTTGCCCTTGCCAGCCCCCCTCGCTCCCGCGACGCCATAGAGCCCGCATGTTCGAATCACAAAATGCCGAGGACAAAGCGCACGAACGAAGTACTCACCCTGCAGCTTGCTGGCGGCGTAAGCACTCTGCGGTCCAGGAGCGTCCGTTTCGGAGTACGGCTGGTCGCGATCGGCGTCGAGTCCAAACACATAGTCCGAACTGAAATGTGTCAGGCACACATCCCGCTCTGCACACCACATGGCCAGTCTCCGCGGGCCCAGCGCATTCACATCGTGCGCGACATTCGGCTTGTCCTCAGCCTGATCGACCAGATTGTAGGCAGCACAGTTGATCACAAGTTGTGGTTCAGACTGTCCCAGACAGTTCGCGATACTCTCGTCGCTGGTCAGTTCGATGTCGCTGTGACCGAGCGGCATGAGTTCTTCGTCCGCCAGCGCAGTCTGTAGGTCGGTGCCCAGTTGTCCGGCGGCTCCGATCAGCGCGATTCGCATGCGTGACACTCCGTTCCCGATGAAGGGATGGCGACGCTCTACCTCAGGTCGATCGACATCGACGTGCTGTTGGCGACGGGTTGAACGGGAGCGTAACGGTTTGTTCTCGCTCGACGCGCTCCGCCGCCGGGATAGAAGGAGACACCCAGGAACGAGTCGACGGTTCCGGTATAGGCGGGAGTGATGAAGTTCGCCTGTCCACACAATGCCCAGTGGTCGCTGAGCGGAATGTCGACCTCGGCACCGAAGAGCACACGCTCGCCGGATGGTCGCTGGTTGGGTCCGGGGGCATCAGCAATGCTTCGAAGGCCACGTTGCACTCACTATGACTTTCGGCGATCCCCAGCCACAGCGTTGTGCGAGCGGCGTTCTCCCAGGTGCGTGCCCAGTAGAGTGCTCCCTGACTGACAGGCTCAAGTACGACCGGGACGGCTCCCAGAAAGAATGCCCGGTCGCTGTCATGTGAGACCTGAGCCCGGATGCCGATCTCTTCGTTGCCGATCTGCCAGCCAATACGACCGCGGGCCTGACTCAGGTTTGTCTGGTCGAAGTAGTTCTGATGCAGAAAATCCCAGGCGGCCGCCCAGACGAGTCCATTATCGAGCCGCTGAAAAACACCTACGGTTGTGAAACCCTGAGACCGGCCACTGGCCTCGCCAAGGCGGTCGTAGACCTGCACGGCGTTGTCCGTGCAGTTGATTGAGGAACCAATCTGCAGGCCGAGACCGATATGGTCGCACAGTGGCAGTCCCAGGTTCGCGAACACACGTCCGCCGAAGTGGGCGTTTACACCGTAATCCTGTGGCTGTTTGGAACCCTCGAGTCCGGCAAAGATCGACAGGTTGTCCCACAGAGATTCAGACTCAATGGACTCGCAGCATCCGGCGGACGGTATCAGACCCGGATCTCCAAAAATCGAATCGACATCCGCAAACGCCGCCTCACGAGTAATGCCACTCTCGACCTGATACACGTCATCGGCGAATGCATCAATTCGATTCGCGAGCAGTGTCGCAAGCGTCACGAGCACGCTGAATCGACGCATCTCCATTTCCTTCCGGTACGCTGGGGACTTACGCAGCCATAGCCTGACCGGAATAATCGGCAAAGTCTGACAGGCGGCTTCAGAGAATTGCCCGCGACGGGGCGGGATTTACTGGAGTCCCGGTTTCCGGGCAGAATCGTCTTGAGCGGAGACAGGGGCGGTTCAACGTTGCTCAGGAGTTCGGCATGGCCGCGGAACGCATGTTCGACGTGCTTGAAGAAGGAACATTCAGTGTCGTTCGATTCCGATCCGACATTGAAGAAGCATCGACTCGGGCGGGCGAGGTCTATGATGGTCTGGTGCAGTTCGTCGGACAGGTGGAATGTCTGAAGCTGGCGATCGACCTCACGGATATGAAGTACGTTCCCAGTAGTGTGCTTGGAATTTTCGCCCGGCTGGCCGGCCAGGGCATCGAAGTGCACCTTGTTCACGCCTCACCCGACATTGTCGAAGTTCTGGAAGTCACACGGCTCAACCGCATCATGCACGTCAACGAGATTGATGTGACGTCGTATGGCACCAGTCCGGCTCAGGCCGAGGAACCGCCAGACTTCCCCCCTCCGTGGCACTGGATGCCTACTTCCTCAGTTGTCCATCCTGTGCAGCCGAATGTCGGATCGCCAAGCACGATCTGGGACACCGCTTCGAATGTTCCGGCTGTGAGCATGGTTTTGCCGTCACCGCCGAAATCCTGGTACTGCCACACACGTGCGCGCCCGCTGCCCGAAATGCGATCACATACTGCGAGTGCGTCCGACTTATTTGCGGCAGCCCATCGCCTGCAACCACTGCGACCAGCATCTGGAAATCCGCGCGGTGATCTGACCAAACGCACTTCTCATGCTCTGTCAGACGGTATTCCGATCCACGTTGAGCCGAAGTCGAGAGTCGCCGTAGCTTCCCGTTGCCCACCGCAGATGCTCAGCAATCGACTCGCCTCGCCGGAAACTGACAGGGATGTTGAGTCGTGACCATGACCTTCAGCGGACGCCGCATTCGACTTGGATCCGTTCTCCTAATTGCTCTCCTGCTGAGCTCACCGGCCGAGGCGTTTGCCGGCAAGCTGAATCGCGTCCGAGACCAGGCCCGCACTTCGTCCTCTGATTCGGGCTCGTCAGATGATTCCAACGGCTCTTCGAACCGCGAGGAACGTCACAGGCACCACGACGACCATTACCACGGTCATGATCCGTGGCATGATCACCACGATCACGGCAACAGCCTTGCCGACGATCTGTTCGGCATTGGATTCCTGGAGGCACTCGTGGGAGTCAGCTCACCATTCTGGGCTCCGCCCCAGCTGCTGAGCGATGACGGTGGCAACGGATTCTATCCAGATCACCCGTATGACGATGCTGTCGGAGGCCTGCTGCACGACAAGTCTACGTCCGGGGCACACGACACCCTCGTTGTGCTGCAAGGCCAGTACGGAGACGACTTTGGGGGCATCTCACATGCGAACGGTCGGCTGATTGTGGAAACCGCGTGGCGACTGGGCATCGACACCGAGTTCAACTATCGACACGAAGGACGGCTCTCGGTCTGACGATCTATGGACGGGCGACTTCAACGTCACGTGGCGGTTCGCTCAAAGTGAGCCCCTGCAGTTTCGGACGGGCATTGGATTCAACTGGCTGGCAGATGATCGGGATGAAGACTACGGCTTCAACTTCACGTACGGAGCAGACCTGTTCCCCGGCGATCCGTGGGTTCTATCGAGCACGATCGACTGGGGCCGGTTGGGTGAAGCGACACTATTTCACAATCGGACGACGATCGGTGTGACGCAGAACGGCTGGGGATTGTACACCGGCTACGACTACTTCAACGTCGGTGGTGCCGGCCTGCATGCCTGGATCAACGGGATTGAACTGCGGTTTTGATCGTGCCGTTTCGTTCGGGCGAAACGCAGACCGCATTCTCTCTGCCAGAGCACCGAACGCAGGCCCGGCGGAAGTCACTACGATCTTCCCTGACCGACGGCTAAGATCCGACCCTCCTGCCCAATTGACCCGCCGAACTACCCCCACCGGAGTGTTCCCATGATTCTTCGCTGCCTGCTCTCTGTTTCGGTACTGCTTGGTGCCGCTCTGGTTTTTGCCGACG
>CAYSJO010000657.1:0-7775 GCA_964431285.1 uncultured Planctomycetaceae bacterium
TCTCAAGGCCGCTGTTCTTCGATATCTCTACTCGCAGCTCGATCTCGGCGACTTTCTCTTCCACGGCAAAGGAGTTCCCGAATACAACGCCGAAGCAGCGAAGTGGTGGCTCAAAGCCGCTGAGCAGGGAGATGCCGCCGCGCAGCTCATTCTCGGTGATATGTACGCCGACGGCGAAGGCGTTCCCAAAAACTACGCCGAAGCGGCAAAGTGGTATCGCAAGGCCGCTGAACAGGGGCATGCCGACGCGGCAAACAGCCAGGGCGACGCTTACCTGCTCGGAGAAGGCGTCACCGAAGATCCGGAAGAAGCGTGGGCCTAGTACAAAGTCGCGAAGGATTCTGGCTCGGAAGACGCGGCAGCCTCGTTGCTGTCACTCAGTCAGGACTTGACGACCAAGCAGAAGAAACTTGGTGAACGCCGCGCCGAAGAACTCACCGAGCTGATCAACGCCAACAAAGCGAAGTGACCGTCAGCCCATGAACGTGAGCACGTCTCCGTCGAGGCTGAACCCGCTCGCGTGCACTTCACAGACGCCGGTTTTGAGTCGGAACAGATTGCCATGCCATTCGAAAGTTCTAACACCGTGTCACAACTCGGCCTGCCACGGTCACCGCGTGCTCGCGTCATCTCGACGACCTGAAACACGCTCACGAACGCGGTCTCTACTTCGACGTCGACATCGTTGAGAAGTTGCTTCGGTTCGTCGAGACGGTCTGCACGCCGAAGGATCAACCGGCTGAGATTACGATGTTTCAGATTTCGGAAGTGCAAGAATCTCCTGCATTTAACGGTTGGAGGAGTTTTTTGACCCTACGGGATTGAGCCACCACTTGCCAGGCGTCGGCTCGTTGGCACGCAACTCAGGCGGAGCCAGCCTGTCCGCATCAGTGACAATCACGTCCCGTTCAGCACGCGCTGGCGAAGTCACCGCAAACACGAGCATTGCGCACATCAGAAATGACGACCAACGTTGTTGCATTTCAGTCCTCGGTAAAATGACGCGGCCCACATGGGCAATGTCATGACCATGGCCCCGGGCCGGCGCGGCGACGAATGAACTGGCGGAGTCCCTCAGTGAACCATCGGTTCAGAGTCTGGGAACCTCATTCAAGAGACGTCAATTGACTACCGAGCAGACGTCAGTCGAGTGTATACCTCCTCTCCAGTTGATAAGGTGCCTTGGCCGCTCAGGAAACGGGAAACTGCCATGTCGCGAATTCACATTCTTGCGGTTGTTTCCTGTACGGTCTCTGTACTGGCGGCGGCCAGGGTGTGTGGCGACGACCGACCAGATGCTCCGCCCATTGAGATCGTGCCTGGCCTTTTCAAACAGAAGGATGACGTCAAGCTCGGCCTTCGGACGGTCAGGGGAGAACATCAGGTCCTCTTTCGCGCGACCGAGGACAGTTACAAGTTCTGCCACGAGCAGAACATTGCCGTCTACAACGACGAGCTGTATGCCATGTGGTCCAACGGGATCACGCACGAAAGCCACAACGGCCAGCGCATTCTGTATTCGCATTCCACAGACGGCGCGCAGTGGTCGAAGCCGGCCGTGCTGGCCGAGGATCACGATGGGCCGGGACCGCTGGCGTGTATCTCGGCAGGATTCCACGCCCACGGCGACACGCTGGTTGCCTATTACACGGCGATTGTGGAGAACCGTCCGGGGATTGATGAACGGAACGCGGCCTTTTACCTGACGTCGAACGATGGCAGGACCTGGAGTCGCCCCAGAAAGCTGGCTCAGAGTTCCTTCCTCGAAGGACCGCGCCGACTGCCGAGCGGACGTTTGCTGATGAACGGCCAGTGGGCCAACCGCCAGCCCCGCTTGCGATATTCGGATTCCGCGGATGGTATCGCCGGCTGGAAGGATGGCCGGATTGCTGAAGTCAAAGATATCTTCACCTTTCCCGAACCGAGCTGGTTCGCCCGGGCGGACGGCACGATCGTGATGATCTTCCGGACCAGAAGCGGCGATCCGTGGATCTACGCCAGCGTGAGCAATGACAACGGCGAATCATGGTCGAATCCGGTGAAGACAAACTTTCCTGACGCCACGTCCCGAGCCTTTGCGGGAAACTTGCCGGACGGAACCGCGTATATCATCAGCAACCCCAGTCGCGTTCCAAGCAAGTCGCACCCCACCATCGGACGCCGCAATCCGCTGACGATTGCGCTGAGTACTGACGGTGTCCTGTTCGATCGGGCCTTTGTGGTCCGATCCGAGAAAACGAGCATGAGGTTCAAGGGGACGAACAAACTCGACGGGTGGCAGTACCCCTCGGCCGTCGCCTGGAAAGGGCATCTCTACATCGCTTATTCGATCAACAAGGAAGACGAGGCTGTCACGCGCATCGCCTTGCGTGACCTGCGCAGGCCACAATCTGTCGACAGATAAAGGCCGGAGTTCCATTACGCGAAAAGCTCGTCGACGACGCGGGGCTCATGCACGCCGGTGAGTCGTTCATCCAGGCCGTTGCGTTGGTAGTTCAGGTCTTTGTGATTCAGACCCAGCAGGTGCAGGATCGTGGCGTGAAAGTCCGGCACGCTGACTCGATTCTCGACGGCCGCGTAGCCGAATTCGTCGGTGGCTCCGTGGATGTGACCGGCTTTCACGCCTCCGCCGGCCATCCATGTGCTGAAACCCTGACGGTTGTGGTCGCGGCCGTTTTTTGACTGCGAGATCGGCAGGCGACCGAATTCACCACCCCAGATGACCAGCGTGTCTTCCAGCAGGCCGCGCTGTTTCAGGTCCTCAACCAGTGCCGCGGCCGGCTGGTCGGTTCTGGCGCAGGAGGAGATCAGACCCTTCTTGAGGTTGGCGTGGTTGTCCCAGATTTGACCGTTGATGTAGAGCTGAACATACCGCACGCCACGCTCGACGAGTCGACGGGCCAGCAGACAGCGGCGACCGTACGATTCCGTCGTGCTGTTCTCGAGGCCGTATGCTTTGCGGGTGGCCTGCGTTTCCTGGTAAACGTCGAGAGCATCCATGGCCGACACCTGCATTCGCGCCGCAAGCTCATAGCTGGCGATGCGGGCGTCGAGTTCCGGCTCACCGGGCCGCTCTTTCCGGTGCGCCTCATCCAGGGCGGCGAGCAGGCGACGACGATTGCTTTGCAGGTCTGAAGCAATCTTTCGGTGCGGAGTGAGATTCCACACCGGAGTGCCCGTCGCCTTGAACCGCGTCCCCTGGTACACCGGCGGCAGCCAGCCGGACGACCAGTTGCGAATCCCATCGATCGGCAATCCCTGGGGATCGTCGAGCACCACATAGGCCGGCAGGTTCTCCGTCTCCGAGCCGAGTCCATACGACACCCACGACCCGATGCTCGGCCGGCCGGGGATTGTGCGACCGGTGTGGATCATCCACAGAGCCGGTTCGTGATTGATGTGCTCGGTAAACAGCGACTGGATGAGCGTGATGTCGTCGACGATACGAGACGTGTGAGGCAGCAGCTCGCTGACGGCAATGCCGGATTCGCCGTGCTGGGCGAACTTGAACGGGCTCTTCAGAATCCCGCCGGCCGCTTCGGGCTGCTGAACGTCGATCACTCCGGGAAACGTCTTGCCGTCGTATTTGTCGAGCGCCGGTTTCGGATCCAGCAGGTCCATCTGAGCCGGTCCGCCGTGCATGAAGAGTTGGATAATCGCCTTCGCACGCGGCGCAAAATGCGGCTCTTTCGGAGTCACATCATGCGGCTGCCGAGACGCGATGGAATGCGGGATCGAACGTTGCGCCGCCGGCAGTTCGCGCGAAATCAAATCGGCCAGCGCGAATCCGGCCATGCCGTGTCCGATTCCCGAGAAGAACCGGCGGCGCGACAATTTCAAGAGTTCTGTTGAGTCGTTCACTATCGTTAGATCCGAACTTGAACTCCGAAACTTGTTTTGAACAGAGGGTAACAAAGGCAACGAAGACACAATCGAGAAACGTCCGCTCAATTGTCTTCCGACGCATGCTTTGCACTTCGTTTTCTTTGTTACCCTCTGTTCAAAACGAGTTCTTTAATCCACATACAGAAACTCCGCCGAGTTCATCAGGATCAGGCAGAGGTCGACAAGTGGCGATTGGATGTCATCTGCTCCATAACCAACTGACTGTGATTGCAGGAACTCCATTCCGAGCTCGAACTCGCTGTCCGTTGGCGGTCGTCCGAGAATCCGCCGCGTGGTCAGATCGATCTGCTGCCGGCGGTCATCTCCCGGCTGAGCGGCAATCTGCTCGGCAAGCCGAGCCGCCCGCTGATCGGTGAATCGGCTGTTGAGCATCAACAGTGCCTGCGAGACCACGTTGGACGTCCGCCGTTTCACACAGTTCGTCGTCATGCGGGGCAGGTCGAACGTCTCGAGCACTGTCACAGGCTGCGACCGTCGATGCAGCAGAAAAATGCTGCGTCGCCGGCCTGGTGCGGTTTTGTCGGTGATGATCTGTCCGTCGTCCATCGAGGCGACGCCGACCGGCTCGCCATTCATCTTGCGGTTGAGTTCGCCTGTCACGGCGAGCAGCGAATCCCGCAATGCCTCCGCACTCATCCGCCGCAGCGTCATCCGCCACAGCAGGCGATTCTCGGGATCGACCGCCGCTGCTTCCGGGCGAACACGTGACTGCTGCCGCCAGGACGTCGAAGTGACGATCATCCGATGCAGGTCTTTAAGACTCCAGCCGCGACGCACAAACTCGACGGCCAGCCAGTCCAGCAGTTCCGGATGTGTGGGCGACGTGCCCGTCTTTCCGAAGTCGTCGGCCGACGCCACGATGCCCGTACCGAAGTGGTGCTGCCAGATTCGATTGACCAGCACCCGAGCGGTCAGTGGATGATCCGGCTGCGTCAGCCACCTTGCGAGCGACAGCCGGGAACCGGTCGTCTCCAACGATTCCGGCCTGGTAATGCGGAACGGCTGCTCGGGATCCTGCAAAACGACGGGCACGTTGGGCAGGACATGGCGACCTCGGCTGTTCCACTCGCCACGCTTCAGCAGGTAGAAAGGGTCGGCGACGGGCCGCATATCGGTCAGCCCGTGAGCCACCGGAACTTTGCGCTGCTGCGCTTCCAGCGTTTTCTTTTTCTCCTGGAGCTGCTTTGACTGCTTGTCGAATTCCGGAAACGAGCTGGCCAGCGTTTTCTCGTCGGCCTGGAACTTCGGCTCGTATTCAGCGGCGAGTTTCTTCTGTGCTTCGTCTCGCTTTTCGGCCCGCGTTTCGAGCGCGAGGTGAACGGCCTTGCGAATGTCCTCCGGCAGTTCGGCCAGCTTCTGCTCGACAAACTTTGCCCGGAACGTCTTCCGCAACTCCCCCAGTTCCAGATTGATCGGGTGAATCTGATTATTGATCTGCGCGTTGTGCTCGACGATGTCCTTGCGGTCCTCGGTACCGGCCATCTCGACGACGCGAGCCTGCGGCTTGATCCAGTCGTACGGCGTGTAGGCCGCCGCGAAAATCGCCGTGAATCGGTAGTAGTCGCGCATCGGCAATGGGTCATACTTGTGGCTGTGGCACCGAGCGCACCGCATCGTCAGGCCCAGGAAGGATGAACTCACGATCTCCACCGTGTCGGCCAGCACCTGGTAGCGGTCGTAGAGGAAATTGGTTTCCGGACTGGTCGTGGGGTCGATGCAGTTCCGCAGAAATCAGGTGTCGATGATGTTGTCCTGCTGTTCAGGCGTCACTCGTTGTTCGTTGCGGTAGTCGGCCAGTTCGTCTCCCGCGAGCTGTTCCACAACAAACCGGTCAAACGGCTTGTCGTCATTGAGCGAGCGGACGACGTAGTCGCGATACTTCCAGGTCCGCGGATAAATCAAATCGGCACTGGCCGAGCCCTCCGAGTCCGCGTACCCCGCCGTGTCGAGCCAGTACTGGCCCCATCGCTCACCGTAGTGCGGTGAGTTCAGCAGTCGCTCGACCAGCCGTTCGAACGCGTCCGGCGATGCGTCATTCACAAACGACTCGACTTCTTCAAGCGAGGGGACCAGTCCGATCAGATCGACCGAAAGTCGCCGGATCAGCGTCCGCCTGTCGGCCTCGGGAGAAAAGCTCAACCGCTGCAGTTCCAGCTTGCGCAGCAGGAAGGCATCAATCGGAGTCCGCACCAGGTCCGGCTGAGCCACAGCCGGGACCGGAACGGCACGTGGTTTCTGAAACGCCCACCACTTGCGGTCGTCCCTAGAGACAAGCAAGCCGTCGTCTTCAACAACTCCCGGCGGAGCTGGCGGCTCAATGGCCCCCTCATCGATCCACTGGCGGATGAATTCCAGTTCGGCTTCCGTGATCGGTTTGATCGAACGCTTGTAGCGGATGTCGCGGGGCGGCATCTGGTCTTCCTTGATCCGTCGTACGATGAGGCTCTCCTCAGCGTTCCCGCGAACGAGCGCCGGCCCGGATTTGCCACCGGCCAGCGTCGAGGCCATGGTCCGCAGGTCGAGTTCGCCCTGACGCTCTTTTCGTCCGTGGCACGGCATGCACTTCAGCTCGAGGAGAAAGTGCACCTGCCGAGCCCGCAGCAGCGCGGGCGAAAGACGTCCATCATCGACCCCGCTTTGACCATGAGCCCCTGCCTCGATCCATTTGCGGATGATGTCGATCTCGTTCTTATCGAGGCGAACATCGTCACCGGGCGGCATTTTCCCCGACTTGACCAGCTCGATGAGCTGGCTCTGGTCCGGCTGACCTCCCGAGACAGCCGGTTCTCCACTCTCGCCTCCGCGCAGCACACCGCCGAGCGACGATAGATCCAGCTCGGCTTTGCGGCTGTTGTCTCCGTGGCACTTCAGACAGTGCTTCTGGAAAATCGGCAGCACGTCGCGTTCGAAGAGCGGCTGTGGACTGACAGGAGTCGGCTTGCCTGCCACGCTGCTCGCGCAGACAGCCAGCACGCAAGGTAGAAGCAACTGCCAGCGAGAGACGTGCCGCGTTGATTTCACTGGGCCACCTTGAGTGTCCGAGCCACGAATCACGGCCGGGTATTTCCCCGCCCGGTCTGTGCTGCAGACAGTATAGGAACTCCCTCCGTAAGGCGTGCGAGTGGTGCGGCGATTTGTCGCCACGGGGCTGGTTCCGCCGCCGCGGAACTGCGCGGCACCCCTGACGGCTTCACATGCCCGCTCGAATGCATGAGTCTGCGTCTGCCGACAGTTGCTTCCAACTGGTGAATCGATGAATAGACGTGAATTCTCTCAGACAGCTGCGGGGCTGCTGACCGCCACGGTGGCGGATCGTGCACCGGCCTCGGCCGATGAACCGTCTGCGATTCCGGCACTCATGCCGCGCGATGAATCGGGACACTAACCTGCCCCCGTGAATGGTACCACTCGTTAAGTGGTGATTTGCTTGTGTTGAGGCGTCGTCAGGACAGCCTCTGGAGCTGGTGGTCTGTAGCCCAGTGAACTGTGCAGCCGCACGGTGTCGTCGAGTTTCGGCAACGCACAGCGGAAGCCTACATCCCCTGCATGTCACGCCGAAACCACGCCGCGTGCATCGGCAGTTTCTGCGACGCCGTTCTGGGCGGTGAGATCGCCACTCCCGCAGCCTGCTGGCACAGTTCGGGCTGACGCCGAAGTCCAAACGCGGGCGGGCTTCGAGTGAGGTGGTGGATCCGCTGGATGGGGTGGGATCGATGGGGGGCCTGGAACTGGTAGCGGTTAAGGGGGCAGGTCAAGAACTCGCGCCGAAAAGTCCCAAACGTCTTGGCAAACAGCACGGCGGAGTTTTTTGACCCTACGGGTTGCGGTGGGGCGACATCGATTGGGAACACGGGCGAATGCTCGTGAAA
>CAYSJO010000658.1:0-2956 GCA_964431285.1 uncultured Planctomycetaceae bacterium
GATGACACGATTCTGACCACCTTCGATTTTGATGACTCGGTGTCTGGCGGGGACGGTAACGACCTGATCAACAACACGCCCAGACTGCCGGGTGACGTATTCACCATGCCACCGACGCAGATGGCAACGATGCTGGGCACGGTCCCGGCTGCGTTTCAGACACAACCGCTGAGCATTATCAATGGCACAGACACTGCGGAGTTTCCATCCGTCGGGCTGTTGACTGACATCACGGGCACCGTGCAGGGAGTTGGAACGCTGATTTCTCCGCGGCATGTGCTGACCGCAGCTCATCTGGTGGACGGACTCGCCGCGACAGACGGTCGATTTCGGGTCGGAAGCGGCACTTTCGTAACTCAGGAAATCTTCGTTCATCCGAACTTCAATGCGACGGCGCTGGGTACCGACGCTGCGAATGACATCGCTGTTGTGCTGCTGAATGCGGAAGTCACTGACGTCATCCCCAGTGCCATTTTCCGAGATGTTCCAGCCATCGGTGAGTTCCTGACGCTGGTTGGATTTGGTGAGGGCGGCGATGGCACGACTGGTGCCGACGGCACGCCCGGCACAAAACGCGTCGGTGATTCTGCGATTGATCTCGTGTCGCCCACGCTGCTGGTCCGCGACTTTGATGATGACACCGAAAGCAATACAGCACCGGGCGATGACGGGGCTCCCGGCTTCCTGAATCAGGACGGTCGGCTGCTGATCGCCGGTGTGTTCTCGACAAGTACGCAGGCGAACACGGCGATCGGCGATCGGGCTTTCGACTCGCGTGTCGACAACTACGCGGCGTGGATTGACTCGCTCGTCGCCGCTGTCTTTCCGCCCAACCCGATGGGCAACCTGACGCTTGATGGCGGCGACGGAGACGACACGATCAACGGTGGCGACGGAAACGACTCGATTCTGGGCGGCGACGGGAACGACCTGCTGGTGCCCTGGATCGGAGACGACACGATTTTTGCCGGTGACGGGAATGATTTGCTGGATGCCCAGCGGGGTAACGACCTGGTCAACCTGGGTGATGGAGCAGACACGGCTCTGGGCGGTGACGGGAATGACACGATTAACGGCGGTGACGGCAACGACAGCATGGTTGGTGGTAATGGGAACGATTCGATTCTGGGTGGTTCGGGAAACGATTTCGTCCAGGCTGACGGTGGAGACGGTCTGTCGGTTCCCGGCAATGACACAGTGCTCGGCAATGCCGGGAGTGACACGATCGTGGGCGGCGGCGGACTTGATCTGCTGAATGGCGGGTCGGGAAATGACGTAATCGATTCAGGGGATCAGGTTCTGACGATCGGGGACATCACGGTTGATCCCGAAGGGAATCAGGGCGACCTCAATATTGCAACGTTTACGTTAACGCTCTCGCGGCCCAGCATCATTCCCGTCACCGTGGATGTCCGCACTGTCGAAGCCGAAGCACTCTCCGGGGTGGACTTTGTGGCCTTGACCTCGACTGTGACATTCAATCCGGGCGAGACGACGCGGACGGTCGATGTCCAGATTATTGGCGACACCGAGCCGGAACTCGACGAACGATTCATTCTGGAACTGTCGAATTCCACAAGCGCTGCACTGGGCAACGACACGGGTGTGGCAACGATCGTCGATGACGGTGACGGACCGAGTCAAACGGTGTTTCTGGATTTCGACTCGGGCACAGATATGACCGAGCACTTCTACACGGTGGCCGAGCGCGACGGAATTCAGGATCGACTCGAAACCGACTACACGGCCTTTAACTACGTCTTCACTCAGCAGCGGCCGTTTTTCGGGGCGTTCACGACGATTCTGTTCAACGAACTTCCATTTCCGCTTCCCGGTCTGATCGGGATCGCGCTGGACGGCATTGACTTCCGCAACCTGAATCAGGGGGACACTGTCTTTGTCGATGCTGAGGTTGCCATCAATCTTCTGGGAGTGCCGCCGACGGCTGCTAACTTCATCGCCGTCAGTGCAAATGTGGCGGCTCACGAACTGGGGCACGCGGTCGGCCTGCGGCACGGAGATGCTTTCGGACCGGTCGGCCAGGGCGTAATTCCAGCGATTCAACCGTTGTTCAACCCGCCGTTCCCGGGACCCACCAATGCGACTGAAACCAATCGGCACATCATGGCCACCCCTGCGTTTGGCCAGCCGCTGACTGATGTCCTGGGCGACAGCTTCTTCGGCGCTCGTGAGTCAATCAAACTCTCGCTGTTCTCGTTCAATGGCCAGGTGACGCCGGAAGCCATGGGTGTCCACAACACAATCGGCACGGCTCAGTTAGTTACCATGGCGGACCTGCCGGTTCCGAATCTCGAGGAGACGGGTCCGCTCGTTGGACTGGATTTCGAGGTCGCGGCCAACGTTTTGACGGGGTCGTTGACTACTGCGGCCGAGTCTGACTTCTATGCATTCGATCTGGAGGCCGGTGAAAACCTGTATATCGAGATCGTCTCGGACATACTCAATACGCTGTCAGTCCCCCGGTTCGGGTCGTCCATCAATTCGGTCATCAATGTGTTTGATGACGCTGGCAACCTCATCCCGTACTTCACGTCGACGGCGATGAACGACGACGAGTGGGAAGGCACGACTGACTCGCTGATCCTCGACCTGGAGATACCCGACGACGGTCGTTTCTTTATTCAGGTCACCAGTGCCAGCGGTATGGATCTCGGAAACTACGAATTGTTTACCTACACGTTCGACGCCAGCCTGGCCGTCGACCTGAGTGGTGTGGTCAACACGTTCCCGACGTCGCAGGTCACGATACTCGGCGGAGGCGGCAACGACTTGATCAACGGTTCGGATGGGGCCGACATACTCATCGGAGGAAGTGGCGCCGATCTGATTGCGGGCAACGCGGGTAATGACTCGGTCTTCGCCGGTTGCGGAGAGGACACTGTGCTGGGCGGGTACTACGACGACGTCATCCAGTGTCAGGGCGGGGACGACACGC
>CAYSJO010000659.1:0-27174 GCA_964431285.1 uncultured Planctomycetaceae bacterium
GGAAATTCCTCCCGTCGCCGATAAACTGCAGTAAGTCTACAAAGCCACCTCCATCGACCTGAAACTGAACCTCGATCACATCAGTCGCCTCAATGTCGGCTCCGCCATCGACGAACTCAGCGAAGTCTCCACTAAACTGCAGGTCATTGATGTTCGCGATATTCAGATTTGCCCACGTCAGGGTATAGGGCGTCGCAACACCGGCATCGATATCCTGCCCGGTCAGAAAACTGCCGGTCAGACCCGTGTATGCCTTCAGTCCGGTTGGAGTGGGCCCGACGTTGAAGTCACCGCCATTTGGCCCGTATGAGATTCCTACGTAGCCAGTTGCGCCGTCGGAGGAAAAGTTCTCGCTTTTCACGAACTGGGTATCGTCGGCGAAGCCGTCGTTCAGGACTGTCGTTGTCTCGACACCTTCGAGTGCCACGATGTCGCCGTCGTATTCCTCCAGGAAGATGGTGTCGGTGATATCCAGTTCGGGCCGGGCGAGGTCGTAGTCTGTCAAGTACGTCAGTGTGGTGTTGTTGCTGCGGGTAATAAACTGCGGAGCGGGGATGACTCCGATGGTGACGGCTTCCTGAACTGACCCCGTGCCCGTGGTCATTTCGTCCGCGGTATCGCGCGCGATCAGCCGCGGCGCATCATTGATAACGGTGATACGGTCGGTGGCTGAACCACCGCTGACCACAAACCGGCTTGCTGCTGGGTTATTGGGATCACTGACTGGTACCTGGAACTCATTGATATTCGTAAAGAATTCGTCTGTCCCGTTGCCAAGAAGAACGGTGAAGTTTTCCAGAGCCGAGTTAGCGTCGAGCGGATCGAACGCGCCGTCGGCGGACAGTCGGATATTGTCATCCGGATCCAGACCGTCGTTCTGATCAAATCGGAATGTTGTGGCCTGGACGTTGGCAACGTGGAGTGGTGTGAAGAACTGGTCTGCTGCGGTCGCGCTGCTGCCGCCGGACACGAACAACCCGTTGACCGACTGAGTGACGCCTGACAGCGTGGTGTCATCGACGAGGACGGGCTGGCCGAGCATGTCAACCACATCGCGCGTATTCGGCGTCGTCATCAAGAGCTGTCCGAAGCCCTCTACGCGGACGAATTCACTGGCGTTCGGATCAGCTCCCGTGCTCCCCAGATTGGCGCCATCAGGAGTCAGTCCGGAGAAGGTCACGCGGCGCTGATCGACTTCAATCGTGCCCGACCCGGACGTCGTGGCACTTGGCGTGTACAGCACGTCCGTTAGACCAAACCCCCCACTCGCATCCTGATCTCCAATGACCGTCAGGATGTCGCGGCCCATGGCGGAATTGCCACTCGCCTGAAAATCGACAGCCGGAGTGATCAGTCCGTTGGAGTGATCAACGATCAGTTCGACATCAAGCGTGCTGGCAGCACCGTTGAGTTCAGTGAAAATAAACTGTCCGACCGTGTCGAATCGGTAGACGCCGTCATCAACAAGGTCAACTGTTGCCGGATCAAACGTCAGTTCGGTGAGTCCGCCATCGTGTGTAACGACAAATCGGTCCATGGCATCACGTGTGACGCGCACGACGCCGGAACTTTGGATCTCGACATTGACCGTCGGTGCGCCGGCATTTGTGTCGAGATCACCAATGGGCGCATTCGCGTCCGGCGCCTCGATTTCGAACCACTGGACCAGTCCGTGCGTGTCGGACGTCACACTGCCGTCTTCGATTTGTGCGTTGGAGATGTCGGAGTTAATCGTCAGCAGCAGGTCGAGATTCAACGTGTCGGTAAAGACGGCGTCATCACCACCGACCTGGTTATCCAGATTCCCGCGAATTTCGATTGCGACGTCACGACCGGGGGCGATGTCAAATGTGTCATCGCCGGCCTGGCCGACGATGGTGACTTCTTCCAGTTCATTGCGTACGAATCCCCCACTGGGATTGGCGACGATGGGGAACACACCGGCCAAGGCGGGCGAGAATTGGTCGCCGCCGCCAAGGGCATCCGGGTAAATCGGATCAAACGGCTCGAAGAAGCCCATGCCACCGTTTGCGTTCCGCAGGATCGGATTCAGCTCCAGTTCGTTGCTGACCAGATCTGTGGCCGTAATTGTGTCGGCCGCCGTCGAACCATACAGGCTGACATATTCCACTTCAATGAAATTGTCAGTGCCGGTAAAGCCATTCGCCCCTTCGCCGGCAGTGCTGGCTGACGAGAAGAGTTGCGTGTTATGCAGATAGAAGCCCGTGTCTCCGTCGTGCGTCAGCGTGATTTGACCCTGCGGTCCCGGAACATTGTTGTCAAAACGTATGTCGAGAGACGAACCGTCTTCGAAAAACAGGTCTTCGCCAGCGCCGCCTGTCAGCAGGTCGTTGCCGTTGCCGCCCTGAATCAGGTCGTTGCCGTTGCCGGCAATGATCGTGTCGTCGTTCCCGCCACCACGCAGAGAAACGCCCCGGAAGTTGTCGAACTGTCCTGCAGGCAATGTCGAGTCGCCATCCAGATCTGTGGCGCGGGCATCGATCAAGTCAGCACCCTGAATCACGGCTCGATCCTGATCGTCGCCGTACACCTCGAACGTGACCAGTTCTGTCACGTTGGCCAAAGTGCCCAGCGTGAAACGATCATCCCTGGCCCCACCCTCCAGTGTGACATGTTCCACGCCAGTGACGTTCAGTTGGGCGGCTCCGAAAGCGGCAGGAGCAACATTGTCGCTGGCTCGATTGATCGTAAAACCGTCATTGTCCACTGTCGGCGTCGGGTCCGTCACAGTGATGTTTTCGCCGATCCCCGTAACACCGTGGATCCCGTCACTGGTCAGGTCGTTAAACGTGACGATCAATTGATCGCCGAATCGCTCCACATCGGCGCCAAAGAACTCGAACTCTCCACTGAAAACTCGACCGCCTGGACCGACGGGTAGCTGAGGCGTGATCCGCAGCGCACTGTGCTGGCCGTTCGCCCCGACCGCGATGTTACGCTCGGCTTCGCCATTGACGGTGTCGGTCCCGTCGTCAGTATTTGCCGTGCCACCAAGAGGATTGAATCCGCTGCGCCAAACGAACAGGTCGTCCCCGTTCCGTCCCGAGAGATCATCATTGCCCAACTGGCCCTGGATGCTGTCGTTCTGCGGCGAGCCAACAATAGTGTCGTCGCCGTCCTCACCAAACAGCGAAACAACCCATGCGTCATTCCGCTCGTTGTAAACAGCCGGGCGTGAGACGTCCTCCAGATTAATGTTGTCGTTGTCGTCGCCGCCCGTTACGAATGTGTCAGTCGGATTTACGGCGCTTCCGCGGAAGTTCCCATCGATGTCGGCAACGGATCCGGCCCCGTCATTATCAGTGGCAACTACGTCGGGACCGTTGTCCAGCGTGATGTTGTAAAATAACCCATCAAATTCCGCGGCCGCATTCATCGTGAAGTTGTCTGCCACATTGATGTTGATCGTCTGGGCACCGTTCAGCGCGCGAAGCTCCGTATTCGCCTGCAGGTCCATCGTATCGCCAGCCGAATTGGTGCCGCCTTCATTCGCAGTCAGCGTGATTGTCTGCGCGTTGATCGTCGGTGTGTTCGTGTTAAAGACAGCATTGGCGAGGTTGTCGCGCACGATGACAGGACCGCCAATTGTGCCACCCTCGGTGCCCGTGCGTGTGTCGACCGTAAACGTCGTCTGGGCACTTGAACGCCGGTCACCATTCGCGATTCCAACCACGTTGTTGACATTTACCTGGCCGATCGTATAGCCGCCCTCCGCACGCACATTCACCGTACCGTTTGGTGCAGAAAACGCGACGTTATCCACCAGGTCGGGTCGCAAATCGACCATGGCGATGTTTCCGTTGTCAGCCTGGAAATATCCAGTCCCGCCAAGGATCACACGGCGTGGCGGAGGCGCTGGCGTATTTGGAAACCCATCGTCCGTGATGTTGCCGGTAGCAGCTCCCACGACAAGATTGCCACCAACATTGACATCCGTGTTGTGTGATGTGAAGGGGAACAGTCCGATGCCTGGTGCAGCCATCGTGGTATCGTCGATACCGAAGTCGACTGAGTCGTCGTTAACAAGCGTTGCGTCACCGCCCGTACTCAAGAACACGTTGCCATCAATACTGGCGAACTCAAGTTCAATCAGGCTGTTGTTGGTCGATTGAAATGCGGCATCATCATCGACAACAAAAATCTGGTCGTTGTCGTCAATTGTGCCATCTGCACGGACAACGAGATCGTCCCCAACATCGACCTGTTGTCCTGACACAGTCGCGAGGCGGGCGCCACCGCCGTCGTTATCGTCGATCGACGCATCACCAACGGTACGTACACTGATTTGGTCTATTGACCCCTGAACGAACAGGCTGTTGACGTCGCGAATGGCAACGTCATCGGCGATCAATGTGACGGTGTCGACAAAATCGTTGGCTGCGTCTGTCAACGCCAGATCCTGGTTTGTGCCCGTGCCAATATCGATCGTCGTAAATCCGTCGATGATGAACGTATTCCCCTGTCCCTGAAAAGTCTCAATCTCCGTGGCAGACAGGTTGCTGTTGATCAACGTGAGGTTGCCGTTGGCATCGAAAGTGTCCGTTCCGGCCCCACCAACGAACGTCAGGTTGCCTGTCTGTGTCTGCGTACCAGTGAAAGTATTGAGCCTGTCGTCGTTGTTCCCCCCGTTGAACGTGAGGCTGTTGAGTCCGAACGCGGCGGAGTTGATGTTGACGGTGTCGCTGCCGACCCCAAGTGTGATGACGAAGCTCGAAACGCGGTTGTCAGCGAGATCGAAGGAGTTCGTCCCGTTCTGGAGAACGTTTATCGGGCCCGGAGGCGTGGCGTCGCTCAGATCTGCAGCTTGAATGGTGAAGGTGTCCGTCGTGCTGCTGACCGTGAAAAAACCTCCGGTCAACGAGATGTTGACGACATCGTTGTTGTTGTCGGGGTCCGTGATATTCAGTGTCGTCCCCACCAGGTCGACGTTGAGCGTCAGCAGCGTTCGGTCCTCAAGCTTCTCGGAAGCTGTGTGGAGCCTTTGCTCTGTGTGCTGATCGTTCTGCAGCCGACGATTGTGCTTGCGGGCCCAGCGGGACCAGGCGAGACGGTTCTGGACGGAGCGAATCCACGAAGTCAGAAACATGCAAAACTCCTCAGGGGATGATGCCGACAGGCAACAACCAGAGGTAACCGGGATATACGAACTCAGACCGGGCCCAGGTGACCCTGGATCCGGGGGAATTATTCACACTACAGGTGCCGCGCCGCCATGGGCAACTCAGACTCAGGGTCCGCCATTCGCTTTGATTTCAGAACTGCCCTGATAGCAGGACTGGTCACTTACGCGGGCATGTCAGGACAATTCGAGCTGACACGTACGCAACGTTCCCGACCCACTCAGATACGGTCCATTTCCCACTCCTTCTCCGGATTCGCAACCAGACACGCATGGAGTCCGTAGAGAATCCACAACACGGCCGAACGATTCGAAAACACGCAGACAAAACACAGGAATCGCGCGTTGGAATTTCCGAAACGGGTTTGGACGAAGCAACAAGGTTGTCCGGTTCCACGTTTCCGCCCCTCTGGCCGCAATTCCTCTACTTTTAACAAGTTACGGATGCGGGCCGACTCGGTTGAGCAAAAGACCCACCCGGAATTTGACTGATCAAAGTCTCTGTCCACCCCCTCCGGTCTGCCTGGCCCGCAGTCTGTATAAGCGACTCGCCACGGTTGTCAGACCTGACTGAGTTACCGCACGATCAGGCCTCGAACTGGTACGCACCGGAGCCAGCTATTCGCGAGGCCGAGCAGGCCAACATCGACCGCTGGATCAAGACAACCGGACGGCGCATTCAGAACTGGCACTATTGCTGCTGGCCAGCCGTGTCGTCGAAGACCGTGAAGTCGTCCTGCCAGCACTCGATCGCCGACCGGGCTGTCACCGACGGAACTGCCCATCTCGCCACTGCGAGGCTGACAAGCATGGTCACAGCCATACAACTAAGAGGCACTATCACGACCCCCGGGGGATTGGCTTGCGGTCCGAACGCGACCAATACAACCGTCAGCGAACCAACTGTGGCTGCGACGACCAGAAAAATCAGTGAGCTGGTGACGATGCGGCGAATCCGGTTCGTTCCGGCGGGTCGTGGCGGCCATTCCGAGCTCCGCCGCGCGTACCGCAGCCGGCCGTCCAGCCACACTTTCTGGCCATACCACCATGCCAGCACCATCGCGAACCAGGTGGCGATGGACGACGCCACAAAACATAATCCAACAATTGTGAACGAAACGCCAAGATTCAATTGAGCCTCGTTGACTCCCGGACCCTGAAGTGGCTGTGGCCCGTTCACTGCCTCGATGATGGCCATACAGGCCATCCCAACAACGGTCATCAGCAGCGTCATGACGGTGATCTGCCAGAACCCGGCAGCGATGAAAAAGACGCTGCAGGTGCGACCTCGGCCGCGATTGGAGTCCCTGCGCCACAACCAGAAACCATTCTGGAAGTCATCCAGTCCGAACTTGAGCGCGGCGGTGGCGATACTGAGCACGGGTTGCGCGAAAAGTTCAAACAGCAGCCACGCGATGCTCAGCACGAGGACCCAGTCCCAGTGCTTCAGCCAGGCGACGGAGCTCTGCGGAGCTTCGTCGATATCGAACCGTTCCGCGTCTGACACGCTGCTGCCCACCCTTCGTTGATGGCCCTGGCAGCATTCTGCGTTTCATCCGCGTCAACGCAACAGTCCGGCTCCCACTTCCATTCGTCGATACGGGATGCGGCCATCTTCAAACTACGCAAGACCCCGCAGGCAACGCATCCTGTGAAAACTGGTGATCAGGACACGGGCAAAGCCGGCAAATCACCTGGCGGAACCGTCTTCCGGCGTCTCCTTGTCCGTCTCCCCGGCTGGATCCGGGTGGGCCGACAAAGAGCGGCCAGTCGGGAACAGCCCAACGTGGTAATTGTGACATTTCAGGCAGCTTTCTCCAGCGCCCGCCTGCGTGTGGCATGTGACGCAAGTGTCCTGCTGAACTTTCCCGAAACCGCTTGTTCCAACCGAATGCGGATTCGTGTTCACCGTCCATCGAGGGAGTTTGACAAAAGCATTGTGAAAGAATGCGTCCTCACGGGTCGAATAGTCCTGCAATTGGTGGCAGTGCGTGCATTCGCCATCCAGCGCAACCGTACCAGTCTTTGCATCAGCAGAGAGAAGCGTCACGTGGGGTGCATGTGAAAAACGCACGAACGAGCGAGCGAGCGACGCCTGCCTCCGACCATACCAGTTGACAACCGCCTTCTCCCCGGTTGTGTCGATCGTGTGGCAACCCATGCACCGAAACGAGGCACCGGGATCCGTTAGAACAGAAAACAACTCCGACACGACGGTCGGCTCCGAGCCGTCTGCAACAGCCGTGACATCCGGGACTCCAACAAGTGCGTCGATCAACGTCTGAAGCGTGCGATCGGCGTGGCCGCTGGGCAGGTACGCGACGGATTTCGGTAGCACATTCCAGCCTGCAACCGGGGTGCTGGATGTGATACGAGGCTCAGTTTCAGGCTTCGGTTTCGGCAGCGCCAGCGTTTGGCCGGCGGAATGCGCGTCGAGCTCCTTCTGAAGATTCGGAAACCACCTCGATGCGGCAAGCTCAACCGCGTCCAGGAGGGTTCCCTCTCCGGCAAGGGTCTGAATCAGAATCTGCGTCTGACTGGCCGAACCAGGTAGTGCGGCAAGTCGCCGTTCGAGCGACGCGCTGCCATGGCTGATCAAATCGCCAATCAGTTTTTTCGTTGCCCATGCGAGGCGAACCTGCAGCTCGGACCGATTGGTGGCGTCTCCTGCCTGTTCTGCAGCCTGGAGCATCCGACTTGTTTCAGCCCAGGACTCGTCGCTTTCCAGAAGCAGTCGCATGAATGCCGGGATTCTGGCGTCCGAGCGTTGGTCAATTCCATCGGGCCATTCACCGATTTTCAATTGATTTTCGTCGGATGGCACTGGATCGAGTATGGGCAGTGCCAACAACGTAATGGCGTCATTCCGATACAACTGCTCGCCGTGACAGCTCCCACACGCCTGCCCGAAATCGACCAGGGGCAGTGTCTGGTGTGACAGGTCAGGTTTATGGCACGTCTGACAGCTTTTCGGGGCACGACCTTCAGGCATGATTCGTTGGAAGTTCACGAAGTGGTTGCCGTAATGTGTTGCGTGATCGAACTGGATGCGCGTCCGACGCGTGTACGGAAACTCAGAAAACTCGGGATGACCTGCGCTGAATCCATGAAACGAGCTGGTGTGGCAAATCTGGCACTGCGCATCGGCCATTTGCGTTAAGTCGAAGAACTCGCCTCGGTGTTCTTTGTGGCAACGGCTGCACGCCAGTTGGCCTTCGTCCATGGGTGATCCGGCGAGCTGCGTTGCCAGAGACACAAGCAGCGGTTGCTTTCCCTTTGACTCCCTCTTCGAAGCCTGTTCCGTCAAGGCTGTGAGTTCGTCGGTACTCAGCGAATGCGGGCGCCGAGCATCCGGTCCGAATCTATGGCACGCGCGACACCGGTCACTATCAGTCAGTGCCACCGAACCTGCTGACGTCAATGAGTCCATCAGCTCGTCAAACCCATCGACAGCGCGATCATGGCACGTTTCGCACTTGTGGTAGATGCTGGCATGCTGAAGTGTCAATGCTCCCGGTGACGTCACCGCATTGCGAATGACTGCGTTACCACCAAAGATACACAGCAGGACTCCCAATGCGAGGCCTGTCAACGTGGTCGTAAAAACTCGCCGACGCGCAAACAGTGTGCGTCTGGGATGACATGTCACTATCGGCTGGCAACAGTTTCCGTCCGGTAACGGTCCTTTCTCACACTTGCCACCGAAGGCCTGAGCGCGGGCGCAGACGTACCCTCCAGCGACCCGGGCGGGAACACACTCCAGATAGACCTGGCAATCGCCACCGCTGCTCGTACCGATGGAACACGGCTGGCCTTCGGATTCTTTCCCACAGGCCCAGCCATGCGTCGGACGCTCATAGTTGCTGTTGGCAGGACTGAAATCCTGGAGTGGCCTGTTCATCAACTGCCTCCGGCAAACGAATAAACCAGGATGATGTGAAACAGGGCGACCGTCAGGAGGCTGTACGTCAGCGGAATATGAATAAACAACCAGTATTTCAGCGTCTTCTGCATCGCGTGATGATAATCAAGGTCATCCTTCGTCTTGACGAGCTCTGTAATCTGGTCAACGAGCAATCGTTCCGTGTCGCTCAGGTAACGATGTTGGGCCTCGATATCAACCACCACGGAATGCAGCGGCCGGGTCGAATGACACAGGTGGCTCCAGTAGTGACGCGGCCGATCAAAGAATGGTTTCAGCCGACGAATGTAGAAATCAGGAACGGCCGATGAATCTGATTCTGAAATGCACTTCAGGACAAGGCTTTCCACCTGCTCCCTTGTTTTTCGAATGAACTGTGGAATTCTCTCAAAGATGACTTCCTCACCACGTGTTGCAAGACGTGGCGGAATGATTCGTGACAGAATCAGTCCCGTGACTCCACTGAAAAACACGGTTAGATAGAGCAGCGCCAGAACGACTTCAAACGGCCCGTTTGAAATACGGAAATCGACGTGCACAACGAACACGACAAACGTCAGGAGCCCAACATAAATATGGAACTGCAACCAGGCCGCTGATGTCCCCAACGGCAGGGCAGTCAGCTTCTTCCGAATGTTGTAGGAAGCCAGGAATACACACAGACCCAGCAGGCTCCACCCGGAAACGAAGGAGACGTGGTACATCGCCACCCGCAGAGCCGCATTGGCGACCAGCACCAGTGCAGCCACAAGAATCAGCATGCTTCCGAAAAACACGCGGCGGGCGACGAACGTCCTCATCGGTTAACCATTTCTCCCAACGAAACCAGGCTTCTCAAATCGATCCGCTGTAGCGCATCGTGGGGGCAGGCCCGTTGACAGGCCGGTCCACCGATCTGGTCCACGCACAGATCACACTTTGTGGCCTGGACGATTGGTTGATTGCGGGAGTCAATCTGCAGATTGCCCTGCCGGTCGCGAATCTCAACCATCCGAATTGCATGGTATGGGCAGTTATTTGCACAGCGGCTGCATCCAATGCAGGTCTGGTCATTAATAATGACGTTACCCTGCAATTGATTGCGGTGAATCGCCCCGGTCGGACACTCGATCATGCAGACCGGATCCTCGCAGTGCATACAGGCATTCGCGACCATGTAATTCTCATGGATGGGCCCATGTCTGATAAACCGCGGGTTGTTGTCGTGAGCAATCGCGCAGGCTCGAACACAGTCATCGCAACGCGTACAGCGATCGAGATCGATGACCATCGATGCTGTTCCCTGGACGAATCGCCCTTCCACAACAAATTCGAGCAGGTCGTTGTCCACCTGCAACCCGGCGCTTTCCGCATCGGCAGACTGCATTGGCCGTCCATCGTCCAGCCGCAATGGGTCGCTGGAACTCTTCCGGCCCTGGACGACCAGAGTCTCAACCACGGGCGCTGGCACAATGACAACGGCGAGATAACCGATCGCCCGTAACGAAAGTCGTAGCGGCTTGCCTCCTTCAGCAATCTCTTCGTAACCGAAAGTCTGCCCCGGTGTCAGATAGCCAACCGTCCTGTGTCCGTTGTGGAATCGCTGACTCAGTCGAGCAACGCCGCTTCGAATCAATACAACCCCGTTGGGGTAGTGGCCTTCCTGGGCGACAATCGGTTCCGATCGGATGTCATCAGTCCGGTTGGTCTGAGCTGAGTCGTACTGACCAAAAGTCTCGAATTCAGCCGCGGCACAAAGCTGATCCATCTTTTCGTCATTCAGGTGACTGAACATCGACGACGTTCGCAGAAATGATGCGAGTGCCCGTTCCCGAAACATCTCCTCGATGTACATACGCAAGGACACATCGCGACGCATGATGTCGCGGAGTCCCTGCCACCGAATCTCCAGCAATTCCCCCTCGCCTTCAGAGAATACGGTGGCGACTCGAGGCGTTCGCCCGAGTGCCGCGATCTCTCCGAAGAACTGCCCGGAATCAATGGAAGCCGTCCGGTACTGGTCGAGAACAGTGCCAACGTCCTCAAGATAGACCCGCGTTCGTTCACCGGCACCACGCGAAGCTACGCCGGTGCCCCCAGCTTCCGGGCGAGCGACTGAGCGGAATTCCGGGCTCTTGTGGTTTCTCCAGAGTTGGGCGAGCGCTTCAAAGACATTCTTCCGCTTGATCTCACGACGCCCCAGCACACTGGCGGGCATGGAGGTTTCCGGCGGCTCAATTTCGACGCGCATTCGCCCCGAAAGAATGAAGTAGGCGGAACTTCCCCAGTCACCTTTACGAATGACGATGTCCCCAGGCTCGCAGGGGACCAGCCGCGTATCGTTCTTAAGGATGTCGGCCAATGACGTCGATGCTCGAAACTGGCTCTCATCAATCTCAGAAAACGGCGGCACAGACATCAGACGTTCAATGTCTTCATCCGTCATCGTGTCGGAGAACGGCTTGTCCCAGCGCTGAGGACGTTGAAGTTCGGATCCTTCGAAGCTCATTTCACCGTTCCCTGTGACAGAGAATCCACCGCCGACGCATCAGCCGGTCTGCAACGAACCGTGCGTACGCCTTGCCGGAGTGTGGGATGCAATGGGCAAATTCTGTTGAAGGCCCGCACTACGGTGAATACGGAGTGCCTTTCGGTTTGGCATTGCCAACCATTTTATCAATGGCGCCAAACGTCGAGCCGTCGTATTTGTCGGAGATTGCAGCGGCAGCTTTGGCGACGGCTGCGGACGCGTCGGGAGCATCTTCGATCTGGTCGTCTTTCACTTTGATGGAGCTGAACCGTCCCAGTGCCTTCGCAGCCTTGATCGCGGCGTCCAGTTCCGGAGGAGAGGCGGCGCCCAGGTCGTCGGCAATGTCTTCCAATTCTCCCAGGGCGGCCTTGGCTCGCTTCGAGTTACCCTTAGCGAAGTCGCCCTTGCCGTTCGTCACTTTGCCAAGGTTCGTCAGGCAGACCTCCAGGTCAACCAGATGCCCAACAACCAGCTTGAGCCGTCTCCGATTTTCGGTTTTCCCGCCGGCATACGCGGCCCATGCGGATGGGGCCTCAGCATTTGCCTTCTGGTTCTTCTGGAAGTTGTGCCGCATTTCACCCGTGGACCAGCCGAGGAATTCAATCTTGTTCGAAGCCGGATGTCCTTCGTTGACCAGTTTCTCGTCAAATACGACATGGCAGTTAAAACAGTTCTTCGCAATGGTGTAGACGTTCGATGCGCGTATCATGCCGCCTTCGTCAGCGCCAGCATGCCGAGCCGCTTGAGCGAGACCATCCTTAGCGTGAATCTCCAACCAGTCCTTTGCTCCGCCGTGGCACGATTCGCAGGAAACGCCCGATACTGCCTCCAGTCCCTCTGCGCCTTTCGGCGTGGCATGGCATGCGATGCACAAGTCCTTCTTGCCACCAACGGCGGCGATGAATTTGGCCGCATTCGCTGCGTTGAGTTTTGCAAGCGAACCGTGGTGACTCGATGCATTCAATGCTTCAAGTTCGGACTTGTGGCATTTCGTGCAGCTTTTCGCACCCACCACCTTCGCGGGGTCCGTCTTGTCCGGAATGTCGGCAGCTCGGCCGGTGCTGGCTGCCAGGACAACTGCAGCAACTACACTGAATGTAATCACGTTCTGACTCTGCAATGATGTCCGTTTCATGTCAATCGACCTCTCAAGATGTGCCGCAAGTTGATTCCGAGGTCCTCAATTGGGGCCACCAGACCATATACAAATCCTGACCAGGAGACCCTCTGCTATAAGCACTCCTGCCGTCGTACGACTGCGACGACGTTACTCCCGTTCGTAAGGAACACCTTTCACCTCAACGAACTCCTCTTCCAGAAGTTCGTCAAGCGCTTCCAGTTTTTTCCCATCCTGCGTCGCGAACCACTTCACAAGTTCGTCCAGCCCCTCGGCTACCTCAGCCAGAGCTTCACGCCCTTCCTCCTCAGCAAAGTCAGCATCCACGCCTTCTTCAATTAACTCGAAAGCTGTTTCCAGTTGTTCGGGAACGTCGTCCTCCAGGGCTTCGATGGAAACTTCCAGGTACTCCAGAGGAGGTTCCGCGCGTTCAAGGACCTGTTCCGGAAAGTCGCTGTCAAGGACATCTTCGTCCTCGATCCTGCTTAAAGTCGCAAACGCTATCTGGGCATCCATCAGAATTCCAACAAGGAATTTGACGCGACGCCGAGCTGCCGCGTCGCCGTCGTGTCGACTTGCCCACAAACTCGGTTCGTCCGCATTCTTCAATTGGTCGATATGGAAATTGTGTCGGACCTCACCGATCGTGCGACCCACAAACTCGAATCCACCACCCGTCCTGTGTCCTGCGTTTACCAGTGCGGCGTTTGTTACTGAATGACAGCCAAAGCACTTATTCGCCAGACCAGCGATGTGACTGGAACGGACCATGCCAGCTTTGTCAATCCGCTTCAGCCGAGTTTCGCGGTGCTCTTTCGTCTCCGACTCTGGTGTCGTCCCATTAGGACCGTAAACCGCGTGCGCATTCAACCATCCGTCTTCACCACCGGATTCCCCATGACACGACTCGCACGAGACACCAGACACCACCTCCACACTGCCGGTGAATGAAATGCGGGGCGTCGCGTGGCATTTGACGCAGGCGGTTGACTGGCTGGCAGGCTTCTTAAGACCCAGGGCCTCGGCATACTCCTTTGCCTTTGCGCCTCTGAGTTTCAGATGCGAAGCGGAATGAGCGCTGTTAATCAGTGTGAGGGATTCCGAGGGATGACAGTTGAGACAAGCCCGCGCCCCCATCACTCTTTTCGGGTCCAATCCGCCTGCTGCGGCATCGTCGTCAGCAGCAGACAGTTGAGTACGGCCAGCCAGAGAGGCGACAACGGCCACCACGAGAAGCAAACGGCGGTCCGGGATACTCACGAGAGTTCGCTTCATGCGTTCCATCAGAGTCTCTCCTGTTGAGTGGGGCCGGTATTTGTTCATTGGTTTCGCGCTTACAAAGAGATCAGGCATCGATCGCGATATCACCATCGGGGACCGAGATACACGTGAGACAACTCCCGTCAACAATCTCCGCGCCTGCGGAGTGGCAGTTGACTTTACCACTGAGGAGCGCAACTTCACATTCACCACAGTTTCCGGCTTTACAGCCTGACTCCATGACAATGTCGTTGTGCTCTGCAATTTCAAGGATGTTGTCGATTTCGTCGCTCCAGACAAGTTCCTTACCAGTGCGTCCGAATTTGACTTTGGGGGCCGCACCGGCAACTTCGTCCTTCGACGTGGCCTTCTTCCTGGGTGCGCTGGCCTTACCAAACGCCTCCATGAAGACTCGATTGTCAGGCACGCCCCACGCCTTCAGGTCCGTCGTCAGGGCGGTCATCATCGGTGGCGGGCCGCAGATGTAGAATTCATAGTTGTTGGACGGCAACAGCTTTTTGAACAGGTCGACCGTCACTCGCTGTCCGTACTGGTAGTCTTTGCCCTGGACGTCATTCGGGTCTGGCCGGCTGTAACAGATACAGAGCCGAATATTACCATTGTGGGCTGCCAGGTCCTCGAACCGTGTCTTGAAGGCCTGGTCCGCGCTGCTGCGGACGCCGTAGAATACCCACACCTCGCGGCTGGGATTCACCTCCGTCACACGGGTCAGCATGCTGAGCATGGGCGTAATACCCACGCCTCCGCCGATCAGAACGACCGGTGAGCTTTCCTCCGGAGTCAGGAAGAAATCACCACGCGGAGCGTTGCAGTCCAGAATGTCGCCTTCACTCACGTGATCATGAAAGTAGTTTGAAACCAGGCCAGGCGGCACGTCCTTGTCGCGCGGCGGCGGAACCCGCTTGATTGTCACACGGAAATAATCCGTGCGAGGACCGTCCGACAACGAGTAGCACCGAATGGCCGGCTTATCCCGCCCTGGAATATTTAGCCGGAAGGTCAGGTACTGCCCCGGCATGAACAGCGGCAGCTCGCGACCATCATGTGGTACCAGATAGAACGAGCACTGATCCTCTGCCTCAAGCTGTTTCTTGCGAACTTCGAATTTTCGAGTTCCACTCCACGAGTGCTGTGCCTGCTCGCGCTGAACACGCAGGGCACTGGCGGCTGAGATGCATTCCAACAGCAATTGCCGAGCGAGCTGATCCCGTTGAGATGCCGACGCAAGCTGTCGCATCATGGAGGCGATGTAGAGCGTCAGGTGTGCCACGATAAACGCGCAGAGAATGACTCCAGCCACCTGAATCATGATGCACCGCGTGGACGTGAACCGGGGATCGGACGGGAGTGACTGGCTCCCTGACGATTCCCCGATACGATAATTCTGGTTTGTCCAGATTGTCAAGCACGGTCACGCGATGAGACGTACAAGTGTGTCCGGGAGCATCTCGTCCGTGTACGGCCAGGCTCGATTTCGTTGTGTGGAAGCTGTCGCGTCTCCGCGCAAGCAGAAAGGCGGGGAGTGATAGTTCTCCCCGCCTTTCTGTCGTTTCGATCAGTTGACTCAGAGATTCAGAAACTGATGCCCGCCTGGTTACTGATCAGTCTGTCTCGGCTGGTCCAGAATCCTGCGTGTGTCGCTCGGTCACTCTCCAGAATTGTTCACGAAGTGAATCAGCGGTCGTCGAGTACTGCGGGAATCAGCTCTGAGCCGGAAAGATGCAGTGCCCCGACATGGTGTCGGGGCACTGCCCGCGATGACTACTCAATGGTGTCAATCTCGGTGGCCGTTTCGATGTCCCGAGGCATGGGGACAAGCACGTCTACGGGCTTCTCGTTGGAGATCGATTCCAGACTATCAATCTTCAGGTTCTCCGACGCCGTCCGTGTGGACTCGACCGAGCGACCCGCGATTCGAGAGGAGCGGTTTTCGATGACCGTGCGGGCAGCTTCCCGCAGTTCCGACTTGCCCATACGGCGGACGTTGTAGAGTTCCGCCAGCGGCTGCAGAACAGTCGCCACCTTGCGGATCGTCGACTCCATCAGCACGATGTCCAGCAGGCTCTTCCGCATATCGCCAAGCAGTTCGACCTGGCCCTGCAGTTCCTCGCTCAGGTCCGTGAGGACTTCAAGCGTTTCTAGAGCGTCGGCCACTTCGCGAGTCTGACCATTAAGGTTGTCCTGCAGGACGACCAGGCGGCCCAGATTTTTCTCCGCAGTGTTCAAGTCCATGTCGGAGTTCAGCGTGTCTCGCAGCGTGAAGAGACGATCGGTGTTTTCGAACGCGGTTTCCGTATCTCCACCCTGTTCGACAATCGTATTCTTGAGGATGTACAGGTCTTCGGCGACCTGCTGAGCATCCAAAACGTCTTCGGATTCACTGTTGAGGCCGTTCTTCAGGGAGATCAATTCTTCAGCCGCATCGCGAGCGACATCCAGATCGTCTGCTTCGTTCAGCAGGTCGGTCTTCACCGCGGCGAATTCGCCAAAGATGTCCTGAGCAATGTCGACGCCTTCGCTCTCTCGCAACACGCGATCTTTCAGTTCAGCCAGATCGCGAACTGAGGCGAATGCCGACTCAACTTCGTCCTGAGCAATGTCCACGCCTTCGCTCTCCGTCAGCACGCGGTCCTTCAGTTCACCCAGAGTGCGAACCGACGCGAACGCAGTCTTAACTTCGTCCTGAGCGACGAGCGTGCCTTTGCTCTCCAGCAGCACCTGATCCTTCAGATCGACCAGGTTATTGACAGCGTCGAATACCGAATCGACTTCGGTCTGAACAAAGTCCAGGCCTTCGCTACCGACCAGAATCTGTTCTTTCAGATCACCAAACTGACGTACGGATGAAACTGCCGAGTCGATGTCGGTCAGTTCGACCTGCACTGCTTCGCGAACACGCAACAGACCGGTGATCGCTGTCACGGCCTGATCCGTCTGCTGTCCGGCAGCCACGGCGCGGTCGTGCACGTCGACCATGCGGTCGATGCTGGCCAGGGCCGAATCAATCTTGCCGGAATTCTTGACCACGGCATTCTGCAGACCAATCAATCGATCGAGTTTCGCAAATGCGTTCGTTGTGTGAGCGGCTTCGGCTTCGATGTCCGAACGAAGCTGCTCCATCGCCGACACGCTCAGTCGAGCGTCTTCCAGATGACTGTGCTGGGCCTGCAAACCTGTCAACAGATTATTTGTTTCCCAGACCTGACTTCGCGCCCCGACGAGTTTTTCCATTTCCTGTTCAACTGTAGCCAGTTCCTGGCGGACCCGGCCAAGTTCCCGCATGACGGGACGACGCAGCATGATGTCCATTCCAAGTAATCCGACCGCCAGACCAGCGAACAACAGGCTCCAGCGAAACGCCGGGCTGGCGACGATGTCGCCTGAGGTAGTGGCAGCAGATGGTGCATTATTCAAGGGGGACTCCTCCAATGAAGTTGACTGACTGAATCAGCAGCAGAACCCCGGGCGTACAAACCCGGAAGCAAAGCAGGGTGAGCGGACGAGCTTTCCGATCACCAGTTCAGAAACTGACAGAGCGAACGTTGTCTGGCTCCATATCCTGGCCGCGGTGGAGCAGGCGTTGCGGGGGAGAAACCGCAACGGATACGACTGCTTCGAACCGCACATCTGGGAGAAAGCATCAGGATTGACCGTTGTCCGCCTGCTACCTGATATCGCCAATCAGGCGCATCGGAATCGCTTCTCTTTGCTCGCTTGTCTGCCCGAATTCCCCAGGCCGCATCTGCGACCGACACAACATGCTGCGACAGTACGTCCGTGTCGTTCGTAGTGACCGGATTTATCCGGTCTGGCCGGTAGCAGTGGGCCGATACGTCGAACCGACACATCGCAACGAACCGGATAAATCCGGTTACTACAAACGGCTGACAGTCAGTACTCAGCAAGCACTGCCACGACGCGTGTCTGCAGGTCGCCTCCGGTGACGTGCACCGTGCCTTCGCCGTCAACGAACACATCCACTTCGCTGCGAACGCCGAACTCGGACTGATAGATACCAGGTTCAACGGAGAAGCAGGTGTTTTTCATTACGAGTCGTTCTTCGCGCGTCTCAAGGTTGTCCATGTTGGCTCCGTTGCCATGGACTTCCTGGCCAATACTGTGACCGGTGCGATGCACGTAATACTCGCCATAACCCGCGTCATCGATCACCTTGCGGCAGGCGTCATCGACTTCCCAACCCTGCAATGGCCGGCTCTCGGAGTATGCGTCCCGGGCGCAGGCAATCGCCGCGTCACGGGCGGCAGCGACGATGTCGAATATGCGGGTGTACTTGTCTGACACTTCCGTACCGATAAAGCCGGTGCGAGTCAGATCGCTGTACACAGCCCGCGGTCGGTCGAGTTTGGCCCACAGATCAACCAGTACAAAATCGCCTTCGTGGATCTTCGTATTCTCACCGGTCCCGGTTTCGTAATGAGGATCGCCGCTGTGCGGACCGACGGCGACGATCGGCGGGTGATACGTGGTCATCGAGTTCGCATGGAAGTGCTCCATGATGGCATCACGCACGACGACTTCTTCGACAAAGCCATCGGCTCGCACTCCGTCAGCAATGCACTTCCAGGCCACGTCAAATGCAGCATTCGTCTGCACGGCTGCCGCCTGGTGCATGAGCCACTGCTGCGAGTCCCACGTCGCCTCGAAGTGCTGAATCAGATCGCCGGACGGAATCACCTCGGCCCCGCCACTCTTCACAAGTTCGATCGTGCCAGCATCGACACGCGAGATGTACGGATTGGCGTTCCGCGGCGAATACTCCATCGCGATCGTCGAGTGGCCTTCGGTCAGTTGCGCGACGCCGGCTTCAAGCTCCTGCCAGCGTAAGTAAACAGTACGGTCACCCGGCAGATGGTCCAGGGCACCGGACTCGATGCGGTGCACCAGCTTGTGTGGCTCTCCACTTCGGGGGATGCAGTAGAAGAAACGTCGGGAGCCCATCTGATCGTCGGGGATCTCCAGCACGCGACGAGCCAGAATGTTGCTGCCACGAAAGTCGTACAGCAGCCACGCGTCTACGTTGAGTTCTTCGAGTGCAGACTGAATCCGGGGAAGGTCAAACACGGCAGAGTTCCAGGCAAGTGGACAGGGGACATGACTTCCAGCAGGGCACAACGCGTGCCCGAGTGATAGTCTCAGCGGGAACGTGTCTCAACGGCACGCTGGACGATCGTCACACGGCTACCGGATCACCCGACATCAGCCGTTCAATTTCGACACGCTGTTCCGGGGATGGAAGCCCCCAGTCAGGCGAGTCGCCCAGGCGAAAGACCTCGCGGACTGTCTGGCTGTCGAACCGGTCACTCAGTATCTCGCATTGATCGGCCGTCACCAGGTCGGGATGAACGACGCCACTGGCGCGGGCCAGCTGCAACAGCTCTTTGCGCAACGTCACCACATAATTGGCCAGTCGAGCACCCTTGTGTGTCGGGTCAAGGCCACGCATCAGCCAGCGACTCTGAGTCGCGACGCCGGTCGGGCAGTGCCCTGTATGACAACGTTGAGCCTGGATGCAGCCAATCGCCAGCATGGGCTCGCGACCAACGTGAACGATGTCGCACCCAAGCGTGAACGCCAGCAGCGCTCTGGCGGGAAAGCCCAGTTTTCCCGAGCCGACGAACACCACATCGTTGTGCAGGCCCTGCTCGAAGAACTCGCGATAGACGCGAACGAAGGCCAGCCTGAACGGCAGGGCCACGTTGTCAGAGAAAACCAGCGGGGCTGCTCCTGTCCCGCCTTCGCCACCGTCGACAGCAATGTAATCCACGCCGCGGTCGGAAGTGGCCATCTGCTGGGCCAGATCGCGCCAGAACTCGGGTCCGCCCACTGCCGACTTGATTCCGACTGGCAGTCCGCTGACATCGGCCAGTTGCTCGACGAAATCCAGCATCGAGTCGACATCGCTGAACGCTGAGTGTGCCGACGGACTGTGGCAATCCTTGCCGACCGGGATGCCACGAATCCGTGCGATTTCCGGGGTAACCTTTGCCCCCGGCAACATCCCGCCCAGACCTGGTTTCGCTCCCTGGCTCAGTTTGAGTTCGATCGCCCGGATTGGGTGTTTGTCGACGCACTCTTTGAAGCGGTCCAGCGAGAACTGTCCCTGTTCATCACGACAGCCGAAGTAACCAGTGCCGATCTGCCAGATGAGTTCACCACCCTGCAGATGGCAGTCGGACACGCCGCCTTCGCCGGTATTGTGCAGGCACTTTGAGATGGCGCAGCCTTTGTTGATTGCCGTGATCGCCGGACCACTCAGGGAACCGAAGCTCATCCCCGAAATGTTGACGACCGACGGAGGCCGAAATGCATGCTTGCGGTTTCGCGACGCGCCCAGCACTTTGGCAACTGGCAGAGGATAATTGGCGGCGTACCCGGGCACGCCGGATTGCATTTCCGGAAGCGGAAACGCGGACGGCCGAACGATTACATGGTTCGAAGATCCTTCGAGGTCGTTGTCCGTCCCGAAACCAAATCGATTGTTCGCTCGCTTCGACGAGGCATACACCCATGTGCGTTCGTCACGACTGAAAGGCCGCTCTTCGTTGTTGTTCGTGACGATGTACTGCCGGAGTTCCGGGCCGACTGTCTCCAGCAGATAACGAAAGTGCCCGATAATCGGGAAGTTCCGCAGAATCGCGTGCCGCCGCTGCAGTATGTCGTGGACTGCGATCGTGACCAGGGCGCTGACGACGCACAACCAGAAGGTACCCATAGCCTCTGTCCCGTATTCATAAGTCTTCCGTAATGAACTGCGGGCGAATCGTAGAGGCTCCTCCCTTCAACTGACAGGTGACACCGGACGTGTCCTGGTCAACAACAGCAGGTCACTCCTGCGGCGGGTCGATCTGATATGTGCGTCCGGCCAAGTTCAACACAACGGGTTCTGAGAAGACCAGATACTTCGCCAGTGTGCCGCCGTGGGTCGCGGCAAGGTCGAAGTACTCCTTGCTGAACTGCTGGATGCGGAGCGCCTTTGATTCCTGCGCGCTGGTCACAGTCGAATCCTTCCACTGCCCGTCGCGGCGGAAGAACGTCTTACGTCCAAGCTGGCGGATGCTCGTGGCGACGCGCTGCCGGCCGTCCTCTTCGAGGAAGAGTACTGCCTTGCCGCCCGCCGGAGCATTCTTCGCCAGGTCGGCAACTTCACGCGCAACCTCGGCCGAGGGCTTGGCTGGCGCCGATGCTGTGGCAGCGACCTGCAACCGCTGCTTCAGTTCGCGTTGACCAAAGCCACCCCGTCCTCCGGTCGCACCGAGCCCACGTCGAACGGCATTTGCCGCACGGCTGCGGTTGCCACTCGAAGCCAGTTCTGTCCGTTCGTCGGCAAGGAACGACGTGTACGGCGTGATGATTCCGTGCTGGATCGACAGCGCCACCAGCTCATCGACGAGTTCCTGATTATGACCATGCAGGTCCAGTTCATCAATCAGTTCGCCGACTCGCCGCGTGGCCCACAGTTTCTCGGCGAACGCATGCGATTCGTCCTTTGACGGTTCGCTGAATGTCACGGGAATACTGAAGACCTGTCGCTTGCCGTTCAGCAATCCGCTGAGGGTCACTTTCGCTCGTCCCGGCTTGCGATAGCGTCCGACCAGAACAAGCTGCTCGCCGTAAAACAGGTCGCTCAACTCCTTCGGATAGCTGCGTGAAATTGCTGGTGGTGTTGCTTCGTCGCGGACTTCGTCGAATTCGAACTGCACGCTGACATCCGTCAGCATGGGCCGGCCAATGCGGTTGTAGAGATTCGAGACGGACGCTTCGATGTCTTCCTTCGGTCGCACAAACACGGACTGACCGCGATTGCCGCGCGACAGGCGGTCCAGCAGCCGGCTGTTAACGTCGTAACCGACGCCAAAGTTGAACATTCTGGCTCCAACCCGGTTCGCCGTCTTCGCGTTGGCGGCGATACTCATTTCGTTCTTTTCGCCGACGGTTGGGAGTCCGTCCGTCAGGAACAGCACATACGACGGAACGTCTCGCGACTTCAGCATTCCAAGTCCCGTTTGGAGTGCTGAATCAATGTTCGTACTGCCACCGGCGAACAGGCCGTCCACAAAAGCCAGACCCGCTTCAATGCCGGTTTCATCGGCGCGCTGCAGCTCAGGACGAAAGCTCTCCACGACCGAGTCGTAAGTGACGATATTAAACGTGTCGCGGGGCCGAAGCTGCCGGACGAGGAATTTCAATGCGTCGCGTGCCTGCTTGATCTTCTCGCCCGTCATGCTGCCGGAGCGATCGAGAATAAACACCAGACTGCGTGGCACTGGCTCCGCATCGACGGGTTCGATTCCCGGACTGACCAGCAGCACGAAGTAGCCGTTTTCAACCTCTTCGTCCTTTGGCCAGTAGCTGATCAGGTTGCCGCCAACAGACTCCTCGCCCGTTCCAAACAACAGTCGCATGTCATCCGGTGAGTGAACCTGACTGAGCGTCAATCGACAGTTGGCACGATGCTCGCCGGAACGTTTGATACTGACCTCGTGTGTGGGGCTGTACACGCTTCGCAGCGGCGTTTGGGATTCAATCTGCACATTGACCTGCAGCGTACCGATCGCGTGGTGCGAGTGACGGTTCGTGCCAATGGGCAACAGCAGGCTGGTCAGCCCGGCGTCCTGTTTCAGGAGCTGCGTGTACCGAATCTGCACGGTGCGTTCGGCTCCGGGAGGAACCGGAAATACACTGGTTTGAAACAGCCCCTGCCCCATGTACTCCAGCAAAGCCGGATCGCGCCGTCGCCTGACGATTTCCTCATAGATACGACGGGCTTCTTCCTTTTTCAGAATTCGCCCGGTGAACTCGCCCCCGTCTACCAGCAGAGTGAGCTGGCTGATGGCCGCATCCGTCGGCATGGGAAACAGAAGCTGAGCTTCCAGAACCCGGCCGCTGACATTCTTGAAGACCTGGGAAAGCTGGACAGTTGCAATCTGATCGCGAACGGTGACGTTCACGTCAACCTGCCGAACTTCGTACACAGTCGGTGGTGGAGTGGGACGGGGCGGGCGAGGCGGGGCAACGATTCGCCGCGATGTTCGGTCAATGACGACGATCTGAGCCATCACAGGCCCTGCCAGGGAAGCGCCGACTGTCGCGGCCAGAATTGCAATCAGGAACGTTTTCATGGTCTCTCTCCTGAGTTTGTGCTGTGCCGTCGCTCTGCACGTACCGGTCACGAGCGGCATCCCGACGTCTTGCCCACGGGATCAACGATCGGACAAGCGTATTCCTGGCAGAATGTCGGCTCGAATCCAGACCCTGATGCGATTTTTCGGGACTTCGGCCGGAATGAACATCCTGCCCCACTCCAACACGCGTGGCAGGACGACTCTCATGGGCACAGCACTGGCAGCCATGAACAATAATACATCGCTCGGGGCACGGTGGCTTCCAGCGTTTTTCGCCACATGACTTCCGGATCGCGGGCTTCGACATTGCCCATCAGGATCTCCAGCGGCGTGGGCGTGTAGCGGTAGGTGATGACGCCCATCGACTCAATGTTGAGGTCCGTTTGCAGGGTCTCGATGACCTCGTCCTCGAACGCGATGTCGTCGATCAGGCCATTTATGACGGCCTGATTCGCCGTGAAAATCTGACCGGTCGCCAGTTCGTCGCGGACTGTTGCCTCGTCCAGACTGGCGCGGCCTTCCGCGATGATGGAGACGAATCGGTCAAACGAATCGTCGATAATTGCCCCCCAGACTTCACGGTCGCGGTCGCTCAAGGGGCGGAACGGATTCAGGGAGTCTTTGAATTCGCCGGTGGTCAGTGAGTCCGACGTGACTCCGAACTTCTCAGCCACGCCGGTCATGTCGTAGCGCGGGATGATTACACCAATCGAACCTGTCCACGTTGTGGGCTCGGCGAAGATCTTTCCCTTCTCGCCAATACCCATGGCCGCATAAACGCCGCCGGAGGCTGCGATACGTTTCATCGAGACGTAGATCGGCTTCTTCTTGGCCAGTGCCAGTTGCTTGAGTCGGTGGTAGATCTGGTGACTGTCGGCGACCAGTCCACCCGGGCTGTCGATGCTGAGGATGACGCCCTTAATGGTGTCGTCCTCAGAAGCGCTTTCGATCATGTCCAGAATCCGTCCAGTAAACGGAGGCATGATCGTGCCTTCCAGCTTGATCAGGGCGATGCGGTCTTTCGCGTCGCGGTCGCCTGAAACGAAGGTCTCCTGCGACCCGGAACTCAACTGTGCGAGCGACGACTGTGACGAGATTAACGCGAAGTTGACGATCACAGACAGAAGCAGGAATGAGCACAGAATGCGCACGAACCACGAGCGTAGAAAGCTAGCCTGTGGTGGCACATTGACGACGATCGGCGGCTGCTGTGCTTCGTCTTGTGGCGTTTCCGTACTCATGATTCAGACTCCATTGTTTGAGGCCTGTCGATCCGGGATCGAACAGGAGTCCTGTTTATCGGCAAGCCGAAGGCGTCGGTGTTTGTCCTGGCACACTGACGCCTTCGGCTTGCCGTTAAACAGGATCAGTGTTCCGAGGTCCCCACAATAATGGGGTGTTGTCCTGCTAAGAAATCCCGCGACTTCGCAGTTCTGTCAGGACAGACTGCACAATCCGGCTGACGTCATCAGGATCGACGGCCGGTGCATCGCCAACGGGACAGCCGCCGATCGGTTCGTTCGCAAAGCCGTGCCCGGACAGCATGCACTGCAGCGTGCGGGACAGCAAATCCAGATCAGTGCGCTGCTCGTCCGACTGTGGTTGTCGACCGTTGCCCAGATTGAATCCCCGCAGCTCGACGGCCGCGCGAAAGCCATTGGGGAATTCCGTCTGAAACAGCATGGCGTCAAACAGACCGACGAGGTCGTACTGGATACGGCGGGCTTCGTCGAGCTGTCCGCTGAGCGTGAGGTCATAAAGTTTGCGCGTCAACTCGGGGACAACTCCCGAACTGGCATTCGTTCCGCCGTCACAACCGACAAGCAGCATCGGCATGAGGGCCGCGTCCCAGCCGGTCAGAAAGGCAAAATCCGGGCGGTTCGGACGGACGGCCTGGATCATACGGATCATGTTCGGGATATCTCCCGAGGAATCCTTGATCGCGACAATCCGCTCGCACTCTTCCGACAGCCGCTGAATCGTCGGCACATCAATTGGCGAGGCGAACATCGGGATGTTGTACAGAGTGACGTCGATGGGTGTGTTGCGGCCGATCTCGCGGAAGTATGCATAAACGGAGTCGGCACTCAGCTTGTAATAGAAGGGCGCGACGATCGCGACGGCTCGACAGCCCAGGCTGTGGTAGTGCTCGCAGGCACGAATCGTCTCTTTAACGTTGGCCTCAGCGGCACCGGCCAGAATCGGCACGCGCCCCTTCACCTGATCCGCAATGATTTCGACAATCCGTCGGCGTTCCTCGACCGTGAACCGAGTGAATTCGCCCGTCGATCCGTTGGGATACAGGCCGTGAACACCACGCTCGATCAGCCAGTCCACGTAACGGCGCAGCTCGGATTCGTTGATCTCGCCACGAGAATCGAGCGGGACGAGGTTGGGTGTGAAGATGCCGGTCAGTCGTTCAGCCATGACGGTCCGTTTCAATTCGGTCAGACAGGTTTGGCAGTCTGGGGAAAGATGGGAGTCCAGATTAACCTGGCACACTGTTGTGACGCTCGCCTGGAAGGTCGGGAAAAACTGGAACTTCGAGCGCCAGTCAGGTCCGACCGTACCGATTGAGCCGACTCAATTGGCAGCTTTCGAGCTTGGTTGACGCGTTTTAGACGCTTTACGTACGATGCTCGCTTCCCTGATTGCAACCGGCGATCTCCGTACGTAAATCGGTCGCTGTAACATATTCTCTGACAGCAGGATACGGTGACGTCATGGCCGTCCCCAAGCACAAGATTTCGAAGTCCAAAGGCCGATCCCGTCGGGCTCAATGGAACTTGAAGGCTCCTCAGCTCGGCAAATGCCAGAATTGTGGCAACCGCATCCCGACGCACGTCGTCTGCCCTCAGTGCGGCCATTACATGGGCCGGCCACTGGTCAACATTGAGGACTGATGGCAGATGCGGATCGCTCTGGACGCGATGGGGGGCGATCATGCTCCCGCTCCGAACGTAGACGGCGCTCTGGCTGCGCTTCAGGAGCAGCCTGATCTGGAGGTCGTTCTCGTCGGGGACCCCGCGCAGCTTGATCCGCTTCTTGATCAGACCGGACACTCCGGCGAACGCCTGACCGTGCATAAATCGGACGGCGTTGTCGAGATGCACGAGAAGCCGACCGACGCGCTCCGCAAGAAGCCGAACAGTTCGATCGCCGTCTGCTGGAAGTTGATGGCCGCCCGCGAAGCCGATGCTGTTGTCAGTGCCGGAAACACGGGAGCGGTAGTCGCCGCAGGCCTGCGGACACGGCTGTTTCTGAAAGGTGTGAAGCGACCAGGAATCGTGGTCGCGCTGCCGACGCTCAAGGGTCGCTCTTTACTGGTCGATGTGGGAGCCAATCCGGCTGCCCGACCCGAGCACCTGTATCAATACGGTGTGATGGGTGCGATTTACTCGCGGGCGATCTTCGGTGTTGAAGAGCCGAGTGTCGGGCTGATGAACATCGGCAGCGAAGAAGGCAAGGGCAACGACCTCTACCGCGAAACGCACACGCTGCTGACGCGCAGCCGGCTGCAGGAACGATACGTCGGAAACGTGGAAGGCCGCGGCCTGTATCAAGGTCAGGCTGATGTGCTGATCTGTGAAGGATTCGTGGGGAATGTCGTGCTGAAGGTCAGCGAAGGCATGGCGGATTTCCTGTTTAAGGCGGTGACTCCCGAAGTAGTCGGCCGCCTTGATGCGGAACAGGACAAAGCCCTGCAGGCATTTCAGGATGTGGGCCGGCGGTTTCAATACAATGAGGAAGGCGGAGCCCCGCTACTGGGCATCGACGGAACGTGCATCATCTGTCACGGATCGAGCGACTCGCGCGCGATCCGAAACGCATTGAAGGTGTCGACGCGGCTCAAGGAGTGCGACATCAACGGTCAGATCGTTGCGGAACTGGCCCAGGAGATGGTCGCCAGTGTGTAGGTGACGGGCCTCATTCGGTCATCGGTCAAGTCATACGAGCCCGAAGCGCAAGCGAGTGGACTTATAGTCGGCGGTAACAAGCATGCGCTTAGGGCTTGTTCTGCACAGGGTTAATAAGTTGCTTAGGGAAGTTTATCGTGACAAC
>CAYSJO010000660.1:0-2433 GCA_964431285.1 uncultured Planctomycetaceae bacterium
GAAGAGCGAAGTCGACGCACGGCTCGACGATCCCACTGGATACTCCTCGTACCACCTCAATCAGGAGTGGCAGGCCGGCGTCATTCACCATTTCGAATTGTCAGTGCGGGCCATGATTCAGATGTGCTCTGAAGCCAACGTGCCGATGATTCTCGTTCTGCCTGGTGCGAATCTGCGAGACAATGCTCCCTTCAAATCTGAGCATCCACGCGAGCTGACTGCGGAACGGGAACTCGCCTGGCAGGATGCATTCGACGCTGGGCCCACGGCGGACGATCCTGAACAGGCACTGGAGCAATACCGCATCGCGGAATCCATCGATGACGGCTACGCGCTGCTGTCGTTCCGCATGGCCCGTTGTCTCGATCAGCTTGGCCGGCACGACGAGGCCCGTCGCCTGTATCGGAAGGCAAAGAACGACGACGTCTGCCCGCTTAGAATTCTCGATAGCATGTGCGACATTCTGACACGGGTCGCCGAAGACACCGAAACGCCCCTCGTCGATGCACGTGCACTGTTCATCTCCCGAAGCTCTCACGGAATCCCTGGTAGCGACTGGTACACCGATCATGTCCACCCCACCATTTACGGGCATCAGCAAATTGCTCAGGCGGTCATGGATACGATGCAGCGAGAAAGCTGGCCTCAGACACTGACGAGGATGTTGCCAGACGCTCGTCGCGCAGCCCGTGAGGCACACATCCGCAAACTCGGGCCGGCATGGTTCGCGAACGGTCGTCGTCGTGTCGGCTGGCTGGAAAACTGGGCACGGCGTCAACGGCTACTCGAAGAAACGACCCCGGTTGACGCTCGTGGTTTTCTGCATCGCGGCTGCAGACGATATGGGTTCGCCGAGCCTGTTGCGGCGTGGGCGGATTTCGACGAAGCCCTCGATCGTGATCCCTCCACAGAAACCCGCATCCTGAACTTCGCCTTTGAGCTTTTTGACCAAGGACGTTTTGCAGCTGCCGCCGATGTCGTTGATGCTCTTAATGACAGGGCGAGCCCCCTCATCGAATTCGAGCTACGACTCGCGCAATACGTGCTTGCGTCAGCACGGGCGGACGAGGCCGAGGCGGCCAGGTTGCTCAGCGACTGGGGAGCCGCCTTCAAACACCTCGAAAGCAACTCGACACCGTGGCAATCAGTGCAAGCGGCAAAAGTGATCTCGGATGCGACGGAATGATTCCAGTTGTCGCGAGATTCGCACGCGTGATCACGCGTCAGTTGTTGAGGACTCCGTATCTCGCTCAGGCCAGCAACTCGGGAATCACCTGGCCACTTTCGGTTAATCGGACCGGACGTTTGACGCGATCGAGGATTGTCGTATCGGCGGGAATTCCACTCAGATGATACATCGTTGCGAGGATGTCCTCGGGACTGACCGGCCGGTCTTTCACGAATGCTCCATGTGCGTCGGATGCTCCGATGACCGCTCCTGGTCGAATGCCGGCGCCAGCCAGCATGACGCTGTACACGTTGGACCAATGATCCCGCCCACCACCTCGATTCGGCTTGTTGATGCGCGGCGTGCGGCCGTGTTCGGTCAGGCACAGCACGAGTGTGTCATCGAGCAGTCCACGTTGCTCGAGGTCAATCAGCAGGCTGCTGAGGGCGGTGTCGAAACCTGGCAGCAGTTCTTTCTCCAGCCGTGAGAAATGATTGATGTGAGTGTCCCACGCGGTGTTAACAACCTTGTATTCGTCCCAGAACACCGACACGGTTCGGCAGCCAGCCTCAAGAAGACGACGGCCAGTGAGTGCCGCCTGACCAAACAATGTCATGCCATACCGTTCACGCAGCGGCATCGGCTCCTGACCAACATCCAGAGCTTCGCGCAGTGTTCGAGAAGTGATCAGTGACATTGCCATGTCCTGAAACCGATCGAGACTCTGCGTTGCGGCAGTCGCATCCAGACGGCGGCATTCGTCATCAAACTGCTCAAGCAGGCTGCGTCTACCGTCCAACCGATCGAGTGTCATCCCGTTTCTCAATCGCGCGTGCTTCGAAACGCGCATGCGGCTTTCTGGAGTGACGCCGAGGTACGGGTCTTTGACATCAACGTCCTTGAGACGACTGAAGAATGAGACCCGTGGTATAGACTGAGTCGCTTCGCCTTCGAATTCGGTCCACACGGGATCGTACCCGTGTCCCAGAAACGCGCCGTATGGCCCAGACCGACGAAAGACTGGTGAGAAACTGCTGAACCGGAACGGCAGTCCAATACTTCTGGGAACCTCGCGTTTGAGCTGCGATTGCTTCTGGTCATCCAGGTAATCGAGCACGCTGCCGAAAAATGGATGATGCCGGCTGTCGAATGGATTCGTCTCGCTCGAAAAATCGACGGCCGGGTGTCCCGAGAGTGTGTACAGGTTCGAGTGATTATTGTGTGGGTGCGTCACCGACCGCAGGATGGCCAATCGGCCGGTGAGT
>CAYSJO010000661.1:0-12495 GCA_964431285.1 uncultured Planctomycetaceae bacterium
AACGGTTCGCTTTCACTTCCGAGAATATCGACGCCGCAGTCGTCGCTGGCCGAGTGATTCGTGACGGGACCCGAAAGCTGCACAGGTAACGCTGCGTGCTCGATTCCGGATGCGATCGCATCTCGCCAGTCTGAGTGAATCTCGCCAGACAGATAGACTCTCCATGTTTGCGAATCGGCCATTCCACATCCTCGGGTTCTGTTCGTGACCGGGCAGCGTCGGAAATAACATGCAGCTATGCTCACATGCCACGTCAGGATGTTACAGAATCATGCAGCAAAAACTCATGCTTCTGTGCCACATGATTCGAAGTCCCGGAGAACCTCATGAATTCTCACGTAATGAAAGTCGTCTGCGGTGTTCTCATTCTGCTGTGTGGAGTCAGGCAGGCGCATTCGGCCGAAGTGCCACAGTGGGTTGACCTGTTCAACGGAAAGGACCTGACTGGCTGGGTCGACGTGAATACAAGTCCGGAGACCTGGTCTGTGCGCGACGGACTGCTGGTCTGCACGGGACTTCCGATCGGTGTGATGCGATCCGAGAAGCAGTACGAAAATTTTCTTCTGCACATCGAATGGCGGCATATGGAAGCTGGCGGTAACTCCGGAGTGTTCGCCTGGAGCGAAGGCACAGTTCCCGAAGGGCGGCGTCTGCCCAAAGGCATGGAAGTGCAGATGCTGGAACTGCAATGGCCATTCATCAACAGAGAAAAGGACGGGACGCCACGGCCTATCGCCTACGTGCACGGAGAACTGTTTGGAGCCAACGGACTGAAGACGGTTCCGGACAATCCTCGAGGCACTCGCAGCAAGTCGATCGAGAATCGGTGTAAGGGCAAAGGTGAATGGAACGTGTACGACGTCGTCTTCGTCGACGGTGTCGTGAAGCTGTCGGTCAACGGGAAGTTCGTGAATGGTGTCAGCAAGTCATCGATGCGGAAGGGGTATCTGTGTCTGGAATCCGAAGGCGCTGAGATTCACTTCCGCAACATCCGGATCATGGAACTGCCATCCGGTGTGAAAACCGAAGAGCAGATCGCCCCCGTCGTTGAGATCGCCGGTACGGAAAAGAAGCCAGGAGCCAAATGATGATCGTCGTGACGAATTGCATCCCGGTCGCATCCGGACACGAAATCGATTTCGAGGACCGCTTCCGGAATCGGGTGCATTTGGTGGATCAGGCACCAGGTTTCATCCGAAACGAAGTGCATCGCCCGCGGCCGGTTCGATTCGACCATGAATCCGGACGGTTCGTCGATGACCCGGACGCCGAGGGTTTCTACGAAGTGAAAACGTGGTGGCATTCCATAGACGACTTCGTGGCATGGACGCGCAGTCCCGCCTTCGCCGAAGCTCACGCCAACCAGGCGCCACGCGAAATGTTCCGCGGACCGAGCAAACTGGATGTCCACGAAGTGTTCCTGTCGACCGACGCCGAAAGTCGAGAACCTTGATTCATGAATCGACGTCAGCCGGCATACCTCAATTCGACATCATTGCGGTCATGCTCAAGGACCTCGGCATCAACATCCAGTAACTGCCGAATGACTTCAATATGCGTGCGAGAATGGCGCGACAGTCCGAACGTTCGAAACCTGCCGCCGCCACTTCCCTGCCAGACTCCGATGGCAAGCGGCAGCATGAGCTGGTCGGCCAGGTGTTCGCCAACCGGTGAGTCGCATTTCAGATAGCGCTGCAGATCCGGCAGTACCTCCTGTCCGACACGCTCTGCTGGTTTCCCCTGCTCACCGAATGCGGTGAAGATCTCCGTCACATTCTCGAACTGCAATTCCGCCAGCAGCGCATTTCCAGGCCCAACAGAGTTTCTGATGGCAACCACTTCGGCGCAATCCTCTGGCCACTGCAACCCTCCAATAATCCTGGCGCACTCGCGCTGGCCGATGTCCGTTGGCAGGTGCGCCACGATGGCCTGCACGTTTTGCTGCAGCAGTGCGCCGCGTTACAGTAGTTCCAATGAATCCAGGGACGCGACGGGCTCAATCGTGACTTCGATCTTGCCGCCACCCGCGGGATAGAAGCCAGCCTGTCGGAGCCGAGCCTGAACAAAGGGCCTCGACTGATTGACTAGCGGAAAGTAAACTCGATCCAGAAAGTCGAACGGCGGAGCCTTCGGGTTATGTGTCCCACCATCGATCGTCACGGTCGATGGACTGTCAGCACAAATCAGCGTGGCCAGTATGGTCTGGAGAACCAGCCCGGTACTGCCAGCAGTCCCAATACGGAATGAGTAGTCACCTCCCTGGCCGCCTGATGCAGACCGGGCCGTCAAGTGCACGTGGTCGCAGTCACCAGGACGCTGCCGGCGAATACAGAATCATCGACCTCGACTTATCGAAGTACGATCGGCTCGCCACTCGATTTCAGCGTGAGCACCTGGAGGGGCATTCGTTTCTGAAGGCCGGCATTGAGACTCACAATCATCGATTCAATCAACTCATCGAACGCATCGAGCAGGTTGCGTTGAACAGTTCGGCTCCGATGTTGCTGACGGGGCCGACGGGTGCCGGAAAGTCGCAACTGGCTCGTCGAATCTTCGAACTGAAGAAGCAGCGTGGCCGAATCCCAGGCGAGATGGTTGAAGTGAACTGCGCCGTATTACGTGGCGACCAGGCCATGTCGGCACTCTTCGGTCATTTGAAGGGAGCGTTCACGGGCGCATCCATCCAACGGGCTGGACTCTTTAAGACTGCTGATCGAGGGCTGCTGTTTCTCGATGAGATCCGAGAACTGGGTGCTGACGAACAGGCCATGCTGCTGCGAGCACTGGAAGAGAAACGATTCCTGCCGGTGGGGGCTGACCGCGAAGTCACAAGCGACTTTCAGCTCATTGCCGGTACGAATCGCGATCTACGTGACAGAGTGCGGGAAGGCCGATTCCGTGAGGACCTGCTGGCGCGGATCAATCTCTGGACTTTTGAGTTGCCAGGTCTTGCCCGGCGAACCGAAGACATTGAACCGAACGTTGTCTATGAACTCGACCAGTTCGAGAAAGAACACAGTCGACGAGTCACATTCAACCGTGAGGCACGCGAGGCGTTCCTCCGATTCGCCGTTTCAGCCGACGCCCTTTGGACGGCCAACTTTCGCGACCTGAACGCCGCCATCACACGGATGGCGACACTGGCGCCATCCGGGCGCATCACGCGTGAAATCGTCGAGGAGGAAATCACCCGGCTGGCAACGGCGTGGTCAGCCACGAAGCGGAACGACGATGTGGAACTGGTTTCAGAAGTACTTGGAGACGATCGAGCGGCAGGCCTCGACCGCTTTGATCTGGTGCAACTGGCTGCGGTCATTCGTGTGTGTCGCCATAGCCACTCTTTGTCAGATGCGGGACGTCGGCTGTTCGCGATGTCCCGGCAGGCCAAACAGAAGCCCAACGATGCGGATCGGCTCCGTAAGTACCTAGTTCGCTTTGGCACGACCTGGGCGGACGTTATTGAGTAGTAATCGGGCCGGATTCCAGCGACGCTGCGACGACACAAGCCCGAAGTGCGAGTGAATCACTTGTGGTCAGGTTCTCTGGAGATGGACATGGATTACGTTCGGTTTGTGATTGTGATGGCCGCGTTCGGCGCTGCTGCACGTTCGAGTCAGGCTGAGCCGCTCAATGCTGACGTGCTACTCACGGGTGGCACACTGGTCGATGGTTCGGGCGCCGTCGGTCGAGTTGGCGACGTTGCGATTCATGACGCTCGGATAGTCGGCGTTGGCAAGCTGGATGACGTTGAAGCTCGATGGCGGATCGACTGCTCTGGCATGATCGTTTGCCCCGGCTTCATCGATCTGCACAACCATTCGGATCGCCAGGTCGTCGCTCCAGCAACGCGAGCGGCGATGAATTATGTGACTCAGGGTTGCACGACCATGGTGACGGGCAATTGTGGCTCGGGCCCTGTCGACGCAGCCAACTTCTATGACGCCATCGATGAACATGGTGCCGGCACGAACGTCGCTCATCTCCTGCCGCAAGGCGGCTTGCGGAACGCTGTGATTGGCACGGACCTGCGTGAGCCGACCGGCGACGAACTGAAGCGCATGATCGAATTGACTGAGCAGGCCATGCGAGACGGCGTCTGGGGAATGTCGACCGGGCTGATCTATGTGCCGAGTTCCTACGCAACGACCGACGAATTAATCAGCATCGCCAAAGTCGTTGCAGCCCACGGCGGCATTTACGCGAGCCATATTCGTACGGAAGGCACGCAAGTGCTGGGCGCGGTTGAGGAGGCGTTGAAGATTGGTCGACACGCCAATCTGCCGGTCCACGTGTCTCACTTCAAATCGAGTGGTCGTGATGCCTGGGGACTGGTCCGTACGGCCGCCGAGATGATTGCAGCCGAACGGAAGCTGGGACGTAAGGTCACTGCGGACCAGTATCCGTACATTGCATCGAGCACGTCACTCCACGCGACGCTGTTGCCGTCGTGGGCGCGTGCCGGTGGCCAGAAGAAATTCCTCACGCGACTCGACAGCGAGGAGACTGGACCGAAGCTGCGTGCCATCGTAGCGACAGCCATTGAGAAAAAGTCGAACGGCGACGCGGTCCGAATTGCGCGGTACCGACCACGGCAGGACTGGGTGGGATTGAGTCTGCTGGCAATCGCAGAACGGGAAAAACGGCCCGTCATTGATATCGCTTATGAAATCCTCCGCGCAGGGGGTGCGGCGATCGTCAACTTCAGCATGAACGAGGAAGACGTACGCCACATTATGGCGATCGACTGGGTCGCAACCGCATCGGACGGACGAGCCTACCTGCCCGGTTCGGACAGGCCACATCCCCGGAACTATGGGACGTTTCCGCGGAAGATTGGCTACTACTCGTTGCAGGAGGGTGTGCTGCCTCTTGAGCAGGCGATTCGCAGTGCGACCGGTCTCCCCGCGGAAATACTGGGACTGACTGATCGCGGGCTGCTCAAGACTGGACTGGCCGCGGACGTTGTGGTGTTGGATCCGAAGCAGGTGAAGGACCGGGCCACGTTCGATGCCCCACATCAATACTCACAGGGAATTCGATTTGTGTTTGTGAACGGAACTCCGACTGTTGTCGACGGAGCGGGGACCGGTGCTCTGGGTGGTCAAGCTCTTCGGCACGTGTCAGCTGCTGACAAAGGATCAAGCGAGAAGGCCGAGTGAATGCAGATCATTCCGGAGAATCCGCTCCAGCCTCATGAGCCATGGATGCGTCAGGCAATCGATCAGGCGCACGCCGCATTCGAACAGGACGAAGTACCGGTTGGCGCCGTCATCGTCTGTGCGGAGTCCATTGTCGGGACGGGCTTTAATCAACGCGAAACGCTGAACGACCCGACGGCTCACGCCGAGATGATCGCGATTACTCAGGCGGCCGAAACTCTCGGATCATGGCGACTGATTGAATGCACGTTATATGTGACGCTCGAACCGTGCCCGATGTGCGCAGGCGCCATTGTGCAGAGCCGGATCCCGCGGGTTGTTTATGGAACAACCGATCCGAAAGCGGGAGCCTGCCATTCGTTGTATCAGATCACGGATGACGAACGGCTGAACCACCAGGCGACCGTTCTGGGCGGCGTCATGCAGGAAGACTGTCGGGCACTGCTGCAACAGTTCTTTCGCCAGCAGCGAGCGCTGGGAAAAAAGTGACCAACGTTGGTCCGCGGTTCACTCGCATTTGCGATGCCTGTGTGTCTTCGGTGCACCGCTCAGGAGAGGATTCCGTCGATTGCCCGACCTCCATGATGGACCGGCACTGGACGCCCACCGGGTTCGTAAACCGGAGTTTCCGGATTGATCCCCAGGCAGTGATAGATCGTCGAGCAGATGTCGGCAGGAGTCACGGGTCCATCAGCAGGAAACGCTGCGCGTCCGTCTGACCGGCCGTGGACTGTGCCACCCCGGATGCCCGCGCCGGCAAGCATCACGGAGAAGCACTGCGTCCAGTGATCTCGTCCCGCCATGCCGTTGATCTTCGGCGTGCGGCCCATTTCCTTGCCGGCGATGCCCGAGCTCTTCCAGAGGTTCTCCCAGCAGGCGGTCACGAATCGCGATCCCGATTCGATCAGCCGCCGGGCGATCAGCACGCTTTCGCCGAACAGCGAATTCCCATACCGCTCTCGCTCGTCGGCAGTGACACCGTCCAGGTCAAACGCGCCGCGACACTCGGGCGACATCAGCAGGTTAAACGCATCTCGATACTGTTTGTCGTTGGCCAGCACTGCTGGCGAGCCTCCGAAGCTTCTGAGCTTGTGATCGAGCTGGCTCAGCAGCGAATGCCGACGATTGAGCCGGTCGATCGAGACTTCCGGGTGCAGATGCTCAAGCTGCGGAGTACCGCGAACAACTTGTGGCGTGTCACGATGCGCGGGCGGGTTGTCGATCCGGGGTTCACACACGGTGTACAGCGGATCGAACCGCTTGCCCAGGAATCCGCCGCGGGCGCCAGCTCGATAGAAACCTCGCCCCAGCCCATGTAGTGCGGCATGTGGACGTAGGCCGGCATGCGCCCGTCGCCCAGGCCCACGTAGTCGCAGACCGAACCCATGCTGGGTGGATCGAGTGGGCTTTCGAAATCGGGATTTCCGGACTGCGACGTCCCATTCAGTCCAGTCAGCGTGGGAATGCCGTTATGGCAACCAGCCTCGCGGTGGACCGACCGCACGATCGCTGTTTTGTGCATCCAGCGGGCCATTCGCGGCAGGTGCTCACAAATATCCATCCCTGGCGCGGACGTCGCGATTGGCTCGAACTCGCCACGCGATTCGCGTGGTCCCGTGGGTTTCATATCAACCATATCCTGCCCGGCTGGTCATCCGAACAGATAGAGCAGTATCACTGACCTCGCGCGACCCGGTTGGTACGAGCCACTCTTGAGGTGATGTTCAAGACGCGCATCACGCGGTTGCCGCGCGACCTGTTGCTCGGCTCGCAGCAGGTTTGGCAGCGTCATCCCACCGAACAGGCTGAGCGTGCCCGCCCGCAACAAATCGCGGCGAACAACCCCGTCGCAGGCTCGCTTCGGATTTCCAAGAACTGTGAGCACCGGCACCCCCCGATCGCAGGTAGAGTCGGTTTCCAACTCTACCTGCGAGGATTGTGATCCGAAACACTGCCTTGTCCTGTGTGGCGTTTGACAGGCGTGTTGCATGGGCCAAGGTTTCTTGTCCCTCAATCTCGCAGTTGCGTCTCTGCGACTTCGATTGCTCGCAGGAGGCCTTTGGCCTTACCGAGAGTTTCCTGGTATTCGTTGACGGGAATGCTGTCTGCGACAATTCCCGCTCCGGCCTGGACGTAGACGGTCTGATCCTGCATGACCAGAGTTCGCAGCGCGATGCACGTATCCATGTTTCCGGTGAAGTCGATGCAGCCGACTGCTCCAGCGTATGGTCCACGGCGGTGTCGCTCCTGCTCGTCGATGATTTCCATGGCGCGGACTTTGGGGGCGCCAGAGACTGTGCCGGCAGGAAGTCCCGCCCGTAACGCATCGAGTGCTGTCAGGCCTTCGCGGAGTTGCCCCGAGCAGTTCGACGTGATGTGCATCACATGGCTGTACCGTTCGACAACCATCACATCGCTCAAGCGGACTGATCCATATTCGGCGACTCGGCCCACATCGTTGCGGGCCAGGTCGACCAGCATGACGTGTTCCGCCCGCTCCTTTTCATCCGACAGCAGTTCCGCAGCAATCAACTCTTCAAGTTCGTTGTTGGGCACGCGATCGAAGCGACTCCAGATGTCGTCGCCATAACGGGCTTCGATCTGCTGCTTCAATTCCGGGAAGAGATCGGCCAGTGCTGGTTTCGACTTCAGAACATGCGCTCGTGGTCGCGTTCCGGCGAGCGGTCGGACGGTGAGTTCGCCGTCTTCAACGCGGACCATGATCTCCGGCGAACTGCCCACCAGATGCACGTCCGGCGTCTTCAGCAGAAACATGAAGGGACTGGGGTTAACAACTCGAAGTGAGCGGTAAATGTCGAGTGGACGTGCGGGAGTCTCGATGCTCAACCGCTGGCTGATGACGACCTGAAAAACGTCTCCGGCCCGAATGTACTCTTTGCAGTTGTCGACGGCTGATTCGAATTCCGGCTGGGTGAAGTTCGACTGCCATTCGATGCTGGACTCGCCGCCGATGGCGATGTCAGTCATCTGAATGTCGGAAGACGCCTGCTGCAGTTGCTGGCACGTTTCGTCGATACGAGCTGCGACCCGGTCGTATTCGGTCCGCAGGTCGGTGTCCTTTGTTTTGGCGTGGCACACAACCAGAACGGTTTTCTGAATCTGATCGAAAATGACCATGCGGTCGAAGAACGCGAACGAGAGATCGGGAAGCTGGCGATCGTCCTCGGGAGCATTCGGCAGTTCTTCCGCATAACGCACGATGTCGTATCCCGCGTATCCGACGGCGCCGCCGCAGAATCGCGGCAGCTCGGGCAGATGTACTGCGCGGTAGCGGCTGACCAGAAGTTCCAGTTCTTTAAGCGGATCGTCTGCAGTGTATTCGCGTCGCTCGTCGCCTTCTGTCACGACGACTTGTCGGTCCCACGCGTCCATCCGCATGAACGGGTCTGAACCCAGAAAGCTGAATCGACCAATCTTCTCACCACCGACAACGCTCTCAAACAGGAACGGACAGTCTCCCCGGTCCAGTTTGCAGTAAGCCTGGACCGGAGTCAGCGTGTCGCTGGTGAGCTGCCGGTACACGGGTACCAGATCAGCGTCGGCAGCCAGCTGGCAAAAGGCATCGAAATCCGGCAGGTGCTTCATTGCATCATGCGATCGGGTGTGGATCGGTCTTGTTTGACGACACGGACAAGGCTGTGGTCGCCGCACTGATCTCAGTATGACGCCGATGGTTACGTCATCTGAGGCATTCCCGCGCGGGTTGACAGCCTACCCCCCCACAATAGAATTCCCCGGCTTTGCCGGACCGAAGATGGCCTCACTGGCGTCAATGGATTGGACCGGTTCGAGTGACGATTTACCAGTCAGCATGCCCGGTCAACACGGATCGAGACTCGTCGCATGAAGAAGTGCCGTCAGTGTTCCAAGCCCGCCACACTGCACATTACGGAACTCCGACAGGGTGATGTCGTAGAGATCCACCTGTGCGAGACGTGTGCCCGCGACTATCTAAGTTCGACCGAACCGACACAGACGGAGTCCTCGGAGTTCGAGTTTGCCAAGTCCGGAGACTCGGATGAGTCGATGGACGACATCGATGATCGCCGTTGCCCGAACTGTGGGATCACGTTTCGGGAGTTCCGTTCCGCCGGTCGGCTGGGCTGTCCACATGATTACGTTGAGTTTGAAGCCGAGTTGCTGCCGCTGCTGGAGAACATTCACGGGGAAACGCAGCATTGCGGCAAGATGCCTCGGCGTGCTCCGGATTCCAGCCGTCGGCAGCATGAACTGGTCCGGTTGCGAAGCGAGTTGAAAATCGCGGTGGACGAAGAGAACTACGAAGAAGCAGCCCGACTTCGCGACGAGATTCAGTCAACCGAAGCGGAACTGGGCGGGCAGTCAACGGAATGAGGTGCAGGATTTGCGATGACCGGGTTCGTTTGTAGTAACCGGATTTATCCGGTTCAGCGGTCTCCCGGCTGGAAACACAGAATGACCATCGGCGTCGGAGGCAAACCGCACAAGTGCGGTTACGACAAGCAAGAGTCTTCGAGCCAGGGAGTAATCGAGTGGATTTGGACAGTCTGACGCAACGGACCAGCGAATGGCTGCGTGGAACGGGCCCGGAGTCCGACGTCGTCGTTTCGACGCGGATTCGGCTGGCGCGCAACCTGTCTGAATTCCCATTCTCCTCTCGGGCTGACGAGTCGACCCGGGGACAGATCCAGCAGATGGTCAACGGAGCCCTTGACGACCTCGCGATTCCCCGCCGACTCGAATATGTGGGCATTGACGACCTCGATGAACTCTCTCGACTGTTTCTGGTCGAACGGCAGCTCATCAGCCGTGAACTGGCCGACGGTGTCGGTCCCCGCGGTGTGGCGTTCTCTGACACCGAAGACGTCAGCATCATGGTCAATGAGGAGGACCACTTACGGATCCAGGTGATCCGCAGTGGCCTGGCACTCACCGAGTGCTGGAAGGAGATCGACGGGCTGGATGACGCGTTCGAAGAGCACGTCGACTATGCCTTTCACGACTCTTATGGCTACCTGACTGCCTGCCCGACAAACCTGGGAACTGGTATTCGAGTCAGCGTGATGCTGCACCTTCCGGCCTTGGTACAGACACGTGAGATCCAGAAGGTGTTTCACAGCTTGCAGAAGATCAATCTGGCAGTGCGAGGTCTGTACGGCGAAGGCAGTCAGGCGATGGGCGACTTCTACCAGATTTCAAATCAGTACACGTTGGGCATCGGCGAAACTCAGGTACTGGATCGCATCAGTGGCGTCATCCCGCGCATCCTCGAATACGAACGCCGATCCCGCACGGCGATGATCGAAGAGAAACGGGAAGACCTGCACGATCAGATCTCCCGCGCGCTCGGAATCCTCAGCAGCGCCCAGACCATCAGTTCCGAGGAGACGATGCACCTGCTGTCGAGTGTGCGACTGGGCGTCAATCTCGGGCTGATCGACGACATCGAGATTTCGACATTGAACGAGCTGTTCATCCAGATCCAGCCGGCACATCTGCAGAAGATCAAGCAGTGCGATCTGGACTCCGCGGAACGCAACAAGGCCCGCGCCGCGCTGCTGCGCCAGCGATTGACGGGCTGACCTCGGTGTTCGTCGTAACCGTAAACGCGCTCGTAGTGACCGCATTTATGCGGTTTGTGAGTCGGCGTTTTCTGGTGGAAACGGTATGAATGCGGTTACTACGAACGGCGGTTGCTATGAACCGCTCTCTACTGTCCGCCATCGCCGGGAATCGGCCAGTTCAGTCCTGCGGTGAATCCACCGTCAACACGCACTACCTGGCCGGACATGACGGCCGACGCTTGTGAGGCCAGAACCACGGCCGCTCCCACCAGGGCGTCGACCTTACCCATCCGGCCCAGAGGCGTATTTGTTTCGCCCCATTCACGCATCGTCGGGTCAGACCACAGCTTGCGTGTGAGATCCGTGAGAATGAACCCTGGAGCAATCGTGTTGACGCGGACTCCCTTTGGACCCCATTCGAGCGCCAGCCCTCGCGTCATCATGACAACGCCGTTCTTGCTCATGGCGTATGGCAGGACGTTCTTGACCGGCGCGTACGTGTTCAACGAATCAACATTGACGATGCTGCCACTCCCCTGCTCGACCATCTTCCGGCCTACTTCCTGCGCTATGAAAAACGCACCTTTCAGATTGATATCGAGTACGAAGTCGTATTGCTCTTCCGTGAATTCCAGCGACGGCTGGCGAATGTTGACTCCCGCGACGCTCAGTAGCACATCAATCCGGCCGTGAGCCGTATGCACGTGCTCAACGGCGAGTCGCACGGCCGCCAGATCGGCGACATCACACACAAGCGGTTCGACGCGGCAGTCTTCTGTAGAGATTTCTTCGGCGGCTGCGTTCAGCGTCTGCTCGTCACGACCCGTAATGATCACGCGCGCGCCGCGCTCGGCGAATCCTTTGGCCAAGGCCTTGCCGATGCCTCGGCTGCCACCGGAAACGAGCGTCACTTTTCCGCGAATATCAAACAGTGAATCAGACATATTGCCCTCGAATGCGTGTGCGATGATCGACGTGCTGCGAACGGTAGCGTGGCAGAGGCGACCTCAACACCCAATCAGCGTGCGGTCAGTCGAACAGAGGCTCGTCCATCTTTGTGAGCTGATGAACCCGCAATACAACGCTGTGTCCGGACAGAATCGGAACGCCACAGAAAAGCAGCGCGGCGGCTGGGGCGAGCCACATGCACAGGGCGACCGCCAGCGGGTAGCTGATGCCGAGGACCACATAGACTGGCCAGATGTGCCTGCGCCAGATTGCTATCGACGCTGCAATGAGCAGTGGCCCGGTCGCGACAAGAATAGAACCCAGTGCAGTCGAATCGCTTTCAACCGTCACAATTCCTAAGATGACCACGACGGCGTTGGTGATGGGAAACACGGACAAGCCGACCAGCGAAATGGCTAGGAGCCTGCGATCGCGATCCAGACTTTTCCGAAGATTGTCAGCATTCAGCCTGCGATTGGAATCGCATTGCTGAATTCGGGAGCTGTGGTCACGCGGCGTCACAGCGACGATCCGATCTCGTGGTCGCAATCAGGGTCGGCCTGAATGCCGGCGATCAATTCATCGCGGCCGAATCCGACTGTGACGCTTCACTCTCGGCTCGCCGTCGACTTTCCGCCAGAAGCTCCTCAAGGGAGATTCCCTCGCGATCACAGATGTGCATGACATCGGTCATGATCTGCGACATGGCTTCGGTGACGGCTCGTCCGCCGAGTCCCTCACCAATCCACGTATAGCGGCGGGATCGAATGATATCGTCCACATGCCGTAGCCAGTTTTCTCGTTGCTGTGACATACCAGTTTCC
>CAYSJO010000662.1:0-9400 GCA_964431285.1 uncultured Planctomycetaceae bacterium
CCGCAAACTGGAAGAAGCCCGCCAGCGACGTCAGGACCCAAGGGCAGTTGCCTGACACTCAACTCGATCCCACAATGAACTCAAACTCAACTCGCTAACGCCAGCCTGCTCAAATTCCAGTTCCCGCTGAACCAGCACAGGACAGACGAAGCACCTATCGACGCTGGTCTCAGGCGGAGTGAGAAGTGCGTCCGTACCGGAAGCGGTGGAAATACGACTGGAACGTCTGCAACGAACTGCCGATGCTTATCACTCGACGGGTAAGTTGTGCCATGTCTGCTGCGGCTGCACTTCGTGGAGAATCGATCACGAACGGAGTGCGGCTGGCAACCGCCCGGACAACAGCCGCGTCCCGAGAGACATGGCCCGCCAATCCGACATGCGATTGCACAAACATCTTTGACGTCTGCTTCAGTCGATCAGCAATCGCTTTGGCCTGCGACGGCGAATCCACCTGATTCACCACCAGATCGAGCGGTGGGCCGTCTGGTGTCGAAAGAGCCTTGATGGTTGCGTAAGCATCCGCAATGGCAGTCACCTCGGGTACGGTCACGATCAGCACCTGATCGGCCGCGGTCGCAAATTGTCGGACCATGCGATGTATGCCGGTGCTGGTATCGACGATCAGCAGGTCGTGCTCCCGTTCAAGTTCTTCCATCTGAAGCAGCAGCTCACGCTGCACAGTCTCCGGGCAGTCGGCCAGTTCGATCAGACCGCTCGCACCAGGAATAAGGTGAACACCCTCGGGACCGTCGAGCACGACGTCTGACAAAGAGCGGGCTCCAGTCACGACGTGTGAGAGGTTCCAGTAACCATTCAGTCCGCACAGCAGATCGATGCTGCCCAGTCCCAGACATGCATCCAGAAGACACACAGACTTCCCGAGCCGCTGTGCCGCGACCGCCAGATTAAGCGCCACGTTGCTCTTGCCCACGCCACCTTTCCCGCTTGTGACGGTAATCGTCCGGGCACGCTGCGGCGCACCCGACGCGCGTTGTTCCGTGCGCTCGTCGTGTTGCTCTGCGAGGCCTCGGAGTCGGGTTGCCTGGTCTGTCACGGCTGAGTGTTTTCCGTTTGTAGTAACCGGACTTGTCCCGTTTGAGCGTGTGTTGGATTCTGTGAAGATCGGTACTGTCGGCAGGTTCTGAGCCGACACGATCCGGATGAATCCGGTTACTACGAACGGACAAACCTACAGACTGTCAAACAGCCGATCCTGCCCGAGCACCAGACGTGAAACTCGCGACTTGTCGGCCGGTTCGATGTCCTCGGGAACGTCCTGTCCTGTTGTCAGATAACTCACTGGCAAGTCCACCTGCCGTGCGAGCGAAAGCAGACTTCCCATACCAGCGGCTTCGTCCAACTTCGTCAGGATCAACGCAGTCGGTTTGACAGGAGCAAACTGCTCGCACGTCATGCGGATGCTGCGGACACTCGCGGTCAGGCTCATGACAAGATGCACCTCGTCAATCTCTGCCTCGCTGAGCATCTGTTTGAGCTCCTGAATCTTGAGTTCGTCGCGCGGGCTACGACCGGCCGTGTCGATCAGGACCAGGTCCATACCTTCCAGTTCGTCGAGTGCTCGTCGCATTTCCTGAGGACTGGTCACCACCTTCATTGGCAGATCAATGATCTCCGCGTACGTACGCAGTTGCTCGACGGCAGCGATGCGATACGTATCGACGGTGACCAGGCCCATGCGGATGCCGTCGCGTAACCGGAAGTTTGCGGCGAGCTTTGCGATGGTCGTCGTCTTGCCCACACCTGTCGGACCGACGAGTGCCACAACGCGTCGGCGGCCGACCTCGGGTTGGATCGGATCAGTGCATTGAATCTCACGTTCGACCAGTGCGGAAAGAAGCGATCGGGAAGCCACCGGGTCGTGGAGCTGTTCCGGCGTGGCTTCTTTCCGCAGCGCAAAAATCAGTTCGCGTGACAGGTCGTCTTCAATGTCGGCGTCGATGAGTTGTGTGTAGATGTCGAACAGCTCGTTGGGGATCTCGTCGGCGGCCCGCATCTGCGTTGATCGTGTTAGGCTTTCGACCATCTTCTGCAGCGAGTCGATTTTGTTGACCAGCTCAGTAGCCGATTCGCCTTCAAACTGCTGCATTCGCACGGCCAGTCCAGCGGCCTGGTGACCGACCTGGGAACCGGGCGGCGTTTCCGATTCCGACTCGTCCGATGACAACGTGGGATGGGTCAGCACGTCTGACTGCTCCAGGGCATCGGTCACCGTGTTGTGATCAGCCTGTTCGGCAACGGGCGATTCAGTTCCGTCGGTAACGGCACTCGAACGGAGCGCATCCACGCTGGCATCGAGCTCGCTTTTCTCAGCATTCCGACGTTCGAGTTCAGCGGCCAGTGCCGCCGCTCGCGAAACCGAATCAACGGGCTCATCAAAAGTCGCTGCCGGCAACGGAGCCGGATTGGACGGATCGGTTGGCGCAGATGTCGTCGCAGCGACGGGCTGACGCACATTCACGCCGACACCGGCAGTAATCTCAACCTGCTCCCGCGGCTTCAGGAACGGTAGAAATCGCTTCTTTGCGACGTGTCGCGTGTGCAGGATGACGGCATCCATGCCCAGCTCTTTGCGGACGACCGCCAGCGCTTCATGCATCGAGCCGGCCCGGTAAGTTCGTACGTCATTCATGGGTCGTATCTTTCTTCACATTCCAACGCGTCAGGTCATCACGCCGCCGCTGGTTGCGACAACACGGGCCGAAGTAACTCGGCACTCACGTAACCGCGGCTGACGATCTGTGTTTCCGCAGTGATTTCATTCAGGCACAGTACGGCCAGAGTCGGGAAGGCTCGGCGAGTCATGCGACGCAGCCCCGCTCGAATCTGTGGAGCCGTCGTGATTACGACAGGTGGCAGACCAAGGTCCGTCAGTTTCTTCACTTCAGTATTCAAAGCCGCAAGCAGCGCTTCGGATTCCTGCGGCGTCACTCGCGAGCTGACCCCGAAATCATCGAAGTCCGTTTTGGTCTTCAGGTAATCCTCAAGCACCGGATCAAGGCTGACTAGGTGAATGCGTCTCTGCGGGTCACGGTATTTCTGGCAGATCGTGCGGGCGAGTGCCGTGCGCACGTACTCAGTCAGAATGGACTGGTTCCCGATGCGATCGGCGTTGTCGATGACCGTCTGCAGGATCGTCTCCAGATCGCGGATTGGAATGCGCTCGGACAGCAGGTTCTTGAGTACCTGATGCACGTGCGACATCCTGACCTGATCCGAATTCAGCTCCTCGACCAATGTCGGAGCACGTCCTTTCAGGACATTGACCAGGTCATGCACGTTCTGCCGCGTCAGCAGTTCGCTGGCGTGCTGCCGAATCAGTTCAGTCAGATGCAGAATGACAACTGCAGCCGGCTCCTCGACCGAAAAGCCCTGACGATCTGCCCGATCGGTCATACCCGATTCGACCCAGAACGCTCGGTGTCCCTGTAATGGTTCGGTGGATTCGATGCCTGGCAGGTCACCCTGAGCTGTGCCGCGATCGATCGCCAGACGATGTGTCGGCCAGACTTCGCCTCGCGCGACTTCCATATCGCGAATGCGAATCACATATTCGTTCAGGTCCAGCAGCGTGTTATCGCGGACACGGACCTTAGGCAGCATCAGTCCCATTTCTTCGGCAACCTGGTGCCGAATTCGGGTCACACGGTCCAGTAGATCGCCGCCCTGCGCCGGATCGGCCAGTGAGACGACGCCCGCGCCCAATTCGACCATCAAAGGTTCGACAGCAAGACGATCTTCCGGTTTGCGTTCCGGTGGCAAAGCGGGAGCGGGAACCGGGACCTCAGTCTGCGATTCCCGCTCCTGATTCCTGACGCGGGCTTTGTTAAGCGTCAGTCCGGTCACTGCACATCCAACGGCCAGCACCAACATCGGGGCCATCGGTAGTCCTGTAAACGCCATCGCACCGAGGAACGCCGCCGACAGAAACATGGCTTCCGGATGCCGGAACAACTGCGTCATGACGTCGCCCGGCAGGTCGCTGTCGACGGACGAACGAGTCACGATCAGTCCGGCCGCCAGTGAGATCAGGAATCCAGGAATCTGAGTCACCAGACCGTCGCCGATGGTCAGTTTCGTGAAGGTTGTGGCTGCCTGGCCGACACCCATTCCGTGTTCCACAACGCCGATGTAAAGACCGCCGGCAATGTTAATCAGTGTGATCACGATACTGGCGATGGCGTCGCCGCGTACGAACTTGCTGGCACCGTCCATCGCGCCATAGAAGTCGGCCTGTTGAGCGATCTCTTCACGCCGGGCTTTGGCCTCGGCCTGAGAAATCGTGCCGGCAGCCAAATCGGCAGCGATCGACATCTGCTTGCCGGGCATGCCGTCGAGGAAGAACCGCGCGGCCACTTCACTGATCCGCCCCGAGCCCTTCGTGATCACTAGAAACTGAATGGCGATCAAAATACAGAACAGGATCAGACCGATGGCGATGCGGTCGCCAGCGACAAACTCGCCGAAGGCCTGAATGACCTCTCCGGCGGCGGCCGTACCATCGGTGCCCCCACGGGTCAGAATGAGACGCGTCGACGCGACATTCAGCACCAGTCGAGCGAGTGTCGTACCCAGCAGAATTGCGGGAAACACGCTGAATTCAAGCGGTCGCCGGACATAGATCGTCGTCAGTAGAATGAGCACGGCAGCCGTGACATTGGCGGCCAGCAGCAGGTCCATCAGCATCGGTGGAAGCGGCGCAATGATGACGAGGACCGACATCACCATCAGCACGGGGAAGATGTATCCCCGCGATATCGTCCATGCTCCGTGCCAGTTGCCCGATTCCGGCGGCATCCATGCCTCCGCTGGACCCTGTCATTCAAGGGTCAGGTTCTGCCGCAACAGCGGCACCCTGGTATCCGCACTCACAAAAAGTGCGATGACGGCACCCGCGCACAGGTCCCTCTATGGCGAGCTCGTGGGAGTGATATCGGAAGCCCGAAAACCCGTCCAGATGAGGTCTTACACTCGTCAGGACGTGTGTTCGTGGCGATATCCGGTGGCTGACAGTGCCTGTATTCAAACTTGCCGAACCCGCCACAATTACCTGGCCTGCCAGATTATTCTGGCCGACCATCATCGGCGGGTTTTGTTCCGTCGATCAGAGCTTTCGCCTGACGCGCATAGCGGCGACCAAGCAGTTCGTAACCCTCTTTCGTGTAGTGCAGGTCATTGTTCTTAACGCCATTCTTCTCTTTGTCATTCAGATCGTCGCAATCGACCCAGGCACCGAGTTTGTCCTTCTCAGCGAGCGCCACTTGCGCCTTCCGCACGTTCTGCCAGTCCGCGTAGTCCGGTTTGCCGAAATCGCTCAGCCGGCCGATGACGAAATTCATCTTCGGCTGTTTCAGGTCGCGACGAAGATTCGTGATCAGCTGCTGCAGCGCGTCCGGATAGGCGGCACTCAGTTTTTCGCGAGCATCACGTTCGCCCTGCATCCAGCAGAAGGTCACAGACGCCGGATTCGGGTGTCTTTCCATCAGCTTTGCGTACTGATCGAGAATCGGTTTGTAATAGACCGTCGCTTTCACAGTGCTGTTCAGGCCGTGTTTCTTCGCGATGTCGTTCCATTCTTCGATCCAGAGACGGATCGGCTGACCGCCACGTGAAACCTTGAAATAGACAACTTCGGCATCGGGAAACAGCTTCTGAGCCTCTGGTTCAAAGCCGGTCTTCGGATTCATTCCCGCCATGTTGGATTGACCCGACAGAATAAACAGGTGCACTGGTTTGTCCGCAGCCTGACAGGCAGAAACGACGCCGACAATTGCGGCAAATGCAGTGATTGGACGAAGCATGATTCGGATTCTCCCTGACGGTGAAATGTTCGAGTCGGGCAATCGTCGCAACCACACTCGATCGTCGCAAATCAGACGGGGAGAACGCCTGAATGATCGCTGCCAAGGATTTCCCTAAGCCGTCGGAGTGCCCGCAGGTAGCGCATGCCGGCCGCGGGCTGGCTCAGGTCGAGAGCTTCGGCAACTTCGCTGTTCGACAGATGCTCCTGATGCCGCATGAGAATGATCTCGCGGTCGTCTTCGGCGAGGTCCTGCAGAGCGGTCATGAACCGCGTCTCCAGTTCGCGACGGATCGTTGCTGCTGCTGGCGTGAGTTCGTGATCACGCAGTTGTCCTGCCAGATCGAGCGACGACTGCTCGGAGTAATTCGCATTGAGCCGTTGCTCGCGATCGACACTGCGGCGCTGGGCCGCGCGGTGCCGGCGATGCATGTCGATCAGTCGGTCTTTGGCGAGCTGCCGCAGCCACAGGTGAAACGGCATGGATGGATTATTGACGTAATCACTCATTCGCTGGCTCGCTTCGAGCAGGACGTCCTGCACGACGTCACTGGCGTCGACTCGTGCGGCGAGGGCACGGTCCAATCGCATGTTTACCATCTTACGAACGGCTTCACGGTGGCGGTCCATCAGGTTATTGACGGCGGTCACCTCTCCGTTTCCGGCCGCGGCGAGCAATTGTTGCGTCTGTTCCGAATCTGGCCACATGTGTGATTTCCTCAATCCTGTTCGCAGCAGATGAACCCGGTAGTGTCGTCATACCCGCGTTAACGCGCTGAGATTAACCACGTGAGTTAACTTTTTCGTCGAATTCACCAGACTGCGACCCCATCGGCTTCCACAACCTCACTTCAAGAAACCACTTGTGAACGACCGCCCTGACGCTGCACCGGGAAACGAGCCGCTGAATCTCACGGCCGTGCTCCTCACGATGTTGACAGTTGTACTGTGGGCGGGAACACCGGTTGCTATTCGATTCTCAACCGAACGACTGCCGCCGGTGACTGTTGCAGGACTGCGTTTCGGTTTGGCCGCTATCTTCATGGTGGGTTGGGCTGCGGCTCATGGAACCCGCATCATTCTGTCGCCCCGTGAACTGGTTCAGCCGATGGTAGGTGGCGTGTTGCTGTTCCTGCAGATCGGGTTGTTCACGGTCGGAATTCACCTCTCGAACGCCTCACACGGATCGATCTTCATCAACACGTTCGTCTTCTGGATTGTGGCGATCGAGCATTTCATACACTGCTCAGATCGCCTGACATGGCGGCGATCCTGTGGACTGGCTCTGGCGGCCGCCGCCGTGGGGTTGATCCTGACGACCGCGAAGAAGGCCGAAGCGACCTTGGTGATCGAAGCCCCGTCATTCGGCGGCGACCTGCTGTTGCTGCTGAGTGCTGTAATCCTGGGTGTGAAGATTCTCTACACGAAGTCGTCCGTCCGGACGATGCATCCTGACCAGTTCGTTCTATGGCATTCCGTTTTCGGGACGATCCTGTTCGCCGTGTGGTCGGTGTGTGTCGAAGGATTCCGGCCGAGCGAGCTGGCTGACCTGGGTGACCCCGAGTTGCAGCAGGCACTGTGGGGAGTCACCTATCAGGGCGTCATGGTGGCTGGGCTGTGTTTTGCTATTCAGGCCCGTCTGCTGCGGAAGCACTCGGCGTCGCGGATTTCGGTGTTCAGCTTCTCGACGCCGCTCTTCGGAATCCTGTTCGCAGTACTGCTGCGTGGCGATCCGGTTTCACCGTGGCTGTATGTCTCGGGAATCGCTGTCGCCGCCGGTATCTACCTGGTCAATTCGCGGGCCGCCTGATGACTCTCGACTCGTTTCGACCGAGATCGGTCCACGGCCGCCGCACGCTCCGTTTGTGTCTGCGCGTGCAGGTGTCTCAGCATCCGTTCGGCCGCTGGAGTCAGTTCGCAATTCCTCCGTTCCATCGCATGGCGAGCTGTGGCCAAAGCGGATTCCATATCCTGCTGATCATCGATGACACCGTGCCACACCCGGCCGAATGACGGCACGTGTTTCGGCAGCAATTCGCCACCGGGCAGAATCATGGTCATAACACCGATCGACGAGCCTGTGTTAAACAGGCTGCACAACGCCGTTTTGGTGTGATCGCCGACGAAGCTCCCGATCTTCTTCGATCCGGAATCAAGCGACGTGCCTCTGAGGGGAACTCGCACGTTCGAGTAGTCGTTCTTCAAGTCGCTGTTGGTCGTCAGCGCGCCCATGTTGACCCACGGGCAGACATAACTGTGCCCGAGGAATCCGTCGTGATACTTGTTGGCAAATCCATGAATGATCGAAGCCTCTATCTCGCCACCGATTCGGCTGACAGGACCAATCGTCGTACCAGCCTTCACATTTGCCCGCACGATCTGACTCTGAAATCCAATGTGGCACGGTCCCTCGACTCGCGTGAAGGCCTGCAGCTTGACACCCGCGTCGATCGAGACCGGTCCACCAAGTGCATCGATCACAACGAACGGGTCAATCTCAGCGGTCGGATCGATACGCACATTATCCAGTTCTCCAAGCACGGCTACTCGTGGATCAAGAGTGTGGTGGGGGGCAGCCTGGCCGATCGGACCGGCGGAATCTGCTCCATTGTTCTCCAACTCGCGACGACATTGAAAGTCCGCTGTCAGCAGTGCCGGATTCAGATCGACCAGGTCCCACGGCCGACCGATCACGTGGCCGCGAGCGTTGACGGTCTGCTTCGTGGCCGCAATTCTCAGCACTGTGTCGTGGAAGTCGGATTCTTCCAGCAGGGAGGCCTCGATCGGTTCGACCAGCATGAATGCGATCGTGTCATCGACCACACCGACGCGTTCCTCAGTCGCAGCCGAGAGCTGCTCGATGCCGTCGGGGGAGGGCAACCAGCGACCGTTGATCAGCAGAGTTGGCTCACTGGTCAACCAGTGGAAGTCGTTGACATGCGCTTCCGGATGCTCTTCGCGATAGGTCTCGGCAAGATACGGACGCACCACGGCGCCCCAGTCATGGACATCGAGAAACCGAACCAGCCGCTCGCGTAAGCTGAACTGACCGCACACGAGTTCAAAAACGGGGCGTGTCAGTGCAATCGGCGCGAAGCCGGATGCCTTCGGATCTTCAAAGAAAACGATGCGCACTGGTCCCCTCCATGGGTTGGTGAGCCCGGAACTCAAGGGCGGGAATCTACCCTGAACTCAGCCCAGCGACCTACACCGATCCAGAAGGCACGGGGAGGGGACTGCTCTGTTTGCGAGTCGCCAATACGAGGCCCACCTTCAATGCACGGAATCGCCGGGTCAGGTCGTGGCCGGTTTCTCGTGCAGGTGGTAGATCACGACGTCGCCATGGTTGCTGGAGTATTCCTCGGGTTTCACATGACGGCCGTTACCAGTGCGTCCATTTGTCTTAAAGAGATACACCGCCAGTCGCAGCTGGTCAGAATGCAGATCAACAGAATACCCACAGAGGGTTTTGATGCTGTGAATCGGCGAGGTCTGATCAGTTTTCCAGAAGGCCAGTGAAGCTCCCCCGGCGCCTTCTCCGATTCCCGCCAGCGTCCCGTCGGGTAAGAACTGAAGTCC
>CAYSJO010000663.1:0-5680 GCA_964431285.1 uncultured Planctomycetaceae bacterium
ATTCGATGGTGGTCGCGGCTCACAATCTGGGGTTGCTGATGCGAAATCTGTTCGGCAGCGGCAAACCTCGCCAGGCGGCGTTTGCGGCCCTGGTTAACTTACCGCTCGCCGTACTCAGTCGCTTTCTGCGTTCTGTAAAGCCTCCGATGCCTGCGACGCCATCCGGATCACAAATCCGCTCCCGCCGAATAAGAAGACTCGTGACAATGCAGATCTGCCAATCCCTCCGTATTTCAACGGCCTGTTAGGCGGATTCAGCGCTGAGGGGTTGATAGTGAGCATCGATCAGGGTAACGACCGCAGCCACGGAATGACTGCGGTCGTTTGATGTTTCATCGCAGCTGATTGAGAGAAACGTCGACAACTGGACGACCCCACTCTGAGCGGGTCCGGTTACTTACCGGCGTTTTTTTTCACTGTCGACTTCTTTGCTTCGTTGGTCTTTTTCTGGACGTCGACTTTCTTCGTATCCAGCAGTTCGGCCACAAACTTCGATACGTTGTTGGCCAGAAGTCCGCTGGGATCACAACCCGTGGCGATCGAACGCACTTTGCCACCCTTTTCGATCAGGAAGTTGGATGGCATCGATTTCGTTTCGAACACCTTCCACGATTCTCCCTTCGAATCGATGGCGTACAGCATCTTCAGTTTCTTCTCTTTGACGTAACCTTCGACCTTCTTATCCGGTTCACGGAACACGGCCAGACTCGTCAGCCCTTTGCCTTCGTAGGCTTTGTGCAGCGTCTGAAAATACGCCAGCTCGCGGTCGCAGCCTTTGCATCCGCAGGTCAGCCGAACCAGCACAGGACCCTTCTTTGTCAGGTCGGACAGCTTGATCAGCTTGCCGTTGGAGTCCTTGATCTGGAAGTCGGGCGCCTGGGCACCAATCTTCACAGTCTTCTCAACCTTCTTAGCGACTGGCTTCTTCGCAGCTGATTTCTTTTCTTCCGCCTGCAGCATCAAAGCGGGAAGCAGTGCAATCACGACGCTTAGAGCAAACGCTTTCATGGTTCGACCTTGCGAATTGTTCCAAATGGCTGAACGACAAGAGTGAGGACGACGCCCATCACCCGCGATTCAGAGTTTGATGGTATCAACCTGGATTGATACGTGGAAGGTGGCGCCCGGAATGACCGGGTTCCTCACACACCTACCGAGTCCTGGTAAGAGTTCAGTTCGATGTCGGGCGTGTCGGCCACGTTGACCCATACATGGACATGAGGCTTGCCTCGAAAGTACCAAACGAAGGACGGCCCTTCCAGACGCCAGTTGTCCCAGATGCCGTCGTTGCCAAGGTCTGCTTCTTTGTAAAAGGCGAGTCGGCAGGCATCGAGTCCGCCCTGAACTTTCAGGCAGCGCGTGACCTCGTCCTGGTCGGACTGGCGGAACGGTTCCAGCAGCAGCTTCAACACAGACTGCAGATGTTCCTTCTGATCCGCCGAGAAGTCTGTGACTGGGATTCCGTCGAACTTTCCATTCGGTCCGCGAAACCCGACCAGTTCTTCGGAAGGCATGCCATTCGTCACCAGCGCCTGCTTGCGCTGCTTGCCGTCGAACATGTCGCACAGCTTGTTGGCCGCGAGCGCCTGATGCCAGAAGACGTTGGGCGGGTTGTGCGGCTGCTCGAACGTACCTTCACCGTCATGCGCGTAGAGGAGTGGCCCGCCGAACGCGACGTGTTCGGCACTGTTGCCATCGCACCGCAGCGTCATGTGGCGGCTGGCGAGAACAAACTCAAACTGGTCAGTGCCGGGCTGTCCGAAGATCGCAATGGACTGGCGATTGCCGAATCCGCCGACATCGTCTTTCAACTGACGATCCCATCGCTTGTGCCAGTCTTCATGGGTCATGCCCTCAAAGATGTCTCGAATCAGTTGCTGCTGGTCCGGCGTGAAAAAACTGCTCTTGATGGACGGCTTAGTAATCTTCCAGTTGTTTTCCAGTCGCGTCCGCAACAGACCCTGTTTTCCGGCCACATGGTCCCAGTCGAAACAGACAGTCTTTCTTTGAGCGGGCTTCAGTGTTTCGTACAGAATGCTGACGAGTGTTTCAGGCGTCTTCTGAACGGACGCAGCAGACGACTCAGCAGAGAAGAGCGGCAAGCCGGATGCCGTCAGAGCAACCGCTCCTGCCTGTTTAAGGAATTCACGTCGCGGCTGTGCAATGAGTTGCGGGCGGTGCAGCAGTGAGCGTTGTTTCGACATCTTCTGAACTCCCTGGTTGGGTTATTCACGCAAAGACGCGAAGTAAAAACCTGGTTTGCTTTGCGCCTTGGCGGCTTTGCGTGAGCTTACGTGGTTGCGACCGAGTGCCAGCAGACTGTAGCAACCAGTCGATCACAACAGGGCGTGGATCGGTTTTCCGCGATGGATGCGATAGGGGCGACCGCCCGTGTCATGGAATTCCCGGTCACTGCCGATTCCCAGACAGTGGAAGATCGTGGCGGCCAGGTCCTCCGGAGTAAACGCTTCCGACTCGGGAACTCCTCCGTGCCGATCCGTTCGGCCGATGACGCGACCGGGCTGAATTCCGCCCCCGGCAAACCAGCAGGGGAAGACATCGCCCCAGTGATGACGTCCAGGTGTGAACGGCTCGCCCGATGCGTTTTTCCCATTTGGACTGATCGGAGAAATTCGCGGGGTGCGACCCATCTCGCCGCACATGACAACCAGTGTCTCGTCCAGCAGTCCACGTTCCGCGAGGTCGTCCAGGAAGCCGCTCAACGCCAGGTCAATCGACGGCAGCAACTTGCTCTTCAGATCGCGGAATGCATTCTGATGAGTGTCCCAGCCGCGCAGATTGACCTGCACAATCCGCACGCCGGCTTCGACCAGACGACGGGCTGCCAGGAATCCCTGACCCCATTCCTCGCGGCCGTACTGGTCGCGAATGCTGTCCGGTTCCTGAGTTAGATCGAACGGGTTGTCACGGCCCGGACGCGAGGCCAGCAGAATCTGCATCGCCTGAACTCGTTGAGCATCCCACGCGGCCAGCCTGCCGGCCTGATCTGCCCGGTCGGTGCCTCGACGCAGTTGCTCAAGCTGTCCCAGCAGTACGTCGCGGCTCATCAGTTGAGGCAGCGAGACACCGTCAAGAACACCCAGATTCGGAAGATGAAAATCCGGTTTGCGGCAACTGCTGTCGTCCCACCATGCTTTCGGACCTGGACCGGCAGCCCGCTCAGGATCGAGATTCGGGTCGTCGTGACTGAAGCAGTTGGGGCACGAACCAGCCGCATCTTTCGCGTTGCACTTCGCTGCTAGGTCAACAGCGAGCCTGTCGTACTTTGGACCCAGCAGACCGGACTCGCGGCCTGGATACTTCATCCGATTGGCACGCGGCAGTTCGACCATTGCCGGTAAGCCGATGTGGCTCGCGGCCGGTGCGGCATACGCAATCATCGAACCAATCGACGGCCAGGTGATCCGTCCCGGTCGCGGACTTCGAATCGACGCATTCGTATCTCCCGTCGGTAAAGCAGTCGTGCCCGTGTGCAGCAGGTAGTGGCAACTGTTGTGTTCGTTGCGAAACTGCCGCTCGGCAACGTGGTGCATCGTGCGGACGACAGAAAACATGTTGGTGCGAGCCGCCAGCTTCGGCAGGTACTCGCAGAAATGCACACTCGGCAGACCGGTCTGGGTCGTGCCGTACTCACCACGGATCAGGTCCGGCGCCTCGGGCTTCGGATCGACCGTCTCATGCTGAGATGGACCTCCGGACTGAAAGATGAACACAACAGACTTGGCCGTCCCCGGCCTGTGTTGCGATGCGGTTTCCGCCTGCCCTTCCAGCCGCAGCAGATCGGCCAGCCCCATTCCGACCAGATTCATGCCGCCGACCTGCAGCAGTTCCCGACGCCCAACATGCGGATGGTCCTCGGCTCGGCATCCGAATCGGTGCATGAGGTGTCCCCGTCAATCAGTTGATCTGGCTACTGTGGCATATTCTGGCAGGTTGGCACCAGTAACCGAACTCGTCTTCGGGACAATTCGCGAACCAGGCGATCGCGTGGTCGGTATTCTGAAAGTCGCTGGCCAACTGAGACGCTAGGACAAGACATAGGGACCGAGGCACGCGAAGCGGTATAGTGTCACATGAGGCCAGCCTGAACCGGTAGCGTGGATACTCCACCACCCAGGGAAAACGACTATGTCGCACGACGAACAACGGACACACCTGAAACGCCGCACGTTTCTGCAGGCGGGCGGCCTTACGGGCATGGGGCTTGGTCTGCCGGAGCTGTTGCAGGCGCGTGCCAACCCGTCACAAACGTCGGGCGGATCACGGCCAAAGAGTTGTATCCTGTTATTTGGTACTGGCGGGCCGGCGCAGCAGGAGACGTTCGATGTAAAATCGAATGCCGACGTCGCAGTGCGTGGTGAATACGATCCCGTCTCCACCAGCGTGCCCGGCATGCAAATCTGTGAACTACTGCCACAGATGGCCCGGAATGCACATCGCTACGCGATTATTCGTTCGACTTATCACCGCAGCGGAACGCACGGTGTCGGCGTCCACTACAACATGACTGGCTTGAAGCATGCGCCTCGCATGTCTGGCGAACCGCAGGTTTCACGTCGCGATCCACCGTGCATTGGCGGAGCAATCCGGCAGTTGCGTGGCGATCGAAACGGACTTCCCGGGTCCGTGCATCTGCCCGTCCGCATCGGTGACCAGAACAATTTCCGGTGGGGAGGCCAGCACGCAGGCTACCTGGGCCCGAAATTCGACCCGCTGACGCTCATCGACGACAAGTGGATGCCCGGGACTTTGCCGCCATCGTTCCTGCCCCCCAAAGATATCAGCATGGAACGGTTCGGACAGCGCGCGGAACTTCTGCGTCATTTGGAAACCGTCCCGCTGAAGATGCCTTCCGAAGCCATGTCGATTTACGAGACCGCCCAGCAGCGTGCGATGACCGTGCTCGACTCTCAAACGGCCTGGGAAGCGTTCTTCATTGAAAAGGAAAAACCCGAAACGATCGAACGATACGGCGACAACAAGTTCGGACGTAGTTGTCTGGTAGCGCGCCGGTTAGTCGAAGCGGGTGTAGGACTGGTGACCGTGCCGTGGATGTATCTGGTGTCCGTCAAGAACTTTGATACTCACAGAAATCACTTCAAGCTGATGAAAAACCTGTTGCTGCCACCAGTCGATCAGGCGTTTTCCGCATTGCTTGAGGACCTGGACGAGCGAGGTTTGCTGGACGACACGGTGGTTGCCTGGACCGGAGAATTCGGCCGAACACCAAAGATCAACGGCGGCGCCGGCCGCGATCACTGGGGCAACGTCTACAGCACAGTGTTGGCCGGTGGTGGCATCCGCGGCGGACAGGTCTACGGATCGAGCGACAAGAGCGCAGCCGAACCAGCAGACAATCCCGTCCACACCAGAGATTTCGTCGCGTCGATCTACCACGCGCTGGGATACGGACCGGAAACCGTCGTCTACGACATGCGCGGTCGACCACGCCCCATCACCGACGGCGAGGCGATCAAAGCTTTATTCTAGCCTCTGTTTGAAAACGACGCGCATTAGAAAAGCCTCCTCAGCAGAATGTGTGGGTGAAGTTCGGCTCGGGGAGTTTTGCAAGGTTGTGGTATAAAGCGAGTTCCAGCGTTTCTGGTGTGCGGAATCCGTAGGATTTTCTCATGGTCACTTTCGCCTTGTTGTTCAGACG
>CAYSJO010000664.1:0-4554 GCA_964431285.1 uncultured Planctomycetaceae bacterium
TCGCGCGCGGTCGCTGCGACAACGCGAACGTCGATATCAACTTCGGCATTTCCACCCACACGACGTAGTCGCCGTTCCTGCAGAACTCGTAAAAGCTTGGCCTGCAGGACTGCGGGTAAGTCGCCGATCTCGTCCAGAAAAAAGGTCCCGCCACTTGCGGCTTCCAGCAGGCCCTGTCGCTGCCGGTCTGCTCCGGTAAAAGCACCGCGCTCATAACCGAATAACTCGCTTTCCAGCAGATTCTCTGGAATCGCTCCGCAATCGACCGGCACGAAAGGACCACTGGCACGCCGGCTCAATTCATGCACGGACCGCGCGATCAGCTCCTTTCCGGTTCCGGTTTCCCCCAGGATCAATACATCGACGTTCGTGTCCGCCACACGCTGAAGCGTCGTGTGTACTTTCTGCATGGCCGGACTACGGCCAAGGCATTGTTCGATGGACGGACGTGCGTTCACAGGACTCCAATCTTGCGGTTGTCGTCCCACCGTTTGTCGAAATTACGTCACTCGAAGGCGGGACTTCGGCAAAGGCTCAGTAATCGTGGTCGGCACGTCAAGCTGCTGGTGGCGGACCACTGCAAGGAACGATAGAACAGAATTCACTGACGCTTTTCACGACATAAGCCGACGCAGCACCGTATGGACCAACTCGTTTTAGAGCACGGGACACAACTGACGGCGATAGCAGGTGTAGTCGGGTGCGCGGTTGGTGCCGTGCTGTCGGTCTGGTCATATCGCATGTGTCAGGCCTTCGCAGTCGATCACCCCGATGAGCAGTCATCACCATCGGCACATGGAGGTGCTCCGGGACTGACGGTCCTGACTGGCATCCTCTTCGCCGCCTATTTTTATCTCGTGCTGAACCTGCCGGCTCAACTGCAGATGCATTCGACCCCCGAGGTCCAGCCGGACGCGCTGTGGAGATACGGGCGCGGGATCGGTCATCTCATTCTGATCAGTCTGCTTGTCGCAGCGACGGCGACGGACCTGCGCGACTACATCATCCCTGATCAAGTCGCGTTGCCCGGTATGTTCATCGGCATTCTGCTGGCCGTCATTTCCGGCGACACACAAATCATTCACGTGTGGGTCGACTGGAATGATCCGATGACGGCCCTTCACGGCCCGTTTATCCCCACGTGGATCAAGGAACATCAACACTGGCACGGTCTCGCCTGGAGCATGGCCGGCCTCATTACGGGCGGCGGGATTACCTGGTTGATCCGCTGGCTGGGCTCACTGGTGCTGGGACAGGAAAGTCTCGGATTCGGCGACGTCACGCTTATGGCCATGATCGGCAGCTTTCTCGGCTGGCAGCCGGTGATCTTCGTGATCATCCTGGCTCCTCTGTGTGCGATCTTCGCAGGACTCGCCGTGCGAGTCGTGACCGGACGCAACTACATCCCGTTTGGTCCGTATCTCAGTCTGGCGGCGGTCATCGTCCTGTTGAGCTGGCGATTGCTGTGGATGCTGGAAGGTCCCGGCGCATTCTCAATCCGCAAACTCTTCGGAGACGCAATCGGCCTGGGAATTCTGGCGAGCATTTCCGTGGTGTCCCTGATTCTGTTACTTGGCTGCGTGCGAGTGTATCGGTCGATTCCAGGTAAGAGCAGGACGGCCGCGGACGAGGAATCCACGACGGTCGATTTGCAGGACACCGAAGACGAATAGTCCGCAGAGACACATCAGCGGCTACTCAGCCGGCTGAGGTCATACTTCATACGTGTGACCGGGCTCGGCGATGATCGGCGGTTCGTCGCAGAACTCGTCCAGAGTTGCAGCCTGAGCCTGGGCACCGTCGCCTTCGCCATGCACGATGAATGCCTGGCCGATGCTTGATGTCGCATGCATCGCCTCGAACCACCAGCGAAAATCCAGTGCGTCTGCGTGAGCGGACAGGCCGCTCAACATTTCAACATTCGCCCTTAATGCGTACTCGTCATCGTAGATGCGCACGTGCGGTTGCCGGTCGGCGATCTTCCGACCCAGCGTGTGTCTGCCCTGGAATCCAATCAGCACGATCGTGTTCTCGACGTGTGGCACGGCGTGCTTCAGGTGATGCAGGACACGACCGCCCTCGCACATTCCGCTGGCCGAGATCACGACAAACGCCCCGTCCCGGCGGTTCAGTTCGATGCTCTCGTCCTGCCGCCCAACGTACGTCAGCTCGGGAAAGCCGAACGGGTCGGAGTCCTCACGCATCAGCTCCTGCACATCGTCATCCATGATGTCCTTGTGATCGCGATACACACGCGTCACGCGCCGAGCGAGTGGACTGTCGACATAGACCGGCACTGACGAAAGTTCTCCGCGGTTCGACAGCTCGTTGAGGAAGTACACGAGATGCTGAGTACGCCCGAGACTGAACGCCGGGACGACAACGCGTCCCCCGACAATCGCAGCTTCATCGATGATGCGTTTCAGCTCACCCATCAAATCATCCGGCGAGGGATGTACTCGATTACCGTAGGTCGATTCAGTAATCAAGACATCGCAGCCTTCGACAATCTCCGGGTCGCGCAACAACGGCAGACCTCGACGGCCCAGATCACCGGTGTAGACAATCCGCCGAATCTCACCGTGTTCCTCGACTTCCAGTTCCGTAATGGCTGAGCCAAGAATGTGCCCGGAGTCCGAGAACCGGACCCGAACATCATCGGCCAGCTCGTGCCATTGGTGATAGCTGAGCGGCTGAAACGAACCGACAAGTCCAGCGACGTCCTCACTCGAATAGAGTGGTTCGACGACCGGCTGGCCGGGCTGAAGTCGTCGCGCGAGGTACTTTGCATCTTCGACTTGAATCCGGGCGCTGTCCGTCAACATCAATTCGGCAACATCAGCCGTGGCCTGCGTGCAGAACACGTCACCGCGAAATCCGGCCCGGTAGAGTCCAGGCAGATTGCCGCAGTGATCGATGTGTGCATGTGACAGAATGACCGCATCAAGATCCTGTGGCCGACAATGAAACTGCTCGTTCTTCGCGCGAGATTCCGCGCGGCGGCCCTGAAACAGACCACAGTCCAGCAGAATGCGGCGAGCCCCGACTTCGATCAGATGCTGGCTGCCTGTAACCTCACCTGCCGCACCGAAGAATGTCAGCTTCATCAACGCTCCAAATCTGAAATCTGAGTGGACTACGACCCGCGATTCCGTATGCATAGTTCGTAACGAGAGCGGAAGTCGAGAGTTTACCGATCTGGATCGAAAAACCTGTACCGGGTGTCAACCGACGCAACTTGTGTCAGGGAATCCCACATGTTGTTTGTCAATCAATCGGTGACCATTGCGACCGTTGCTGGTCCACCCGAACTGTCCCGTAATGCGGCCGAGTCTCTGGCGTCGGCTTCGCTGTATTTTCTTTGCCTGCTCGCGGCCACGCTGCTGCTTTACCGCCTGAGGAAGAATGGTATCCCTGCTGAAGCCGAATCAAGACCCTAGCGACGCGCGTTCGTCAGGTCTTCCCTCGCAGCCGGTCTCGGTGGCCTGCTGCTGATCCTCGTGCCGATGGATGACGTCGTTCCCGACACCTGGCGGGGACGTGCCATGTTCGAGCACCTGCTGCCGGAATACGACATTACGCCGACGATGGCGGAACCGGCACCACTCGAAACTCGCGGACAGTCATTGCACGACTTACGTGATGCGATTGTCGCTGGCGTGCAATCGCACGGAATTCCGGTTTCACGCGAGGCGATCGACTGGGTTCCCCAGGAACAGTGGCGCGTGCCCGGTATTACAGGTTACGTGTATGTCTACACGGCTACTCGAGTTGGATTCGACCTTAGAGAGCCAGCCCGGATTGATGGCAGGATGTTGTCGGTTTCCTGGCAACAGAACTGAGAACCGTCGGCGAGAAAAATACAAACATCAGGCTCTGTTGAACCACGTGGTGGATGTGCCCGGCGTATCGTGACGTCGCTGCTGTTGCTCTTTGCGCTGTTCATTACCCAGATGTGGTTGCTGGTCCTGGGGGCTGCTGTTTTCCTTCTGTTCGGTTGGACCTGGGTTGGACTCAATCCTGCTCATCCGTTTGGGATGTGGCAGTCATGGCCGGCCGCTACTGCGTGTTTCCTTGTCGTTGTTGCAACAGCGTTTTCCGTTCTCGCGAAAGTCCGGTGCGACGTTACGGCGGACACGGGTGAATCACTGTGCTCTCCGAACCGACACGTGAAGCGAGTCGGGATGCCCATCTGGTTTGTCACTGCCGTCGTCGCGGGTATCGGGATCGCATTCCACGGCTCAATTCTTTTCTCTGACCGAATCACAGTCAGGTACTCCCAGTCGCGTCCACAGTCGAAGAACAACCTGAAGCAATTCGCTGTGGCCATGCACAATTACGAGGCCGCTCATGGCCAGTTTCCGATTGGCGGAAGTTACGACGCGGACGGGCAGCCACATCACAGTTGGCCCACGATGTTACTGCCGTTTGTCGATCACCGGGCTCTCGCGGACAGAATTGACTGGAATCTGCCATGGGATCATCCTCAGAACGCCGCGCCTATGCAGACAGTGGTGTATGGCTATACGAATCCCGCACTCCGTGACTTCAGAA
>CAYSJO010000665.1:0-28747 GCA_964431285.1 uncultured Planctomycetaceae bacterium
TCGAAAAACGTAAGGGACCTTACGTTCGAGGAGATCCGGAAGTGGGACGCCGGAGAGAAGTTCAGGGCCGAATTCAAAGGCGAGCGCGTACCGTCGCTGGAAGAGGTCTTTACCTCGATGCAAAAAGATCCAGAGCGGCAGGTCTACCTCGATATCAAAGCCGTCGATCTGAAACAGCTGGGGAAGCTAATCGACCAGTATGAAATCAACGAGCAGGTTCTCATTGGCAGCCCGCGGCAGTCCGATTGTGAGAACCTGAAGAAGATCACGACCGGAATCAGGACAATGATCTGGATCGGTGGATCGTCGGGTGACATCAAGCGCAGATTTTCCCGAGTTATTGACTCTGGATTCGCGGGTGTTGACCAGGTCCAACTGCACCTGCATGCCGGCAGAGGGAACGAGTCAATTCAGTATCAACTTGACGATGAATATCTGAAGCGGGCACTCCAGACGTCTCACGATGCTGGCGTGGACCTTGAAGTCTTCCCCTTCAGATTTGACGACCGTTCATTCCATCGACTGCTTGACATAGGAATCCGATGGTTCGCGACTGATGAGCCAATGCGATTCACCCAATCGGTAACGGCGTGGCAGAAATCACGAACGGTCCAGTCCTCCGCAACGTCGGCACTGCGATTCGATGAGGCACGAGCAACGAACGTCGTGCTGGATTCCGGCGGCTTTGAAAGCGATACGACAGGTGAACGGCCCGCGAACTGGCAGGCGTTTCATGCGTCGAGACCAACGGTCAAGGTTGTGGAAGGTGGCTTCGACTCGCGCCAGAGCGTACGTGGCCAGCGATCGGAATCCGGCGGTCTGACTGCGCTGTCGCGTGAATTCACGTCGCCACAGCAACGAGTCATGATTGAATTCTCGTTTGCGTTCTCAACCGGTAGCGGGCGGTCTTTGAATGTGTGGACGCATGAGCCGGAGGGGAGAGACGCCAGCCAGTTCAATCTGTGCATTCAGGGCGGCGCTCTAATGCAGTTCGACGGACGCACGCGCACCTGGGAAGAGATTACTCGCAACGTCCAACCCACTCGCGACCCTATGAAACCAGTCTGGCATCGGTTGCGTGCGATCGTGGGTGCCAACGACTCGGGAATCGATTACTGGGTTTCCAATCCGAACAGTCGCGAACTTCCCGACCAGCCAATCACACGGGCGACTTACCGCACAAATCGCTGCGACGGGCGGATTGCTCGACGTCCCATTCGTCGCAGGTCGAGCCGGTCTCACATCATCCGCGTTGGACGGGCTGGCTTTGCCACTGCTCTGACTCAGCGTTGTACCCACGAGCGCCAACAGCACAAGAAAACTCTGACCGACGAGCCGGACGTGAGCCAACGTTCTGTCATGAAGAGTCTGTGTCATTCCATTTCTCCTGGTAAGAATCGGCGTCTTGCCGTTCAAGTTCTGTTTGAACTAAATCACTCCGGGTCGACTTTCGTGACTGCGGCTCTGCCCCGAGGCCCCGCGTCCGCCAGTTTCCGCAGTAACCCGATCCGAGTTCGCAACTGACCCACGCGGTCGGCCAGCTCGGGCTGCTGTTCCAGTTGAGCCAGCACCGGCTCCATCGCCGGGAGCTCCTCGAGCAACCTGGAAATGTCATCGGTGAATGCGTTGATCTCGCGTATCAACTCCCCGAGTTCCTCGTTCGAACTCGCTAGCCTGGAGTCACTCTCCGTCAACACGTCACCCGCTTCAGTGTCCATTGGAGGGTCTGCTGCTGAGTCGTCTGCCAAAGTTTCAGCAGCGACCTCTTCGCCCGACTCCGGTCGTTCCGCGATGCCGGTCTGCGGTCCAAACACAATCACCGCTCCCGCCAGAAGCAGTGCTGCCATGTGAATCGCAAAGTGTCGGAAACCTCGTCGCCAGAGATCCGGGACAGCATCCGCAACGAGTCGTTCGACTCGATCCGTCACGTGTGAGTGTGCCCATCCCGCCGAGACGACTCCCGCACAGCTCTTTCGACCGACTCGCCACTCGGCAACAAGCGTCAGACTGCGGGCCAGTGTCAGGCGGTCGACGTTTCCGCCTACGGCCCGATCGTCACACTGGAATTCCGCATGTTCCTGCCAGTGTCGCCGGGCCAGGAAGTTCATCGGCTGATACGCGAAGCACGTCGTCAGCACTCGACCGATGACCAGCCAGGCGATGTCGCCACGCATCAGATGGGCAAGTTCGTGTGCAAGTAGTGCCGCCAGTTCGTCACGATTCAGTCGCTTTTCGACGTGGGCGGGAATGAGAATCGTCCATCGAGTCAGCCCGTACGCAACTGGCTCTTCAAAGCAGTCTGACTTGAGCAGTCGCACTTGCCGTCGGACGCCAAGGCTTGCGCGGATCGATTCGAGCAGCTTGCAGTGAGCAGGCGCGGCCTGACTGACATGTCGTATCTGCCAGCGAAACCGCAACGACTGCCAGGCCAGATAAAGCAGACTCACCAGAAACCAGGCGAGCACCAGGCCACCCGCAACCTGCTCAGACCAACGACTCTCAAGCCCTGGTGCTGCGGTCTGCGCGGTCTCGACTGGTGGAGCAGTCCATTTGAGTGGGCTTGCAACAAACTCGGGACGCGGACTCGTTGATTGAATCTCGCCTGGTGATTCAACATCCAAGGGCAAAAATGTCACCGAGGTCAGCGTCGCCGGATCAATTGCCTGGAGTGTCTCTGAAGCTGCCTCCGTGTGGATCTGTTCGAAGTCGACTTTGGACTCCGCCAGCGACTCGGGCAACCCGTCGCCTAGTTTTTTGAGCGAGTTCTGTACCATCCGCAGGGAAGTGTCCAGCTGCTGTTCCGCCTCATCGCCCGTCAGTTTCGGCTGCGGCAGTTCTGGTGAAACGCCCTCGTTGATGCTTCGAATTGCTGATGTAACGGCAGAGTCGGCCATCGAATCTGAGCTGGCCGGAAGTGAGACGCCCAGTCCCGTAGCCAACTGAATCGCCGCCGTCAGAAAACCGGCGACCGCCGCCATTTTCCAGATTCGCTCACACACGAAGTGGCTTTTCGGTTTCGCGGCTCGAGTCAGAAACCAGGCCGATCCGAGCAGCAGCGTCGAGTGCAGCCAGTACGTGGCAGCGAAAGCCACAAGGCTCAAGACAAAAGCACTGTCGACGAACACGAGATGGAAATGGCTACTGTCCATCGCGGAACTCCTTTTCTTTGTCGCGCACGAGCTTTTTCAGCCGCGTGATTTCTTCCGGAGTCACGTCCGACTCGGCGAGCAGATGAGCCACCATCTGCGTGACATCTCCGGCGAACAGCCGGCTGGCCAGATCAGAGACCATCGAGCGGCTGACTGCGTCACGACGGAGCAGAGGACGATAGACATTCGCCCGACCCTCGCTGCTGTGCTCGACGTGACCTTCGGTCTCCAGCCGCGACAGCATCGTTGCAATCGTGGTGTGAGCAAGCGGCCGATCTGCCGCTTCGAGCGACTCACGAACCTGCGCAACTGTCGCTTCGCCTGCATCCCAAAGCACATTCATGATTGCCAGCTGAAGTTCAGCCAGCCTGACCTGCCCGGCCATTTGATTCCTCCCTGAATCAACTCGCGGCACGACATACTACACCAGTAGAAGAAAAACCTATTACTGGTGTAGAAAACCGTCAAAAGGATTCTCGGCGCCTGGTCAAGCGCATCCTTGTCATGACCTGGGTAAGAGGTTGTCACAGGCTCTGGATGTACTCACTAATCTGATCTCGGCCTGGTCGCTGTATCGGAAGCATGTGACGCAGTGCTGGGATGGCCGGATTGATGGTTGGTCGCCGACCTTCAGAGACGTTGTGCTGCCCGTCGAGTCTCTGCCTATGCGACGGAACGAGATGGCTACTGCAGAAACCGACATCACGCATCGTCGGACGGACGATTCGAACGTGGAATTGATCGCCCGTGTGGGTCTTCTCCTGGTTGCTGCAGTTCGTCGTCGATCTGTTCAATCAGGGGTTCGTCCAGATAGTGCTCAACGCGGTGGGCCATGTCGTGCAGATGGTCCGGCGGCAACTCAAAATGCCGGGCCATGTACGATTCCCACAGACGATGCGAGCGCACCAGTCGTTCGGCTTCGATACGGCCTGTCTCAGTCAGTTCACATCCGGCTGCGTCCGGGCGGATGAGCCCGCGACGGGTTAATTGCCACAGCACGATTCGATCCATGACAGGGCGCAGCGCACGCGACCAGATTTCGACTGGTGGCTGTCGTTTTGCTGAGCCGCTCTCTTCCGTTCGATACAACGACCCAAGCAGGTCCTCACAGCCAATTCGAAACCCAAGCACGGTCTGTCGGACAACGTGCGACACGGCACCCTTACGTGGGCTGAACAGCATCGCGAGCAGGAATAACAGCCCACATGCCAGAGCCGTCATTCCGGCCGTGTTTGTATCCCGGACGTTTGCAAAACCGAGCGGTTGAAATATAAGAGTCGGAAACGTTATCGCCATCAGGTGGCCCAGAAACGCACTCAGTCCGGCGATGGAAATCGACAGGATGAGCATCAGATGCATTCGGTCCGTCAGCAGCCATGCCGTCACCGCGGGTGCGATCAGGACTGTGATCACCAGAATGCTCCCAACACTCTGAAAGGCCGCGACGAGTGTCACGGCCGTGACCGCCATGAGCAAATAATGCACTAGCGATGCGTTGACACCAACGCTGGACGCCATCGCGGGATCGAACGTGGTCAGACGCAGCTCTTTGAAGGCCAGCAGCACGAGTGTCAGGTTCAACGCAAAAACCACTCCATTGAGCACCAATGCCTTCGGAACATCGCCATCACCCACGGTGTCGATGACAACAGTCTCCACCGTGCCGAACAGCACGCAGTCGGCATCCAGGTGGACGTTGTCGGCATACAGCCGGATAAACAGTAGACCCAGAGCAAACAGCGACGTGTAGACGACACCCAGCGCCGCCGAATTTTCCACTCGCCCGAACCGTTGCACGGTTTCCGTCAGAAACGCGGTCAACACCCCGGCAGCGACCGCTCCGATGAGCAGGATCACGTGAAAGGTCGAACCCATTTCTTCGCCAGTGAACCAGCCGTTCACTCGCATCCAGTGAGCGAACAGAAATGCCGCAACGATGCCGGGCAGAGCGGTGTGACTGAGCGCGTCACCCAGCATGCTTTGACGTCGCAGCACCAGAAATGTGCCCGGCACGGCACATGACATCGCCACCAGCGCGGCGGTCAAAGCAATCCAAGTATCCAGATTCTCCCATTGCATGCCGTCCTCGCTTTGGTCCGCGCCCGAGCCTGTGGCCGCAGTATCGTTCAAGTTTTGTGTCAGTTTATGACGATCAGGAAGAAAATACGGATTCCCAGTCGATCAAGGAAGATATTCCGATGAACCGCACATTGTACTGCCTCGTCGCCTGCGCTGGCCTGTTTTCACTGATCGGGTGCCGCGCCACATGCTGCGGCTACGACCCGCATTGCCCCTTGTGCGTCTCTGAAACGTCCGGATGTGGTGATTCCGGTTGTGGATCGAAAGGTACATGTGGTGCATCGCGGTCATTCAACGACTGCGGAGCGTCCTACGGGTGCGGATGTGGCGGCATGGCCACAAACTGTGGAGGCGGGATGGACTGCGGAGCGACGTTCTCTGGCTGTGGCGGTTGTGGCGGCCCGATGCCCACTTGTGCATCGTGTTCCGCACCGATCTTTGATGGACCTGTGTACGATGGTGATGTGATCCCTGGCCAATCGCCGGCACCGGCACCCCCAATTGAACCGGAAACTGAAGTAGAAGTGCAGACGACGTTGCCCGCACCAACGACGTCAATGGTGATCCCCAGCGTGCCACCAGCGTCCCAGCCGCAACACACGCACTGGATACCGAGAGCAGCGAAATAGGCAGGACACGCGCCACGACCGAAGTCGGACGTCAATTTGTCATTAGTTATTTGTCAATTCTCATTTGTCATTACCAGGCTCACGTCATCTCCCAATGACAGATGACGAATGACAAATCACATCGATGCATCGCCGCTGCCGGTAGAGGCTTCAGATGATGAAGCCTCGTCGCTGTCCGAGTCGGCCGAAGAACTGGTGACGTCCCCTCGCAGCTGAGCCACCAGGACAAGCCCCACGAGCATCAGGCCGGCGCCCATCCAGTACGGCCACTCGACATGGGCATCGTCGAACAGCTGCATGCCGGCCACGGGTCCGAGAATGCGTGCCAGGGCTGACATGCTTTGTCCCGTCCCCAGAACTTCTCCCTGTCGATCGGCTGGTGTCCGCAACGACAACAACGACTGCAGCGACGGAGTGACCGCTGAGAAACCAATCACGGCGATGGGCAGTGACCAGTAAAGCTGCGCGACCGACCCGTTCCGTCCCGCCAGCCCAATGAGCCCCAGACCAACGATCATGACGGTGGTTCCACCCAGCGCCAGATTCTGTGGAGACACCCGTGTCGCGAGTCTCCGAATGATCATGCCCTGACTCAACGTCAGGATCAGACCCACGTACGCAAACAGCAGAAAGTTGTCCTTGTCAGACTCGCCCAGTGCCTTGGTTAACAGCGACAGTGTGCTTTCAAACTGAGCGAAGGCGAATGTCGTCAAAAAGATTGCCAGCAAGATCATGCCGGTGGCAGCCTGCCGAAAGGCGGCCCCAAGGTTCTTCAGATGCGACTCGCCCGCCGATATCGACTCGCCAGGCTTCAGCGATTCGGGCAGCTTGAACAGCGCCCACAGAAACGCCGCACCGGACAAACCAGCAGCCACGTAGCCAGCATGAGGACTTGGCGGACCGCCCTGTTCCGACGAGACGAACATCGCACCGATCAACGGGCCGAATGTGAATCCGATACCGAATGCCGCACCAATCAGAGCCATGCCTTTGGTTCGGTCACTGCGACCGGTTGTGTCGGCGATGTAGGCCTGAGCAGTAGGGATCGTCGCTCCGGCAATTCCTGCACCGATGCGTGTGATGAACAGCCAGCTCAGGATCCCAAGACCGAGAATCTGCCCATCCCCACCCAGACTCGACGCATAACCAAACAGTGCATAAGAGATCGTCGAACCAGCCAGTCCCAGCAGGATGATTGGCCTTCGCCCTATCCGGTCTGAGACACGTCCCCACACTGGCGCAAACAGGAACTGCATTGCAGAGAACGACGCCATCAAGGCGCCCAGTTCCCATTTTCCGGCATCAAACACCTTTGCATATCTCGGCAACAGGGGCAGGACGATGCCGAAACCAAGCAGGTCGATGAAGACTGTGACAAAGATGATCAGCAGTGGAGTTTTCTTTGATTCAGTCACGAATGTTCTTTCTCAAGCCGTGCGAACGCGGATCACTGAGACTCTGAGAACGGTGTCGCGTGTATCCCACCAACATGTGTCGCCGGATTAACAGCGGAAGAACTGGTTGATGATTGTCGATTGGTGAGTGTTGATTCTGGAAGTGGGGCGGTGTCGACAACACTCATGCCGATGACCAAACTCCAGACACTTCGCAGATCAAAAATTACCGTTCGACAATCATCAATCAAACCGAAACTCCGCGAAACACCGAAGCAGGAGCCACGGTCACCCACGGACGTACCACCATGCCAGCAGACACAGCAGGGGAAACACCACGAACATGATCAGCGCGGTCGTCAGGGTCGAGCGAGTGTTGTCCGGCCAGCGTCCCATGGTGGTTCCAGAAAAGCACCCCGACTGTGAATGACGGCCGGGGGCCTGTCTCAATCAGGGGCGAGCATCAACCGACGATATCCGGGTCCGTTTCCGGGGCCGCCTCGCTCTTTGGATCGAACCATTCGTCTTTGAACTCAATCCGCTTCTTGTGCTTCATCGCCAGATTTGCGGTCAAAGCCATAATCGCATCTGCCATCGCCACCTTACCGTCGCACCGCAACTCATTGTTGCCCGTACGAATGCAGTAGCAGAAGTGTTCCATCTCTTCGCGATAGCCTCGGCTGATCTTCTCGCCCATGCCGGCCTGAGCGTTATTGGCCGCTGCCGACGGAGCACTCGTTTCGTAAGTGTCGAGCACCGGGCCACCTTCCTTGTTACTGACAACCCAGATTCGCTGCTCCGTTCCGCCTGGGCTGTCTTTGCTGGCTTCCTTGTAGAGCAAAGCCTCCTTCTCGGTCTTCATAACAATCGTGCCGCGACTGCCGAAGACAGCCTCACCGTAGGGTTCCCAGCGATTCGTGTTCATGGACGAGTACGTCACGACGCTGACGTCACGCTCATTCTTCGCATGGTTGCGGCCGGGAAATTCGAACGTCACGAAGATTTGGTCATCGATGTCGCGATCGTCCTTCCATGCGGATTCCGGGCCGACTCCTTTCAACGCCTTCTTGCCGTCGTCCGTGTCTTCTTCCCAGTTAACGCCGAAGAAGTTCTTACCGCCGAATCCCTGAACGGCCAGGGGATGGACTTTGCCGAGGAAGATGCTGGCCGCGTCCATCTGATGACTGCCGAGTTCAGCCATCAATCCGCCGCCGGTCGAGTTGTACAAGCGCCAGTCAATCAGTTTGCGAGCCGTCTCGTAGCCGAGGTCTTTCAGCTCACCGGACTTTTCCAGCTTGGTCAGCAATTCGCGGTCGGCCCTGGCAGAGCTGTCCCATTTCTGCCAGGCGTCGCTGTTGGGAAAGCTGTTGTTGCGGTGCCATTGAGCTCGGATGAATTTGATGTCCCCCAGCACTCCCAAATCGTTTACGAGATACGAAGCGTTGTCGTACAGCACGCTGTAGTGCCGCTGATGACCAACGGACAGCATCAACCCCTTGTCGTCTGCAGTGTTAATCATCTTCTTACAGTCGGTGACGCTCTGAGCCATCAGCTTTTCGCACAGGACGTGCAGGCCGGCTTCCATACACTCCAGAGCAATCGGGGCGTGCTGGTTGAGAGGCACGGCGATGACAACCGCTTCCAGTCCCAGCTCATCCTTCTGGTCGAGCAGTTCGCGATGGTTGTTGAAGACTTTGACTTCAGCCGCCTTTGAACGCCCCAGCACTGCGTTCAGCCCGCGTCGAGCGACAGGGTGCGATCCCGTAAAGGTCCGCTCGCGATTCGCCGGCCGGAGATCCGCAATCGCGACAATGTTCATGTAGTCGGTCGGGTGCTCATTGATGAGCACGTTGCCTTCGTCACCAGTTCCGATGAAGGCAACGCGAACCGGGTCGCCTTCAAGCTTCTTGTAACCAAAGTAGAGTGCGCCGAGTCCCGTTGTCGTAACGGCCGCCGTCTTCATGAAGTCACGCCGGCTCACACCGACGGCTTCGTTGAAGTTCTCGCGACCGATCTTTTCCTGTTCCTGTGTCAGCAACATTTCAAGGTCTCCCGTGTTGGCAATGCAGTATGTGTCGTTGTTTCAGCGTCCAGCCAGGGCGGGTCGCTAAACAGATATTGGGCTGCGAGTCCGGTGATCCGTAGCAGCCATATTATTAAGTAGCGTATCCAGTGCCTGTTCTGTTCGTTTTCGAATGGCCCTGGTCATCAACGGCGCAACGACTGGCCACGGCGCCAGACTGGCTGGCCGTCGCGATCGGAACAACAAACAGGAACCACTTCCAGCCTGCCGCGAAGGGCACGCCAAATCCCATACCGAACTGCTGACCGAAAACGAACCCCATGAAGACGCCGAAAAACAAGACGAATCCCGCTGACATGGCCAGAGGGAAATATGTCAGGAAGCGACGCACTGATCCACACCGCCAAGTTCCGCGTGAAGCCGCAGGTACTCTCGATCGACTTCGAGTGTGATTCGTGAAGCTCCCAGAATCGGATTCTGCTTTGTGCTCTGCATACCTGGCCCGGTGAATTCCATCGAAACGTCATCGTGCGCCACAAGGGCAAATCCATTCGCCATCAGAATGCGACGGGCCGTGTCGACGTCGCCCATGAAAGTGATTGAGTTTGAGTGTTCCATGTCCGATCTCCTGACTCGCACAACGGATTATTGTACTGAGCAGGAGCAGTACGAGGAGATGCGATCAGGTCGCAACGTCAAAACTTTCAGTCGTCTCTGACGGGCTCTTGTTGGCTTCCAGTTCCGCATCGGCCGTCGCTGACTCATCCGTGGCCACATCCGTTGAGAATTCTGCATCGGACTTTCGCCCACAGCAATTTGCGATAACTCCGTCGAGACCAAACCAGTGTCCGGTCGGCATCAGAGCGATGCCAAGAAGCGCGATCACTTCGATCAGGTTTTTGTTGATGATAAAGCTGTGCTCCGGGCCGGGAGCTTCAGGCACTCCGGGCCACGGCGGCATGGCCAGATAGAAGTTGAACAGCATGAACGCCGCGGCAATGGCGACGTATTTCGTCCCCAGCCCGATGATCAGAAGCAGACCGAGAATCGTCAGCCCGGCGATCGTCATGCTGTCGACGATTTGTTGAGCGTTAGCGCCGGATGAAGGTGGCCCCGTGGTTCGCTGTTCGGGCGTCAGCAGTTTCTGAGCCGCCAGCTTCAGTTCGTTATCCAGCGCTCTGATCGGCGCGGTCAGCTCGGCCCGAAGTGTTGCCACTCCGGGAAGGCTCGACACGCCCTGAGCCGTCTTCTGCAGGTGGTCCCATTCGAAGTCCTGGTCGGCTTCGGCCAGAAGTGTTTCATAACGGCTGAGCGTCTGATGGTATTGGTCATTTTTGCCCAGCCGCTGCCAGCCCTCGTTTCCCACGAGTTCCGGATTGCCCTTCAACGCGCCCCGCAAACGATCTCTGAACCCCATGCCTTTTTTCTGGCGATCGAAAACTCGCTGGACTGCCCTGAGATACGCCTTTACAGCGACGTCGTCACTTTTGTCTTCGTCGTCGAGACGTCCAGCGACGGCCGCATCCAGTTTCGCTTTCTCGCCAAGCTTCATGAATATCGTACCATCGACATACAGTCGACCCGCTTTGACGTCGAACCAGGCAACTTTTTTCGAGACCCTGGTCGCCGCGTTGAGGTCTTCGATTCCTAGTGGCAGCGCCTTGAGTGGTTCCGCGTAAGCCTTGCGTTTGCCGACCATGGAATGGGCGCCGTTCAGCAGGCGATCCATCGAGCGAATCTGTCCCTCGCTCAACTGGTAGTGGGCGTTGAATCGGCCGTACCAGTCATTCCAGCTCGTATCGACGGTGTCGAAATCCAGCAATGACAGCCCATCCGGGTCGCCAGTCATGTTGCGGAAGACGCCTCGCAGCGGTCCCTGGGAATTCTTCAGGAATCCGGCCGAAGTCCACGGTGTGGGCGACTTCAGCGTCTTGATTTTCCACAGGCCCTCGTACATCAACTGCCAGCCGATCGAGAGCCGCAGCACGACAAGCAGGACGGCCGCGCCGGGCGTGATTCTTTGCGTTTCGTTCACCGGGATTACTCAGAAAGTGATCAGGGAAGGATCGTTGAAAACGTAATTCGCCGGGTGGGACAGACAGGCGTCTGCAATCGGCGTGGAGTGGACTTTGGTGGGGATGTTGGATGGACCTCGTCGGCCTCGGTCCAACGGGCGACGTCCTTAATCGCTGTCATCAGGACGGGCCTGTTGCACATCCCAGAAGATCTGTTCATCTGGAATCCCGACGACGACCGGTCGCAGGTGCCGGCCACGCTGAGGTTTAGGGATCAGAATCGCACCGACACCGTCCAGAGTATCACAACACTCCTGGGCTTTTTCGACCCCCAGGACGAAAAACGCCGTTGCCAGCGCATCCGCCTGGGCCGCACTTGGAGCCAGTACGGTCACGGATAGCATGTCCTCAGCTGGCCAGCCAGTGCGTGGATCAAGGATGTGCCCAAGCCGACGTCCTTCGACGCGAAAGAACTGCGTCCCCGATCCACTCGTCCCCATGGCCTGGTCTTTAAGCACGAGCGTTGCCAGCCGAGTCTCTCGAAACAACGGATTCCCGATCCCCACGGGCCACCCGCCCAATCCGTTGTGATCCCCACGAGCCAGAACGCTGCTTCGACCGCCATGCAGCAGCCACTCGGAAATGTCATTGTCAAGCAGCACTTCGGCCGCCCGGTCGAGAGCGTATCCCTTGCCGATCCCGTTCAGGTTGAGTTCGACGCCATGTCGGTCGAACCGTATGGACTTTTTCGTGGCGTCGAGCTGTACATGCACGACACCACTCACGTCCAAAGCGGATGCGACCTCATCCTCCGCGGGAACACGAATCTCCTCGCGGCAAAGCCTCCACAAACGGACCAGTGGTTGCGAAGTCGGATCGAAGGCGCCCGTCGTTTGATCGGCGATCTCCAGAGCCAGTCCAACCAGATCGAACAGACGACCTTCTGCGACGACCGACCCGTCCGCCGCGTTGCGATTGATGTCCTGCAAATCACTGTGCTCGCGATAGACGGTCATCTGGTCTTCGAGAGAATGGATCAGTTCGAGCGCATCGGACGCCCGCCAGGTTGCCAGCATGCTGTCCGGGCCGGGATTGAGCATGACCTGAAACTCGCACGCCATCGCTCGGGTCGCGAGCCGAACGGTCGGCCCGGCCCCGGGCATCTCGACCGATTCGCCGACCGCACTGGCATCGCCGACGTCCGCATCCGTTGCTGCAGAGTCTGTCCGCAATGTGCGTCCAGTCACAAAGTCGCGTCGGTCGGGAGAGTCCGGCTGGCTCACGGACACAAACTCCACTCAATGAGGGATGGCGCGATTCAGAATCAGGGCCTGCACGAAACGAATTGGCGGTGATCCGTGCTCGGTGACCGCATCGTGGTAGCCCTTGAGTGTGAATTTCTCGCCCCATTCGGCCTCGGCCGCGCGGCGCATGTCGAGGTGTTCCTGCAGTCCCACGAAATACGTCGAGAGCTGCACTGACGTGAGTTGAGCCCGCACCCATTTGCCGGCAGCTTCCCGTTCTTCCTGAAATCCATCTTCGACCATCATCCGCATGGCTTCGTCCCGGCTGATTCCATCGACATGAATCGCCTGATCAATCTGAGAGTTCACAATCGATCGCAGATACCACTTCAGCGTGATGAGCCGCATCAGCGGGGCGTTGTCCATGAATCCGGCGTCAACCATGACCTGCTCGGTGTAACACGCCCACCCTTCGATGAAGACGCCCGATTGCAGCACGGCCCGCAGTTGACTGGGAAACCGATTCGCTCTTGCGAGTTGAGTAAAGTGCCCCGGCATGGCCTCATGAATCGTCAGGTTGTGCAGCGATCGAGTGTTGTATTCCCGCAGGAACGAGTCGACCTGCCGGTTAGTCCAGTCTGTCGGCAGGGGAGCCACCGCATAAAACGTCTTCTGTCCGACATCGAGCGCACCAGGTGAATCGCAATACGCTGCCGAAACCCCCCGCTGAAATTCGGGCATCAGGATGATCTCCAGCGGATCGTCGGGCACGGTGATCAGCTCGTGTCCGCGGACAAATTCAGTCGTTGTCTTCAGCGAGCTTTTTGCCGCTTCGACGATGGCATCTCGGGGCGGGACATCGGCGTAGGCCAGTTCCAGACTTGCCCGGATGATGGCCTGGCGATAGGCACGCGTCGGATCGTCCGGAAACTCGGTGAGTGGGTATTCCTTTGCGTAGACTCCTTTTGAGATCTCGTACATTTCCAGCCGGACTCGTCGCAGCTCGCTGTCGGCCCGGGCACGAATCTGGTCCCGAGACATCGGACTGTGGAGAGTGAACTGCAGCTTCTGATCGTAGAGCTTCGGTCCGATTCGAAAGTTGCCAGCAGCCTGTGGAACTAACGTCGACTCGATCCACTTCTGATGTTCGGAGACCGCGTCTCGCGCCAATCGAATTGACCGCATCAGCCGGTGCTTCAATTCCACTGATAGCGACGCCAGATGCGGTTCAACCATGTGATCGATGATCCGCAACACACCGGGATTCTGTTTTGCGGTGGTCTGGGCATGGACGGGCGGAACGCGCTTCGGGACCAGCGTGGCGCGGACCTGTTCCAGCAGTCGCGGAAACTGTTCCAGACGATTAGCCGCACAAGCGAGTCGTTGCTCCAATGGAGCAAACTCGCGAGCCATCAGTCCGTAAATCGATCCGCCCACCAGCCGCGTGTAGACCAACGGATTCCAGGCCCATTCTTCGAGTGTCTCCAGATCCCACAGCCATTTGTTCAATGCGTGCTCGAGCAACGCGTGATCAACCTGCGCCTGCCGCGACAGACGGTCGCGATTGAGTTCTCCGAGTTCGGCCAGATACCGCCGGTAAAAGTCCGCCTCCGTATTTCGTTGCTCGATACTGACCTGATCGACCTGAGAGTCAAAGCGGTGATCACCCAGCTCAGTCGAACTGACAGGTGAAAGACGCGTGAACTCGTCAATGAAGCGTTTCGAAAGCTCCGTGAATTGCGCGTCCATACTGTCCTGCCCCACGGCGGTCAGACTCGCAACAACCAGAATGCTCAAAGTCAAAGCAACGAACCGCACAGATCACCTCGCGCGCTACCGAGTCCCAGTGTATGACCCGCTTCCACAACGGAGCTGGATCGGGCGGCAGTTTAGCCCGTGTACAGTCAAGCACCAGGCGATTGACGCTGCAGCCCACCAAATGCAGACCCGCCAATGGGTTGGTCTGCGCCGGCCGTGTTACGAATCACTCAGTCCGGAAATGTCTCACGGAACACGTCCGCGTAATCGCGGGTCAGCTCGAGTGATATCACCCAGCGCTGCAGGTAGTCCTGATCAAGCTCTGTGCGGTTGGCTCGCAGGAGTGCCGACACGTCGGCACGGTCGATCATGCGGCCCGCGATCAGTTTGTGCAGGATGAGGTCCTCGCAGCTCAGGACGTAAACCTCACGCCGCACATCCGGCAGCGTCAGCGGAATGCGTCGCGTCAAAGCTTCACGGTGGTATTCCGTGTCCGCCAGCAGCAGATCGATCTGGAGATCAACGAATACGTTCGGGGGCTCATACAGCAGTTGCAGCACTTCCGAGTTTTTCAACGGGATGACAGGCGGGTCACGCTTTGGTCGAAATCCGGCGGGCAGCAGCCGTTGCAGGAGTTCGTCCGAGTTCGAGTTGCCGATTCCGATCAGAAGGTCGACGTCCTGAGTTGCCCGGACATGCTTCCAGGCCGACAGGGCCAGTCCGCCCACAACCGCCATGGGAAGGCCGACCGGTTCCAGCATCGACCAGACAGTGTCGAGAGTCCGCAGGACAGCTTTCGGGGTCACGACGATTCCTGACGCTGTTCGAACTGCCGCATCATTTCGATCACAGTCCGGTCATGCTCGTCCATGGTCTGCCGATACCACTCGCGGTACTTCTCGCGGACTTCGTCTTCACTGGAAACCTCTCTCGACAGGCCGGCGATCAGAAACTGCTCGGCACATTCCATCTGATCAAGCCACAACCGCACGCCCTGCGCCGGCGTGAGCGTTTCCGGCAGGGATGGACTGAGGTCAGGGGATGATGTCTCCTGTGACATACGACCAGTCTATTGGAGCAAGGTCGGATGCGACACACCGTTTTGGGGAATGCCAGACAGGGGATCGGAGGTTTGCGGCGGCGCAAAAACAAACCGCCGCTCCGAAGAACGACGGTTTGTGTCTCAATCAGATTCCGTTTCACACTCTGTCTCCAGAGCTGGAAAGCACACATCGTCCGACTCTGGCTTAGACGGGCTGAAAGTCGCCCAGCGCTTCCTTCAGCCGGTGTCGAGCGGTGTGCAGTCGCCGCTTGATTGTGCCGATCGGGCTGCGGAACGAGTCCGACATCTGAGCCAGAGACTGGCCTTCGATGTAGAACGCGATCAGCGTGTCCCGATCCAGCTCCTTCAGCGTCCGCAGACCACCCCAGAACTGCTCGGCCTGTTCAGTCTTCAGAACGCCGTCCAGCGGCGAGGTCGTATCCGCTCGCACGCTGTCGAAAGTCGTCGACTCAACAGTCGACTCCTTCGGGCGTCGGACGATCCGGTTGATCGACATCCGCACGGCAATCTGCCGCAACCAGCCGGGAAACCGCTCAGGCTCCCGCAACTGCGACAACTTCCGCATTGCCCGGATGAAGATCTCCTGCGTCAGTTCGCGAGCGTCGAAGGCATCCCGGAGTCGCCGCACGACGACGTTGTAAACAGTCGGCTCGAACGCGACGACCAGTTCACCGAAGGCTTCCCGGTCGCCAGTCTGGGCCAATCGAACCAGTGCGATCATTCGTGTGTCTTCCATCTTCGCTTCCTCTTTATCTGTAACGCGACGCCATGCATGTTGGTTTGAGTGCGTCTCGGTCGGTTGGTTTCTGTGAGCCAGCTGACTCGTGATTTGAACTTGAGACTTCAAATCAGACATTCGAGTTGCCTGGCGGAATTCCGGGGACTGATGGATGGCCGCATTCGTCTGCGATCGATGTCCGTTGCAAGTTGCCTGTTATGCGATTTGTCAGGTTGAAGCCTGACGCACAGAACAGACGGCGATGCAGCGGAGATCGCAGGCGGAACGGCCGGGGCGACCAGCAGCGGCGGAACTCAGCAGCGCCCAGACGACACGGAAAACCACACGGCTACCCGAGCGACTGGCCGCAGCGCTTTGCCTTGCTGACCTGATTTCCAACTTTGATCTGAAGTTTCAGATCGCCGTCGGGGAGTTCGCGGAAGCTCAGGAGTGAGCTATGGCGAACGGCCGCGCAGCTAAGCATTCCGCCGCAGGCATCGCTGTCGCTGGTTCCGCATGCATATGGCTTCTAAACCACTGCCATGCTGACCTTTGACTCGATGACCCCGACTGCAATAGCGCGGGCATCTGTCCCAGGCGTTTACAAAGGCGATACAGGCGCTTCACACAATGCGTGACGCAACCGGCAACGACGCCACCAGCCAGAATGCCATCGACAGTAATGTCGAGGTTGATCGGGGTGTTCGTGTTGTTGATTGTTACGTTTCGCATCGGAGCACCTTCTTGCGGGTTCTTCCCGCGTCTGGAAGAAAATGGTTCGAGCCGCGACGTGCTATGTCCGCGACTCCGGTTCTGACGGACCGTATATCCATTCCATTCGTCAGAACCGTTTCCCCTCTTGAGCCCAACCTTCCCGAACTCTTCCGAGAACCAGGCTATATCATTCCTGCGAGGGAAAAGTGATGCGACCGACACAGCGGTCACTGAGAGTATTGTGGCCTGCAGATGAAACAGACTGCAACCTCTCCTTACCCGTCTGACCGGATCAACCAGGGGAAGGTTCGCGGTTGTTCTGTATTTTTCGGAGATAATGCTGCTTCCCAACAGGCGTACTGACCGCGCCTGCGGCGCACGCGGTGAATCGTGAGGCATTTGTTCACTCACTTTCGTGATTTGCGTGGTGACACCACAATGATTCCCGCATTTGAAAGACATTTTGAGTGCCTTTTGCATTAGCGACTCGCAGTTTCTGCAGCGACTCGAAGATTCAGGACTGGCTGGGGATTCCATCGCCGCAATTTGCGATTCCATTCCGCCAGGACTGACAGACGAGCAACTGGCAGAACACCTGACGAAAGCGTCCATCATCACGGGCTATCAGGCCGAGGCGATTCTTGGCAAACGCAACTCGCCGCTGGTAATCAGGGATTACGAGGTCATCAATCAGATCGGTCGCGGCGGTATGGGCTATGTGCTGAAGGCCCGGCACCGAAAGATGGACCACAAGGTCCCGATCAAATTCATCCTGCCCACCTACACCGAGTCTGAAGAAGTCCGGCAGCGGTTCGAACGCGAGGTTGAGGCGGCGGCGCTGCTCGAACACCAGAACATCGTCACGGCCTACGACGCGGGGACACTCGACGACGGCAGCCTCTATCTGGTGATGCGGTACGTGGACGGCAAAGACCTTTCCACGCGCGTCCGGCAAGAGGCTCCGCTGTCGGTTACGAATGCGATCGATGTCATCTGCCAGGCGGCCCGCGGACTGGCTTGCGCCCACGAGCAGGGGATCGTGCATCGGGACATCAAGCCGGGCAACCTGCTGCTGGATCAGAAGGGAGTCGTGCGGATCCTCGACATGGGTCTCGCGCGGATGCGTCCGTCGCCCGGGGACGACGATCAGAGACTGACCAACACGGGCAGCATGATGGGCACGGTGGACTACATGGCTCCGGAGCAGGCCATGAACGCCCGCACGGCCGACCATCGAGCCGACATCTACAGCCTGGGCTGCACGCTGTATTTTCTGCTGACCGGCAAAGCACCGTACGCGTCCGACTCGATGATGACCCGCCTGCTGGCCCACCGCGACGCACCGATTCCCATGCTCTGTGCGCTGCGGTCGGACATCCCACAGGAACTGGAGTCCATCTACATCCGAATGATGGCCAAAGATCGTGATCACCGGTACCAGTCCATGGACGAAGTCATTGCCGGTTTGTCAGCGATCGACGTCGAAGACGATGACGACACAACCGCCCTCGAAACGCATGAGCTTCCCGAGGACGGCAGCGGCGGATTCATCCAACTGCCGCCGAATGAGCCGGCATCAGAGGAGTCGTCCTCTCGCCCAACATTCATTCCCGATGACAACTCGCACCCGACCATTCCGAATGGCAGTCGCCCTCCAGTGCAACCCCTCGAGGACACCGTGAGGATGTCCGAAACGGCGAGTGCAGGTCGCGTGAGTCCCAGACAGGAATTCCCGACTGCCGAACTACTCGATCAGCGCGGAACTTGGGCGGGGAGCCATGGGCGTCGTCTACAAAGCCCAGCAGCTCAGTCTGAAGCGCACTGTCGCCCTGAAGATGATTCTTCCCGGGGCGAATGCCGATCAGGAGTATCTGATTCGTTTTCAGACCGAAGCCGAGGCGGTCGCCCAGTTACATCACCCGAACATCCTGCACATCTACGAGATCGGTGAACACGATGGTCTGCCGTTCTTTTCGATGGAATTCGTTGACGGTGGCTGTCTGAGCGACAAGGTCAACGGACAGGCACAGCCCGCCCGCGAGGCGGTTGAAATGGTGAAATCGCTGGCCCGGGCGATTCATGTCGCTCACCTCAAAGGGATCATCCACCGGGATCTGAAGCCGGCGAATATCCTGTTGACCGACGACGGCTTGCTGAAGATTACTGACTTCGGTCTGGCTAAGAGGCTCGGCAACGAGGACAGCCCTCAGACGCGGGCCGGTTCAATTATGGGAACGCCAATGTATGTGGCGCCCGAGCAAGCGGCAGGAGTCAGCCGGGAGCTTACGCCGGCGCCCAACACGTATTCGCTGGGGGCCATGCTGTACGAACTGGTAACCGGCCACTCGCCGTTCAGCAGTGAGACGGTCATGGAAACACTGCACAAAGTTCGGACAGAAGAGCCTGTACCCCCAACGAAAATCCAGCCGAATCTGCATCGCGACCTGGAGACCATCTGCCTGAAGTGTCTCGAGAAGGATCCTTCAAGGCGCTATTAGAGTGCCGAAGCACTGGCTGATGACCTGCAGTCCTTCCTGGACAGCGACCCCATCGATGCGCGTCCGACGAGCAAATCGGAACGCTGTATCCGCTGGATGAAACGCCGTCCCGCAACGGCCGCCGTGCTTGGCTTAGTCACGCTCGGTCTGATCGCCACATTTGTGATCATGCGGCAGGCAGAAGAATCCCGACGACTCGAATCGAACAAGACATATGAGGTGAAGATTCCTGTCGGCCTTGAATCGTTCAGTATCCCCCAGCAACAACCCGATGACGATGGGCAAGGTGAAACTGGGCAAGCAGCTCTTCTTCAACAAGCGACTGTCTCTCGACAATACGGTCTCGTGTGCAACGTGCCATGACCCGGCCGCCGGATGGAGTAACGCGAAAGCCACGGCAACGGGTAGCGGTGGACAGGTCGGCGACCGAGGTTCCCCGACCATCATTAACGCGGCCTACCAGTATTTACTGTACTGGGACGGACGCGCCGCCAGTCTTGAAGCACAGTCGACTGGTCCGATCTTCAATCCCAACGAAATGGGAATTCCATCTGAGGAAGTTCTTCTGGAGAAGCTGAATGCGATCTCAGGCTACCGTGAACAGTTCCAGCTGGTTTTCGGGACAGACGTAACACTGAAGGGCGTCACCGATTCGATCGTTGGATTTGAGCGAACAAACCTGTCGGGCAATGCCCCGTACGACCGCGCCAGGCTTGGTGAGAAGGACGCACTCAGCGAGGCTGCTGCTCGGGGAATGGAGGACTTCTTTAACGCGGCCCATTGCAGTGCCTGCCACAGTGGGCCGAACTTCACGGATGGCGCATTTCACAACATCGGAATTGCCACCGACCTTGAGACGCCCGATCAGGGGCGTGAGAAAGTCACGGGCCGTCTGGGGGACAGGTCCAGCTTCAAGACACCTACACTTCGGGAGATTGCGCGAACGGCCCCGTACATGCACGATGGAAGCATGAAGACGCTGGAGCAGGTCGTCGAATACTACGACAAAGGCGGGATCAAGAATCCCCAGCTCGACGAGAAGATGTACGCACTCGAGCTTACTGCCCAGCAGAAGCGTGATCTGGTGGTCTTTTTGAAGGAAGGACTCGCCAGCCCTGAATATCCGTTTATCGAGGCCCTTCCTTTACCCGAATGAGACACCGTCTGCTTCCGGTTACAGGCAGCGACGTGGGTGCCGCGAGTGAAATGAGTCGGGATCGAGGATCAGAAGAGAGCAGTCAGCTGGCCGACTAACGGATCCGACGCAAGCAGCAGTGCCACATTTCTACCTGCACAGACGCCAGAGTCGGTTTGTCGTGTCAGTCACGAACGATCCTGATAACCTCTAGCCAGCTCGGTTGATCAGCCTTCGCGGCGCTTTGCGGTGATGAACTGTTTGGGTTTATCCAGGAGCGGTAGCATGTCTGTTTCCCGTTTCATTCCGAATCACACTCCATGCGGGCAGTCACGCCGCCAGTTTCTGTGGCAGGCCGGCGCAGGGTTTGCCTCGTTACCGCTGGTGGATTTGCTGTCCCGCGATGGAGCGTTTGCTGGAGAGCTGGCCGCGAAAGATCAACACTTTCCGGCCAAGGCCAAGCACTGCGTGTTCCTGTTTATGAACGGAGGACCAAGCCAGGTCGACACGTTCGATCCGAAGCCTCTTCTTACGAAATTCAACGGCAAATCCTACAGCGGCGATGTCAAAGAAGTCGGATCGAATGGCCGTGCTATCGGGTATCTCGCGCAGACAACGTTCAAGTTCGACAAGCACAAAGAAAGCGGCTTGCCCATCAGCAGCGTGTATCCGCACCTGAGCGATCACGCGGACGACTTGTGTGTGATCCGATCAATGCACTCGGACACGGCAGCTCACGCCTCGGGCTGCATTCAGATGAATACGGGTAACGTGATCATCGGCAAGCCGAGTATGGGCTCGTGGCTCAGCTACGGCCTGGGTTCCGAAAACGAAAACCTGCCGAGCTATGTCGTGATGACCGATCCGCGTGGCGGACCGATTGGCAGCGCCTCGAACTGGTCAGCCGGGTTCATGCCGGCGGCTTATCAGGGCACGATGTTCCGTAGCGAGGGGCCACCTCTGCTGAATCTGGCCACTCCAGCCGGCACGACCGAAGCCACGCAGCGCCGGGGACTTGACCTGCTCAAACAGCTCAACAGCGAGCATGTGAAGAAGCGTGGAGTAACGGGTCCGGTAGACAGCGAGCTGCTGGCGCGCATCGAGTCGTACGAACTGGCCTGGCGGATGCAGACTGCCGCAGCCGACGCCGTCGATGTAGACAAAGAAGACGCAAAGACCCGAGCGATGTACGGACTCGATGAGAAAGTCACATCCGACTTTGGTCGCAAGTGTCTGATCACACGCCGTCTGATCGAGCGGGGCGTTCGCTTCATCCAGCTCTACTCGGGCGGTGGACACATCGAAGACACGTGGGACGGACACACCGACTGCATCTCGAATCACAGACTACACGGAGCCGAAACCGACCAGCCGTTCGCGGCGCTGATCAGTGACCTGAAACGCACGGGACTGTGGGACGAAACACTGCTGATCTGGGGCGGAGAATTCGGCCGCACTCCGACCAGCGAAGGCGTCGGCAAGCCCGGACGGGATCACAACTGGCATGGATTCACCATGTGGCTGGCAGGCGCTGGAGTGAAAGGTGGCCAGGCGGTTGGAGCAACGGACGAACTGGGTTTTGCGGCAGTCGAAAACCGAGTCCACGTCAGCGATCTGCACGCGACCGTCCTGCACCTGATGGGACTGGACCATCGCCGACTATCTTATTTCCATCAGGGCCTCGACCAGACTCTGACCGGTGTGACGCGTGAATCGCGGGTCGTTTCTGACGTCCTCAGTTGAAGCGACACCAGGATTCGCGTTGTGTTAATTGTGACGACAGTCCGTCGAGTCATTTTGAGGAACCGTCACCATGCATCGACGAGCCATTGCCACACTGCTGCTCATTGGAATCCTGACGCCGAGCGGGCACGCGTGTCTGTGGGACTTCGACACGATTGACATGGAACGCTCGAAGTTTCCGTCCGTGCTGGAGCTGATCGTCGGCAAATTCCTGCGACACTCCAAGGCGTTCTATGAGTGGCGTATCGAGGACCGCACGACACGTCTGGAAAACGCGTCTGACGAGAAACAGCCTGCTTTGTACGACGATCTGGCCGTGGCGTACGAAAAGACGGGACAGACGCAGAAAGCGATCGAGTTGACGCTGAAACTCGAAGAACTCTTCCCCGGTCGCTACGAAACTGCAGCCAACCTGGGCACCTTCTACATCCATTCCGGTCAGTTCGAAGAAGGACTGAAACACATTGTACGAGCCCTGGAGATCAATCCCGAGGCCCATTTCGGCCGTGAGCGATACCAGAAGCTGCTGGTCGAGTACGTGCGTTCCAAACAACTTGAAGACGGCCCCATTCCCCTGCCGCTCGAACCGGATCCCGAGAACTACTTTCCGGTGGGCTTCGCAGCATTCGTCCTGAGTGCCCGCGACATCGACTTCAAAACCTCAGCCAATCAAGGTCGCGTTGCCAACGAGTTGAGCCGTGCGAGAAAAGGCGTGCTCGGGATGATGCGTTTCGGCGACCACACATCGCCGGTGCTGCTCGAGGCGCTGGCCGATCTTCTGGTGGCTGCATTTGACCGAGAAAAGGACGCCAAACAGCTTGCCACGCGTGCCTTGTTGCGGGCATCCCAGGCTGTCGAAGGCGAGGCGAGGCAGGCATATCGTTCAAAGGCCGATCGATACCTGAAGATGCAACTGCGTCCGCCGGAACTGGCCGAAAAAGACTACGACCAAATGCTGTTGACCGACGTTGAAAAACACCTGGCCGACGAGGTGAAAGACGCAGACGCATGGTTCGCCCAGGTAGCGGCGAATGAAAGCCGCTGGGTTGCTGAAGGTTCGAATCCGGATCAGGAATTCCGTGCGACGTATCGCGTGGCGCCGGAATCTCCGTCACAGGTGCTGAGGCCCACTCGGTCTCGAAACGTGTCGCGCATGGATTTTGCGGTGATCGCGATCGCATCCACAGGCCTGGTGCTGGCCGGAGTTATTCTCGTTGTGAAGCGGCTGAAAGTGCAGGGCTGATTGCTCATCATGTCCGACGAGCGCAGCCCGTTGACTCCAGAGCTGCCTTATCTCACAGCAGCTCCCGGTATTGGCGGGAAGATCAAACAGTCTCCGGAAGAATTCTTTGTGGAAGAACTGCCGGCTTACGAATTGTCTGGCGAAGGAGAGTGGCTGTTTCTGCTGGTTGAGAAGCGGGATTTGTCGACGCCTGCGCTGGTCGACCACATTTCGGGTGCGCTGGGTATCTCGCGTGACCAGATTGGCACAGCCGGCCGTAAGGACGGCTTTGCGATCACGAGACAGTTTGTCTGCGTGCCGGCCCGCTCTTTTCAGTCCGCGGACCAGATCGCGACCGATCGAATCGCAGTGCTGGATCAATGCCGTCATGGGAACAAGCTGCGTATCGGTCAACTGCGAGGCAATCAGTTTCGCATTCTGCTGAGAGATGTTTCGAACGAGACGGCGGGACACGCGGAAGCGATCGTGTCGGAACTCAAACGGGTCGGCTTTCCCAACTGGTTCGGTGACCAGCGATTCGGGGCGCGCGACGACTCAGATGAACTCGGGCTACGACTGCTGTGCGGAGAACGGACCCGGCGAGTCCGGAAGGACTGTCTGCGATTCGCGCTCTCGGCCGCTCAATCACGACTGTTTAATTACTGGGGTGCCGCGCGCATCCGAGATGGCCTGTCGCATCACGTTCTGCCCGGGGACGTCATGCAGGTTGCCGCGTCCGGCGGACCGTTCGTCGTGCAGGACGTGCCGACTGAACAGGCTCGATTTGATGACCGGGAGACAATACTGACTGGCCCGATTTTCGGCCCCAAGATGAAGCGAGCAGACAGTGAGGCGGCAGAACGTGAGCAGCTTGTCCTGGACGAATTCGGTCTCACGCCGGAGTCATTCGAGCGGTTTCGTCGATTAACTGCGGGGACGCGTCGGCCTCTGCTCGTATTTGTCGACGACCTCGACGCAACGGCGACGGTCGACGGACTGCAGCTTTCCTTTTCGCTTCCTGCGGGTGCCTATGCCACGAGGCTGCTGCGCGAAATCTGTAAGGACGCGTGAGCCCGCGTTGGTTCGCGAGCACGTTGTCTGCGTGCCGGCACGACCGTTCCTAAGACTGGCGCGAAGCGTTCCGCCGAACGTCGGAGTCCGGTTATGCCACGTGTGGCGATTGCGCCCGCGCCCGGTATGTCACGTGACTCCAATTTGACTCCTCAAGAGGGATTTCTCCGCCCGCTCGCAAAGCGTAGCGCAGAATCGATCGTCGGCGCTGTTTCATGAGGAACACCGTCACGCCGCAGGCATGAGCCGCGGTTTCAGGAGCATCGGGCCCGCCAGCCCTAAATGGAGTCATGACATGAAGGTCACACCCTGGCTGAGTCATTTGGCGAACCGTCTCCGCTCGACGCGTCGATCCCGTAGTGGCTGCAACCTACGGATTCCGCCAACCATTCAAAAGCTGGAGAGCAGAGCGCTGTTGACGATCAACAGTGTTCTCGTCGGCACAGAGCTGTCATTGTTCATGGGTGACGGCACAGACGTCAGCGTCCAGCAGGACGCGGGTACGGGAACTGTCTAGGTGACGGCGAGCGGCACGCCCGTCGGAACGGTCGCCCCCATCGCAGCATCTGATGTCAGTGCGCTGCTCATCACCGCTGGCGACCAGGACAACGTCATTGACCTGAGTCCTCTGACGGCCGCCGCGTTCACATCGCTGACCACAATCCGGGTCGATGCCGGCGACGGCGACGACATGATCACCGGCAGTGACGATTTCGGCGAATCGTTCTTTGGTGAAGATGGCAACGACACGCTCACGGACGGCGGTGGACCCGACTCACTGAACGGCGGAGACGGCAACGACCAGATCGATGGCCTCGGTGGAGCAAACTCGCTCAGTGGTGGTGATGGCAACGATACGATCACCAGTGGTGCCGATGCCGACACAATCGATGCCGGAGATGGTCAGGACAGTATCAGTTCGGGCGCCGGAGCAGACAGCATTCTCGCTGGCCAGGGAAGAGACACGGTCCTCGCGGGAGCGGATGGCGATTTCGTTAACGGCGGAACTGGCAACGATCTGATCATTGGTGATACCGGCCAGGACACTCTTGAAGGCGGTAATGGAGCGGACAGCATCAGCGGCGGCGACGGAGCCGACGTGATCAACGGCCAGGGCGGCAATGACACAGTGGATGCGGGTGCCGGAAATGACACGGTCCGCGGAGCACGTGGCAACGATCTGCTGAACGGCGACGCTGGCATGGACGTCCTGAACGGTCAGGGTGGCAACGACACGATCACGGGTGGAGCCGACGATGATCGTATTCTTGGCGGCGGCGGCAGCGATGTCCTGTTCTCCGAACTGCAGGTCCAGTCGGGCACGTCGTCTGACAACGACACGGTACTCGGCCAGGGTGGTAATGACATTCTGACCGCGTTTCTGGGAGCGGACATCCTGGACGGCGGATCGGGCAATGACCTGCTGCAGGCCTCGGCACCGATCCCCCCCGATATCTCAGTCGACAGTGTTGTTCTGGCGGCTGAGGGCGACTCGGGAGTGACGCCCGTCACGTTCACAATCACGCTCTCACGCCCGTCGAATGGATTTGAACAAGTCGATTTTGCCACGTCCGACGGGTCGGCCGTCGCCGGCAGCGACTACGTAGCCACAAGCGGAAGCATTCAGTTTCTGCCTGGCGAAACGGCTCGAACGGTCAACGTCGACGTGATCGGCGACGGGACAATCGAAGGCGACGAGTTCTTCTTTCTGAATCTGAGCAACGCAATCGGCGTGAATGTCGCCGTGACGCAAGGTTCCGCTCTGATCACGGACGACGACCCACTACGACTGTTCGCAGTGTTTTCCACGGGCAGCAACATTGTCGAACTGGATCCCAATACCGGTGCGCAGCTCAATAGTTTTGCGACGCCCGTACCCACAAGTTTCGGTCCGGACGGCATCGCATACGACGGCAATAGTGTCTTCTTCCTCGCCGGCAACTCAACGATCTTCGAACTGCACCCCGACACGGGAGCGATTCGCGACCAGGACAATTTCACGCCCGGGTCGTTCAATGGAATCGCCACATTGAACAACAACGTTTATCTGATGAACTTCGGAACGAACGACATTCTCATTTTCGATACGATCACGGACACCATCACCGGAACGCTCGATATCGACAGTGTCAATCCCGGTTTCAACATCATCGGCGGTCTGGGCGCGGTAGTTGGAAACGGACCTGATCGACTCGTCGCCACGGACTTTCTGTCCCAGCAAGTCCACGAAATCGATCCGGTAACAGGCCAGATCACGTTCACGTTCTCACACGGAACACCTGGCGCCACGTCCTACTTCGGGGTAGCCGGGATCAACGGCGAAATCTACCTCGTCTCAAGTGGATTTCAGAACATCGATGTGTTCACTCGCCAGGGCACGTTGATTCGCACGATGGCTATCGGCAGTCCGATTACCGCGCTGGGTGGTGACGGGATCGTCAACAACACGGCACCACCGCCTCCACCACCACCACCAGTGGTGATGGGACCGCAGGGAAACACGCTTCGCGGCGGAAGCGGTCACGATACTGTTCTGGCTGGAGAATTTGACGACCTGGTCGTCGGTGGTAGCGGGGCGAGATTCGCTCAATGGTGGTGGCAATGATTCGATTCTGGGCGGTTCGGGCAACGATACGCTGGACGGTGGTGGTGGCTTTGACACGCTGGATGGCCAAGGTGGCAACGACCGAATCGTCGCCGGCGCGGGCAACGACCAGCTGCAAGGCGAGGACGGAGACGACAGTATTCTCGGCAGATTCGGGAACGATTTGCTGACCGGCGGAGATGGCAACGATCGTATCTTCGGAAACAGCGGAGCCGATGTGATCGACGGCGGTGACGGCGACGACCGCATTGACGCCGGGAATGGAAACGACATCGTGTTCGGCGGCGACGGCAATGACATCGTCAACGGAATGACTGGTCGCGACACCCTGCTGGGTGGAGACGGCAACGACTCGCTGATTGGCGGGACGGGTGTCGACTTCATCTTCGGTGGTGACGGCAACGATGGCATGACGGGGAACGCATCTCGAGATCGGTTCAATGGGGGCCTGGGAACGGACTCGATCTCGGACCTGGAACCCAACGAATCCGACGATTTGGAACTTGTCCCGTCAAATGCTGTCCTGGCAGCTCTCGCAGCGCTGGACACCGTCTAATCTGACAGATAAAGACCCAAACTGCTCACATTCACTTCTGACCGAACAGCACGTAACGAAATGGCGGAAGATCCAGTGGTCTGGTCCCCAATCGCCGGTTGACTCGGTTGAAATTGCTCTGCTGAGCCAGGACGGGTACACTGCTCGTCTCTCCGAGGGCCCCGGCTGACTGTCCGGGGCTTTTTTTTCACCTCTCCCTGCTGACTTTCCCTTCCGCACTGCCCTCCTTTACTTCGGCTCCACTCCCATGCGACGCGACGAACTCCGCAACATCGCCATTATTGCGCATGTTGATCACGGCAAAACCACACTTGTGGACAGCATGCTCCGCCAGTCCGGTCAGTTCCGCGATGCCGAACTGACTCAGGACTGCATCCTGGACTCCAACGACCTGGAGCGGGAACGCGGAATTACGATCCTTGCCAAGAACATCGCCCTTTCGTGGAAGGGCGTGAAGATCAACATCATCGACACGCCGGGCCATGCGGATTTCGGCGGCGAAGTGGAGCGCGTGCTGCAGATGGCGGACGGAGTCCTGATTCTGGTGGATGCTTTTGAAGGACCCCGGCCGCAAACGCGATACGTGCTGCGTAAGGCACTGGAAGCCGGCCTGAAGCCGGTGGTTGTCGTCAACAAGATCGACCGTCCGGATTGCCGCCCCCATGAGGTCCTCAATCAGACGTTCGATCTGTTCGTGGAACTGGGAGCGGACGACGAGGCTCTGGATTTCCCATACATCTTCGCCAGCGCGAGAGAAGGATTCGCCACCGACGATCCGGAAATTCGGACCGGCAACATCCATCAGCTGCTGGACATGATCGTCGAAAAAGTGCCCGCCCCACTGGTCCGGCCCGATGATCCGTTGCAGATGATGGTCACCACTCTGGAGTGGTCTGAATACGTCGGCCGCATCGCCGTTGGTCGCCTGCGAAGTGGGAAACTGCATCCTGGGGATCGGATCGCGATGCTGAAAGCGGACAATTCCGTCGTCATGGCGGAGGTCGACAATCTGCAGGTGTTCGACAAGCTTGGACGGGTGGACGCTCAGGAGGCGATCGCCGGAGATCTGGTCGCACTGATCGGCCTGCCGGAGCCGGAGATCGGTGACACGATCGCTGACGCGGACAGTCA
>CAYSJO010000666.1:0-8778 GCA_964431285.1 uncultured Planctomycetaceae bacterium
CTTCACACCGAAACACGGCAGCTGGCTGAACATCGCCGAATGCGAGCTGAGCGTGTTGACTCGCCAGTCGATGTCCGACCGCCTGGAAAGCGAGTCGAAAGTCCAGTCCCACGCCACGCCCCGGGCCGAAGAACGCAACAACGCCCAGACCGGAGTGGACTGGCAGTTCACGACTGCCAAAGTCAGAACAAAACTCAAACGCCTCTACCCGAAAATTGAGACCTGACAGTCCACTAGGCGGCTGGCAGACGTTCGAATGGACGGTGAATTATCACTGGGTTTCAGAGGGTCATATCATGCTGCTGCGATACAAGGGCCCGCCGTTGCCCGTTCCCGGCCTCGGTGTGCGACCGCCGGCAGCGAACGGCAAATTCGCGACTGTCGAAGACGGAAAACAAACGCCAAATGAACTCGGCGTGGTTGAGCAGATGGTCGGGCCTGGTCGTCACTTCTACTGCCCGTTGTGGTGGGAATGCCGCATCCTTGAAGACACAGTCATCAAGCCGGGGGAAGTTGGCGTTGTCGTCAGCAAGATGGGCGCTGACCTGCCGAAGGGTGAGTACCTCGTTGACGGCGATCTGGGCAACACGCAGTTCAAGGGGATTATTCGAAAGGTCCTGCCGGCGGGACGTTATCGAATCAACCCGTACGCCTATGACGTCCAAACCGTCCAACAGGAAACGATCGCCAGCAAGGACGGCAAGCAGGTCAAGCGTGCTGGCTGGGTCGACATCCCGACCGGGTACGTCGGTGTCGTGACGAATCTGGCTGCAAACCCGATCACCGAGCAGCCTGCCGACATCCAGACGGATGTGTTGCCACCCGGCATTTACCCGATCAACAGTCGCGAGCAGCAAATCGACGTTGTCAACATTGGCTACCGTGAGTTGAGCATCATAGCGGACCTGCATACTGGCCCGGATGGCTTCGCGATGCACGAAAGCAGTGGCGAACCGATCATCGCGGATGGTGACAGCGGCATCGAATTTCCATCAAACGACGGCTTCGACATCCGCATGGATTTTACGGCGATCTGGGGCATCATGCCCGAGCAAGCTCCCGATGTGATCCGCAAGTTCGGCAACGTCGATGCTGTCGAACAGAAAGTCGTCGACCCACAGATTCAGAGTATCTGCCGCAATATGGGCTCCAGCCTGGGCGCCGTGGAACTTCTGGTGGGTGAGTCCCGAACTCAGTTTCAACAGGACACGTCCGCACGGTTCCATGAAGTCCTGGAGGAAAAGGGAATCACAGTCCTGAACGGACTGGTTCGGCACATTTACATCCCACAGCAAGTCCGCGAGCCAATTCAGCAGGCGAACATTGCTAAAGAACTGAAGCTGACTCGCGAGCAGGATCAGATCACCGCCGAGACGGAAGCTCTGCTGCGTGAAGCCGAAGCCAAGGTGGAACTGGCGACAGAAGAAGTCCTTGTCGAAACCGACAAACTGGTCGCGGCCAAACTGGCCGAAGGCACTAAGGAAGCGAAAGAAATCGAAGCCGAGACTCAGCAGAAGATTGCCGCCATCGACAAAGAGACTGCCGAGATCGAAGCCGAAGCCATTCGTTTGCTTGGCCAGGCCGAAGCGGGATCTCGCCAGATGGCCGAAGAGGCAAAGGCTGAGAAGTTTCAGCTGGCCGTGTCCTCATTCGGGTCGGGACAGGCCTACAACCAGTGGGTGTTCGCGACCGGACTTCCGGAAGACATTCAGCTCAACATGCTGTACGCCGGCGAGGGCACCTTCTGGACGGACCTGTCGAAGTTCAGCGACGTCCTGATCGGTCGTCAGCCCGACCGCGAAATCCGCGGAAAGTCCGGTAAGACGGCTTCCGGGAAATAGGTTCGGGCCGACGGAAGCAGGATCGACAAAGGGCAGATAGAATCAACTGTGATTTATCTGCCCTTCTTCTTTCGCCAGGATCATTATGCCGGATGCCAACTGGCAATCTGTCGTAACGCTGTTATGCGTCTTTGCCGCAGCCGTGTACATGCTGCTGCGACTCCGGCAGTTCGTATGCGGAACGCGCGTTGGTGGTTGCGGGGACTGTCCAAAGACGTCCGCGTCAAATACATCGAAAGACGGCGAGCACCTGGTCACGGAAGATCAGATCACAGTGACAATTCACGACGACAACCAGAACTGACGCCTCGCAGAGCCCTATGTCCGATTTCGCTGTCGAGCAACTGGTCCTTTTCCTGCAATGTGAATCGCTCTTTTCGCCATTGGACGACGAGTCTCGCAGGCGTCTGGCCGAGGGCATGGAACTGCGGCGGTTCTCGATTGGTGAAACTGTTTTCACTGAAGGCGACGTCGGCCGCGACGCGTGGCTGGTTTTCTCCGGACGCGTGCGGGTCCTGAAACGCAGCGAGTCGGGGCACTAGGTCACTCTGGCAACTCAGAGTGTCGGCGAACTCTTTGGCGAACAGGCGATCCTCAACGACCTTCCGCGCAGCGCAACAGTGCGAGCGGCTGAAGACTCAGTGTTGTTTCGCATTGAACGGTCCGAGTTCGAGCGCATGGTGGCCGAAGTTCCGCAAGTCCGTCGGTACTTCGAGAATTTCATGCAGGAACGTGCGGTACGAGACTTCCTGCGCACGGCCACGGTACTGGAAACGCTCAAATCGAGTGACGTCACCCGACTACTGGACCGTCTTGAACAACGTGAATTTCCAGCTGAAGCGACACTGATTCGCGAAGCCGAACAGGCGGACGCACTATTCATCATTCGCTCGGGTCAGGTTCGTGTTGTGCAGGAAGTGAATGGCCAGGAACAACTGCTGCGTACGCTCGGCGAAGGCGAGTGTTTCGGCGAGTGGGCACTGATTGAAGATCGCACACGCACGGCAACGGTTATCGCCGACATGCCAACACCCTGCTTCACACTAAGCCGAGACGACTTCGATAGCCTGTTCCAGTCTTCGCCTCGGTTGCGTGAACGTTTCGCCCGACGACTGGCGATGTACCGGACGACGGATCAGTTTGTATCACTCGACGAGCCACAGTCCTCCGTGGCGACCCCAACGGCCGAGACGGAAATCCGTCCCCTACGGAAGAAGCAGCTCGCGCTGCAGCCGATGACATTCGACGCGAGCACGACCGCGGCCGCTGGTCACTCCGGCAACCCAGCCTCGGAATCGTCAGCAGATGCCAGCAACCGGAAGCCGCAACCTGGTTGGTTTGGCCGCTGGCGCTGGGTCCCGCAGGACAATCAGTCCGATTGTGGCCCCGCGTCTCTGGCAATGGTCGCCCGCTGCTACGGCGCATACCTATCGACCAACAAATTGCGCGACATTGCCAACGTCGGCCGCGAAGGGGCCAGCCTGTTCAGTCTGGCGGCTGCGGCGGATGAAGTCGGTTTCCGCGTTCAGGGTGTCGAGACGGATCTGGATCACCTTGCGGCTGCGCCACTGCCCGCGATCGCGCACTGGCAGGGATTCCACTACGTGGTCGTTTTTGAGGTTGCTGATGATTTGGTAACCATTGGAGACCCGGCTCGCGGTGTGTTGAAAGTCCCACGGGCTGAATTCAAATCCGGCTGGACAGGGCGACTGCTTCTACTGACGCCTGCAGAAACACTGACCACACACGAAACACCACCATCAACTCACGTGCGCCTCAGGCGTCTTCTGAGTCTCTACCAGCAGGGGGCGTTGAATGAGAGTGAGGATGAGCGTGCAACATTCTCGCTCAACTCTGAGAAGTCGGTCGGCCGGATCAGCCTGTTTTTCGTTGACTTTCAGACTTTTCTACTTTCGAGTCTGTTCGTTATTGCCTCGTCGTATGATTCGAGTCTCTGGATGATCGCAAGGGATCTTCTCATTTGCGGCGCTGTGTACTTCGCTGGCGAGTGGTGTGTTGCCCGTGGAATTCGTCAGTTCCGGCAACACATCACCGGCGAAGTCGTGTTCGCATTGCAGCAGGTGCCTCAAACGTACTTTCAAACACACAGCACTGCTGGTTCGCGAGACTGGTCGAGCGACGCGCACGCCGTCTCACGGCTGGTGATTTCGACACTTCGCGCGGAATATGCAACACTCGGCATCATCGCCGCGATCGCACTGATGATCTGGTTCGTACCATCGGCCGGTACGGTGGGTATCGTCTGGCTGGCCATCAGCATCGTGACTGCAGCGGTCGCTACTCTTGTCATACGCGGTGAAACCTGCAGACAACACACTCGACAGACGCACGCGGAATTTCTCATCCACGAACTCGCAGTTGATGATTCACGGATCTGTGGTTCACAGGCTGCCGAGGCGAATGTGCGCCAAGCAATCTTGACCGCGACCGATCAAGTGGCCACTCGCGCCGAGCGGGTTGCCATGATTGCGACCAGCACTCAATCGCTGCTCGTTGTCCTGAGTTTGCTGGCAGCGATGATCATCTGGATTGGAAATCGATCAACGATCGAATCCAGTCAGGTGATCGCAGCGCAGACTTTGCTTGCGGCCGCAGCGATTCCGTTGATTCGTTTTGTCGGGCGGAGTGCCGAACGGGCGACCGCCGGGCTTGCATTAAACCGGATTGAAGAACTTCTGGAAGCGGCTTCCGGCCATCCGCATGGCGCCGTTTCACCAGCCACGATCAAAGGTCATCTGGAATTGGACAATGTTTCGTTTCAATACAACGCAGCCGAGGAACCGGTGCTGGCCGCGATCAGTCTGCGGGTCCCGGCTGGCCAGACAGTCGCGATTGTCGGACGGGACGGCAGCGGACGATCGGCACTGGCACGCCTGATTCAAGGACTTCACGTTCCGACGTCTGGACGGATTCGCGTCGATGGCCACGACCTGTCGGAATTCGACCAGGCCTCATGGAGGGAATGCCTGGGCGTTTCGACGCGTGAGACGCAACTCATAACGGGCACAGTCCGAGCCAATATCGCTGTTTCCAATCCGACGGCGCCATCCGACGCCGTCCAGGAAGTCGCACGACTGGCCGGAGCGGATGGCTTCATCAGCCGACTTCCGCAGGGTCCGGACACGATGGTCGGCACGCTGGGCATGGAGCTCTCGGGCTCTCAAAGGCAACGCATCGGGATTGCACGCGCCTTGTTCAATCAGCCCTCGATACTGATTCTGGACGAAGCGACTGACGAACTCGACGACGAGCAGGAAAACCGTCTGTGGAATGACCTGCACGCCGTGCTGGCAGAGCGGACCGTGATTCTGATTCCGCACCGTTTGAAGGCTGCGGCCCTTGCGGATCGGGTTGTCGTGCTCGACGGCGGTGTCATCGCCGAGCAGGGCACGTACTCGGAACTGGTCGAAGCCGGCGGACTGTACAGCTTTCTGTGGTCACAGTCGCAGGCTTAGACGTCGACCGGTGTCACGGGACTGACCTCCCAAACGTGATCAACGCAGTTCGCGTCCATGCATTCCTGTGCCAACGGACAATCATGCGTCGCATGACGTTGGCGGAGGGATCCTCTCGTATCTGCGTCGCACTCAGCGTTTCAGTCGCGAAAGTTCCCGACCGCTTCATTGGTCGGTCCTAGGGTTGCGCGATGAGTTCCAATCAGCGGATGCGTCCGCAATGCGAACTCCCGCAACTTGAGAATCACACCCTGAAATTGCGGCGTGGAGCGAAGAATGTTGATTACGGGAAACGTCTGGCTGAAAAAATGCAGTCACAAAGCCACCAGCCGACGAGCATGCACTCAGGCTGCCCGCACGCCACGAGTTCGTCGACGCAGGAACACGACGACGGCCTTGACGAGCGAGAGTCTGGAATGCCGAACACTCCTGACGGCCACTGCATTACTTGAGCCGAACGACATTTTTGAAAACGCTGTGCCGACGGATATCGATCCCGAGAATCGATTCTATTTTGACTCGGCGGTAATCGGTGACACGCCATCTCCCAACACAGACGTCGACCTGTATCGTCTGGAGCTGATTGCCGGCGACCGTGTATCAATCGACATCGACACTCCCGGCGGATTTACGTTCGACAGCATCCTGCGAGTCTTCGACGGTGCGGGCATTCAGCGGGGATTCAGTGACGACAACGTGTCGCCCGGAGAGTCTCCCTCACTGGATGCCTGGCTCGAATTTGTCGCCCCACATACCGGCTCGTTTTTCGTCGGAGTCAGTGGCTTCGGCAACTTTGACTACAGCCCGTTCATTCCCGGCGGCGGAATGCCTGGCAGCACGGGCAACTATGACCTGAATATCGAACTGCTTGAAGGACCTGGCGAGCCCGGCCCGCCACCGTTGGAGATGCCAGGCGAAGGTGTCGTTATCGGCGTGTTTGATGGCTTCATTGAGTCGCCCAGTTCTGTCGACGTATTTGCCATTCCCATCGTTGACGACGACCTGCTGCACGTTCGTCAGATTGCCGATTTCGGAAGTGGACTTGATCCGTTCCTGCGGTTGTTGACTCCCACTGGCGACGTTAATGCGGCCAACAATAACAACGCCGTGAGCTTGAACAGTCTGATCGAGGTACCCGTAGAGAGCGGCAGCACTGTGCTGGTTGAAGCCGGAGGGTTCGGTGGAACGACTGGCGACTATCAGGTTGTTGCTTCGTTCCATGCTGAACCGCCAGAAATCCTCGAGATGCCGCTGATCATTCCTGACGTCGTTGGCAACGACCTCGAAAACGCCGAAACACTCGAACTGAATAACACGGGCGCAGGCTTTGTTGATAGTGCCATCGAGGGCCCTGGCGACCGAGACGTGTTTCGCATCGAAACAGCTCAGAATGGCCTGCTGCGAATCACTCAGACAGCCACACCCGGCAGTCCGCTCGACACATTCGTGCGAGTTCTGAATGCCGAAGGGAACGTCATCGCCCAAAACGATGATGACGGAGTCAGCCTCAACAGTCTGGTGCATTTTCCTGTGTCGGCTGGAAATGTGCTGTTTGTCGAAGCTGGTGCTTTCGGAGGCAGCACGGGCGCCTATCGAATTGACATCGAACCAGGCAATGCGATCGCCGACGACTTTGGCAACACGACCGCGGACGCATCGCCACTCTCACTCGACCCAATAGGGCGAGGTCAACGTCTGGGTAACATTGAGTTCTCCGGCGATCGTGACGTCTTTCAGGTGACAACGAACCAGGCGGGTCTTCTGAATATCCGTCAGCGGTCCTTCCCCGGAAGTGGCTTGGACAGCCTGCTGCGGGTCCGAGACGAAACCGGTGCGGAACTGGCCTTCAATGACGACGACGGTGCAAGTCGGAACAGCCGACTGCAGATTCCGGTTTTGCAGAACCAGACGCTGTTCATCGAAGCAGGCGCTTTCGGCAGCAGTCGCGGGCGTTACGAGTTGATCGTGTCGACCGGTGCTCCAGTGACCGACGACGCTGGCGACAACGTGGGTAATGCGATCTCTCTGAACCTGGATGCACGCGGTTCGTTGTTCCGTCGAGGAAATATCGAACGTCCCGGCGATCGCGATGTGTTTCGCATTGTCCCTGCTGGTGCGGGCCTCCTGACTATTCGCCAGCGATCTGCAGGTGGCAATCCTCTCGACACGTTTGTGCGAGTTCTCGATTCCAATGGCGATCAACTGGCCGCCAATGACGATGACGGCTTCAGTCTGAACAGCCGAGTCTCGGTGTTGGCCACAGGTGGAGAGACCCTGTTCATCGAAGCGGGCGCCTTCGGACAGTCGGCCGGAAGCTACGTTCTGGAGGTTCAATCACAGGCCGGTTTGACAGATGACTTTGGTAACGACATTGCTTCGGCACATGCGACAGCCGGCGTTGCCGAACTGCGCGGCGAAATCGAGTTGACGGGAGACGTTGATGTCTTCCAGGTGCAGGCGAGCGAAACTGGACTGCTGACGATTCGCCAGCGAGCGACTCGTGGCGGTTCGATTGACAGTTTTCTGCGAATCCTCGACAGCACGGGTCAGGTATTGGCCGTGAACGACGACGACCGCTTTAGCCTGAACAGTGTGGCAACGGTCGTGGTCACGGCGGGCGACACGATCTACGTGGAATCCGGCGCGTTCAGTACGAGCACTGGTCGATACGTTGTCACGCTCGAAAGCGGTGCCGACGACTTCACCGATGTCCTGAACGACACAACGACCGCAATCGAACTATCAAGTGAGGGCAGCGGTGCACGAAGTGGAGTCATCAACTTCGAAGCTGACGCCGACGTGTTTCGGTTTACACCGGCAAGTGACTCGGTGGTGACCATTGATCTGACGGGTAATGCGGCCGCTTCCCTCGATCCGTTTCTACAGATTTTGAGCAGCAGTGAAGAGCTGATTCTGGTTGATGATGATGGTGGAGAGGGACTGAACAGCCGCGCGACATTCGATGCGAAGTCCGGCGAGACGTACTACGTTCGAGCGACCGCTTTTGGCGGAACGACCGGGGCATATCAACTTCAACTGACCAGTAGTTTCGAACTGGACGACGTCGGCAACACGTTCCCGGACTCTCGTCAGTTTGTGCTGGACGAATCCGGCTCAGGAAGCAGCCAGTTTCAGGTGAACGGCCAGTCCGATGTGGATGTGTTTCAGTTCACGGCCACCGTATCCGGCAGTGCCGCACTTCAGATCGGGCAGGAGGACGGGACTGCACCGGGTCGCATTCTTGTGTTCGGGGAGACGGACGAATCGTCAGATGCCGGACGCACTCGTATTCGTGTCGCTCGAGATCACGACAATGACGGGCTGGTGCCATTCACTGTGACTGAAGGAACAACGTACTACGTCGAAGTGGCAGAGGGCAGCGGCCTGACTAACCTGAGTTTGACGACCGACACCACGGTCGAGGACGAGTCGAAGATCGACGAGGACGTCGCGGGCGACGC
>CAYSJO010000667.1:0-1543 GCA_964431285.1 uncultured Planctomycetaceae bacterium
GCGGCTGCAGACGACATGGCATCGCGACGAAAAGCAGCGCGCCGTCAAACTGGCCGACCGTGTGATTGAGCGGCAGCCAGACATCGGGCGCCACTATTTCCACCGCGGGCAGTTGCTGTTGACACTGAATCGCTTCGACGCGTCCCACAAAGACCTGGTCGTCGCCTGTCGTCTGCTGCCCGACGATCCCGAACCATGGCTGCGTCGACTCAAGCTCGCCGTGCTGTTCCCGGACGATGCGGAAGCTGAGACGTCGCTGAAATGGCTGAGGAACTTCAAGCCGAAGACACAGGAGCACTTCGTTGTGCTGTGCCACGTGCATCAGCTGGCCGAAGATCAGAAGCTGCCGTTCGGCGTCTGGGGCGGAACACCGGATTTCACCGACCTCTTCGTTGAGACGTTTCCGGATGCGTTGACGTCCTGGCACTCGCGCGGCGCGTTCGGTCTCAAGCATCACAGACTCCGCGGAGCCACACAGGACGCGAAACACGCCCTAGAAATGCTGGATGGCGAGGTCAACTCGTATAACACCCGACGTCTGTTGGGAATCGGACTGCAGCGGATGGAAAGACATTACGAAGCGATTGAAGCAATCACGTTGTCTGTCAGGGAAGAGCCGGATGCAGCCCTTTCGTACTGGCTACGCCACAAGTCACTAATGGAACTCGGGCGTACCGAAGAAGCCCGCCAGGACTCACACATGATTCTTCGCCTGGTCGAACTATATGCGCAGCAGCGAAAACTCGAGTATCGGCCAGACGACGCGGATGCCTGGTCGAAACTCGGAGACATACTCAACGGGATGGGTCGTCCAGCCGTTGCTGTTGGCGCCTTTAGTCAGGCGCTTAATTGTGAGCCCGGGATGGCTCGGGCAATCGCGGGACGGGCCAGAGCGAACCTGACGCTCGGAAAGTTTCAGGCGGCAATCGAAGACTGTGACGCGGCTATCCAAGCCGGCGCGACAACGCGCGCATGGTCTGTCCGCGGCGACGCGTGGCGACAGTTGGGTAAGACTGACCTGGCTCTGAAAGACTACCACCGTGCGATGCGGCTTGATGCAATTCTCGAATTGCAAACTCAAGCGGAGTCTACCTCGGCGAAACGTTGACATGCTTCGCTGTACCGTCGCGAATGACTGATGCTGAACCGGGCTGAAGTGCTGGCGTAAGGTGCCGGCGGACCCGCAGTAAGGGTGATCAGAGAAGCAGCCTGACAAGGTGGCATCGCCTATTTCTCGGCGGTCGCGTTGATGACGACGATCTCGAGTTCTTCCATCCACGGCGATTGCTCTTCTGGCCGCGTCTTCAGAGTCATCCCGAGTTCATTGTCCCCTCGAAACGGTGGACAGTCGGCAAGCGAGATTTCGATCCGCTGACCTGGCACTCCGCCTCGACGTTGGCCGGCGGCAACACGGCGAATGTGGCCTGAATCGACAACTCTGCCGTTAATGTCGATCACCAGCTCGGAGTCAGCCTGAAGTCGGTAGACCCAGAAAGTCAGACGGCCGTCCAGCTCTTCTCCTTTGCGGCCGTCGGCCATGCGG
>CAYSJO010000668.1:0-15830 GCA_964431285.1 uncultured Planctomycetaceae bacterium
CCTGCAGATGTCGTCTGACGATCTGAGCTTTCTGTTCGGCAGAAAAGTGAAGACGTGTTCGTTGAGTCATGGCATCATTCTCCAGTCAGGTCATGCTAACCCGACCAGACACCGATTCCAGTTCCAACTGAACCGCTACACTACAAGTCTGTCTTTGAGAACATGTATCCCAAGGTAATAGAAAAGAACAAGAAGGCGCGCTGCACGGTCTGTCATTCAGGAAGAAGCAAGAAGAACAGAAACCACTACGGGGCAGCACTGAAGAAAGCTCTTGGAGCGAAGAACGTAAAGAACAAGGGGAAAATCACGGCTGCCCTCAAGAAAATCGAGAAGGACAGTTGTCCGAAAAGCGACGAGGAGTGGGGCAAGCGACTGGAAGAGGGCAAACTTCCGTGTCCTCACGGCGGAAGCAACGCTGTGCATCGCCATCGTATCAGTGCCAGCTACATTGGGCGGCAGCTCGCGATTCCAGAGGGCGGGCACTAAATGCGACAAATCAAAATTGATGTCCCGCACAGTAGGTCTTGACTGCCGGGCAGGACCTGCAGATTGCACGCAGAATTGACCTGGCCGATCGATGACTGGCATGGAACTTCATACGAAACGGCATAACCATGTGATCTGACAGGCGTTTAGAGTCCACATCTCGAGTCTGTGAATGACGTCAGATGCGGACTGAAGTTGAATCCCTTTCTGAATGTCCCAACACCTGAATCTGATGTCTCAGAATGATCGCCACCACTGTTCAGGGACAGAACCTGGGTCCGGCGGCCAGTTGATTCGCGAAGGGCGAAGGATAAACCTGGGGCAAGCTCCAGGAATCGGGTCCAATCAGACTTGTGGTGGCCATAACTGTCTACGGCGGAGACACCGGATCAAGTCGCCGATAGTTCGCATGCCTTCGTAGTCGGCATCGGGGATATGGATGCCGAATTCCTCTTCGATTTCCATGACAAGTTCGACGATGTCCAGGGAGTCGATCCGTAATTCCGCAAGAGACGATTCGTAGTCTCCGTCTGGAGAGACGCCGAGACCTTCCGCCAGCCGTTGCGACAACGCATCCCGAAACCAGATCAGCAATGAACCACAGCGCGGACACGGGGCATCATCCAGTGGTGCCGATGGCCAGGCTCGCACGTCCTGTCCGCAGATGGAACACCGCTGCGGAAGCCCTTCCGGATTCGTCGCCGATGCTGTCATCTCACAGGTCTACTCGCTCTTGGTCGACGGATGCAGCAGGACCTGCACGCCCTTGAAGTTCGTCGTCGCCAGTACGTCCAGAATGCGCTGAGCTCGGGGTTCGAGGCTGGTACCGCGAACCTTCACGCTGATCGCCAGGACGTTCTCAGAGCCAAACCGCTGACCATACGCCTTGCCGATCTGTGGATCGCCTTTTCGGTTTCCCAGCGCGAGGATGCGGAACGGTCCGATGATCTCGTCCGAGGCCGGTTCGTCACCCTCATCGGACGCAACCGGCGTAGGGCCGCCAGTCAGAAGTTTGGGTACGCGGAATGAAACCATGTCACCTGGGTTCACATGCTGGGGATTGAATCCACGCGGGTCGACGGGCAGCCACATCACTCGCTCGTCAGGTCCGATCTTCTTGTTGAGGTCGCCGCTGGCCGGAGTCGTCAGGTCGTCCTGCAGAATGATCTGGTCGCGGACGTAGTTCTTCGACGCCACTCGATTGATCACTGTGCTGAGATCAATCCACTTCACCGCGACTGTTTCCAGGTTGCCCAGGTTGTTCTTCGGGATGTCGACTTTGCCGAAGTGCTCTCGCTTGAATCGATCGCCCACGCGGATCTGATCGGCATCGACTTTGACAAACGACACACGTTCGTAACCGTCCGCCTGCCGGGCGATGTACATCCAGTTGCAGATGCCGCCGGAGATCGCCAGCGTCAGTGCAATGATCAGTCCAGTCACACCCTTCATCCGATTGCTGCTTTCTATAAGACCGACTCAGTGTCAGCAGCCCGTTGAAAAGCGGAGTCAATGGTAACCCGACGCGTTAGCGAGGGACGAAAACCAGCGAGCACAGAGGATTCAATCCCTCGCTGACGCGTCGGGTTACCTTTTTCAACGGGTTGTTAGTTCTGCTTTTGTATCACGTTGACGATACCAGATAAGCGTCCGTTAGGTGTTTCTCGCAGGGAAAGTTCGATCGCGGCCGACCGACCCGAGTCGAATTCGCGTTCGACTCGCAGCGTCCACGCGGAATGTGATTGTCGCCAGAGCCGGACGGTCTGCCAACCAGTCTGAGTGAGGCCGTCTTCAATTGTCCGCCTCCAGACCGTCGCATTCACTGCCGCGCCCTCGCGACTGCGAAAAACGCTCAGCTCGTCACCGGATGGAGCTCTCAACGACAGTACTGGCTCGGCATCAGCCGGCAGTGGTACGGGACTCGACGATGTTTGTCCGGATGTCGGAGTGAAGAGAAAAGTCGTCCATTGATCCTCATCGTGCGGTATTGCGATTGCCCAGCACGCGATGAACTGCTCCGAGTCGCCTGCGTCACCAGGCGCCGAGCGGACCCCAATCAGCACGCAGCCCGGCAGGTAGCTGCCTGGTTGATCGACGCGGTAAACACTCCATTGGCCCGGGCTGCTTTGCAGCGGCTGCAGCTCCGCCAGTTGTTCCAGCAGTTGACGCTGAGTTGCGAACATCGATTCGACAGCTCGCATGGAATCTGACGTGCTGACGTTCAGAATGTGCTGACACCGAAGCGACAGCCGTTCCTCGATTTCATCCTGACTTCCACGTTCGATACGACGTTCCAGTTGGACGGGAAAGTCGCCCGCGACCAGTCGCACCGCAGAGTCACCACTGCCCCAGTTCACTTGCGTGCCAGCCACATCGGTTGCCGACTCAACCGTCGACATGACATCCGCAGGGTTGGTTGACCACCAGTCGCTAAGCTGCCCGCTGATTGTCAGGACGCCGATCACCACGATGGCGATCGCCATCAGATCGGTCGTTCGCCGCGAAATCTGTCGCGTTGCCCGCTGCATGGGCGACAGTTTCGGGGTCGACTCGGCAGGCGCTGATTCCGGTTCTGACACGCATCGACCTATTGGATCATGTCCCGGAAATCTTCCAACTGCTCGACTTTCTGCTCCAACTGCTCTTTATCGGACAGGATCTGAGGAAGTGCTGACGCGATCTGGGCCTTTACATCTGGCGGCGTCCCGGGATCCTCGAGCTGGTCGAGCAGTCGTTCGATGAAATCCAGATGCCGGTTGTACATCCTCAGAAAATCACGAGTCAGCCGACCGGGTACACCAGCATTAGCCAGTCCCGGGAGATTCGGACGCCCCTGAATCTCACCCACCATCGGCTGCATGACATCATCAGACAGCCGCTGCGGGTCGTCGGCACAGACGCTGTCCGGATTCAGCAATCCCGCCCGTGGCCGCCCCAAAGGAATGTGATAATCAGGCGCACGACCGATTCCGTAAGGTGAATCGTATGGCAGTCCGCCCGGCTGGTGTGCCTTCAGTTCGACATCGTTATCAAGAGTGTCGAGAGCCGGGTTGTCTGAGTTGTAGACAATGTCGAGTGCCGCATCGTGGTAACGCTGCACCAGTTGGCTCAGTGCCCGCTCATTGTCGGCCGGATACATGAATGTGATCCGCCGTTGACGATTCGATGACAGTCCCATCTCGCGAAACTGCCAGCGGTTATCGAGAATCGGGTGTTCCCGCTTCAGGTGAATCTGGCCTTTGCCCATGTTGCCCAGCACGGGGTACCCACGCTCCATCTCGGAAAACCCGTGAACGACATCTTCCTGCATATCGAACAGGCCTTCCTCGACAGTCAGCGATTCACCAGTCGGTGCTGACAAAGGTTGTCCGCGGACGACTTCATGATTCACGAATGGATCAACGTCCATCAGCTCGCGGGCTTCATCGTGAATCATCGTGGCTGCCTGTGGCCAGCCGCGCGGGTTCGGATCCTGATGACCGTCTCGAGGCCAGAGGGTTCGCCACACTGCCTGCCGCGAATTTGTCACAGCGCGGGTTTTCCATGCTCCAGTTGTCCCGGCGATGATCATCAACCCCATCACGAACAGCATGATCGGCAGGCTGAGCGTCAATTCCAGCGGAGCCAGTCCGGCGCGCGAATGGCTACTGGCTGAACTATTTGCCTGCCTCAGGTTGGCCGATGAATTCGTCATAGGAGAGCTGTTCTCAGTGCGCTGTCACGTGTTTGAGCATCCTGTTTTCGGTCTCGCCATAGTTTGGCATTCGCAGTCCCGCGACCTCGCCGCCGGGATTCGTCTGCAGTACTTCCGGCAGACTTGTGACCGTTGCCGGGACAAGTTGCACCATCCAGTTCTGATTCAGCAGGTCCCAGTGAGTTGGATAATTCTCCAGCACCCATCTTTCACGCAGCACGCGATCAAGGGTGTTGACCGGCGGAGGCGGGTCGTTGGCGGGAGGTCCGTTACGCTCCAGTTCGATCGTGCTTGTGAAGCCGAACGTGCCGCCCAGATTGATGGCCCGATCGGCATCATCGCCGCCACCGCCTTCGCCAATGTGGACCAGAATCTTCCGTGGCCGCGGGACGAATAGATAAATCTGCGAGAACGTCTGCGCGTCTGCCGTTTCTGAGAGGGGGTTCTCGAACAGACCTGGCCCAAGTTCCTTGCGATGTTTCCGATAGACAGCTCCCACAAAATGGAAGTTGTCTTCCACATACTGATCAAGGTCGGTCAATTCCCTCAGGTTGCGCATCACGCGGGGAAAGTGATCGTCGCGTCGACGATTCAGCGGCTGATTCGGGTCGTACAGTTCCGCCTCCTGAATCAGCTCCTCCATACCCGGACCGCTTTGTGTCCGACGCAGCATCATGGGCACGTTGGTGACCGGATACTCGACATTCAGCAGTCGTTCGAGTTGGCCGCAGGTTGCCATGCGCCACATGGGAAAGAACGCGGACATCTTGACGTCGTAGTTAAAGAGCCGCAGTCGGTCGAAGTTCCACCGGTTGAGAAAAAGCGTGGCCAGGTCCCGCCGCTGCTCCAGAGCCTGTTGCAGGTAGCTGTCCGCATCCAGTAGCTGCGGATAATCCAACTGGAACGGGTCAGGATCGACAACGGGCATGGTGCGAGTCAGCGGATCTGTTTCGTCAGCCAGAGCGACCGGCATCACGTTGGTCCGCCACAGCACGCCGATTTGCCGCCCGCGTTCTGCTTCGTACCGTGACATCGAGGCACTCGAGCCCTCCTGACTGCTGCGGCCTATAAGCCCGTGACGTCTTGCGACTTCGTCTGTAACCGACTGAGCGACCTGCGGCAGCGTTTCAAGCAGGTCACGCTGGAACTCGCCAATGAGCTGCGCTTCAAGAATGTGCTCAAAGACAGGCAGGCTCAGTTCCGCGGCTCCCGCAGTCAGTTCACCGTAAGCGGTGACCGCTTCCTGTTCTTTCGGCACCTTGTTGATGATCGCCTGGCCGAGCTGAGCGAATTTGGGGAAGGGGGCTCGTGAAAGGGTGTCCCCTGCCACACGCCACGCTTCAAGGATCGGTGGAACCAGGTTTTCCGCATTGCGGTCACGACCTTCTCTCAGGAAGGCCGTCATGGCGAAGACGTCGGACAGAAGATGATTCGAAAACGCCAGCCCATTCATTCCGCGAGCCAGAACAACGCCACCGGAATACGTTGCCGCGTCCGCCGCATTCTGCATCTTCAACTTGTCGTCGATGTGAGTGCCGACATTGACGATCATGATCAGCAGCATTGTGAACATCAGCAGAGTAAAGACTGAGATGATGCTTATCGTGCCACGTTCGTCTGAGCGCACGCTGTTGAGGCGTCGCAGTCGAGCGTCAAGAAACGCCACGAACCTCAACCACCTCCTGGCTACGGGCGCAGAGCCTTGCCGAACACGATCTTGCGCAGAACGTGCAAACGTGAATCGACTCTCGCTATTCGAGTTCCTGTTCATAAGCCAGTAGAGGTTTGAAGCCTTCGTTGGTCAGCGTGGCCGAAGCTGAAATCTGGGTTGTGTATGTGGGCACTGTCCATGGAACACTGTCGGATAACGTGCCCTGCAGTGCGATTCGCGGCGAAATCGTGTCAGCTCGTCCATCCGCCCGCACGATGTACTTTGCGAGGAAACGTCCGGGACCGGGCAGCAGTGCGAAGTCGTGTGTGACCGTCAAAGTGAGCTGGTCCTGCCAGCCGATTTCGTGCGGTGTCCAGTCACGCAGCCATTCGCCGGGACCGGTCATGACAGGCGACCCGTCGACGATAATCAGCTCCCGCGGGTTGTAGGTCGGCCCTTCTCGCGTGTCTCTGTCAACAAAGCGCATGTCGACGCGCGTGTTCCAGTACGCATACGACATCTTGTTGATCAATCGCTGCGGGATACGACCGTTGGATGCAGACGACGGGACCAGCTGCAGATACCAGTCCCTCACAGCTGACGGTTTGACGCCGCACGCGGAACAGTCAACCGTCTCGACAACTGCTCGCGACGGAGCCACCGGAGCTACGGCTGTCACGGCCGCACCAAACACCTTATTCAGTTTGTACGACGTCGAGGCGGTCGGCTGGAGTTGCCCGGCGCCGTCTCCGTCGAACAGCAGTTCCGCCGGCATCCCGGCCGAGAGCGGCGGTTCCAGCACGTTCTCAAACTCGCGCGGTGCCTGATAAGAGTTCACTCGGGCCGCCGACCAGACGGTTGCCGCACGGGCGGCCGCGAAGGCCGCATAATGCACGCCCATGATGCCCATCATGAGCTGACTGACCTGCACGATGAACATCACAATCATGATGAATAGCGGCAGCGTCAGCACGAATGCGAGGGACTGGACGGCCCCTGTTTCACACGAGTGGATCCGTCGAATGCGTTTCAGGTTCAGCCTGGCTCCGCTGATTCGCAGCACCAGTCGCAGCAGCACGAACCCGATCGCCAAAGCGACAAAAGCCGGGATCAGAGCTTCGACGACAGCTCGGTGCACGAGCATCTCCGGTGGAATTATCCAGACGCAACGACATCGTTAAGAGGTAATACGCAGTCCAGTGGTCCGATTCAACACGATCAGGAAATTCCCTCGGGCCAATTCAGACCACATGCCACCGAGGAAGGTGGGCGCATTTTCACATCACCAGGATATCATGCCGACGAATCTGGAAAGGTTAAGCCATGAATCGAACCATCGCAGTCTGGTGCCTGGGCAGCATCATGATGACTTCCGCCACCTGTCGGTCAGACGAGAAACCGGACAAACCGGCCGAGAAATCAGCACCAGGACACGGCCCACGAGACCATGCGCACCACGCTCAAAAAACGACATGACGAAGCGTCACATCCAGTACTGGGTCATCCCCCCGGAAGCCGACGCGGAATTCGTGGCCTGCATGGAAGAGGTTCTGGAAGTCTACGCGCGTCCGTATGATCCGTCTCATTCGGTGATCTGCATGGACGAGCAGCCGGTCCAACTGGTGAAAGAAACGCGTCAGGTGATTCCCGCCACCAAAGACCATCCGAAACGTGCCGACTATGAATACGAACGTGCGGGAACGGCCTCGGTCTTCATGTTCTGTGAGCCACTTGCTGGCTGGCGTGAGGCCACGGCCCGCGAACACCGCTGCAAATCCGACTGGGCTCTGGAAGTGGCGGCGCATCTGGATGTCCGCTTCGCCAACTGTGACAAAGTGACGCTGGTCAGCGACTGAAGAACGATGACGCACGCTGCAAACTCACATCCCTCTATCCCAAAATACATCTTTGACAACGCACCAGGGGCAAAAAGATGTGCGGGCAGAAAACTGGCTTGTTGTGGACTCGCGCATCGATCTGCCCATCCATATTTTTGACTTTTTCGCCATCAGGCGACGCTATTCTTCAAACGCGACCTGGACTTCAATGATGCCTACAGCGGTATCTTCCCGTGCCGCTATCTTGATTCGAATGGCGTCGCATTCAGTCGGTGCGGCCGGATGGACGACGTTGAATTGATTGGCTCGTATGTCGTATTTGTCGGTGGTGTAGAGTGCGAAGGGTTTCCACTTGCCGTTCTGTTCGACTTCGAGAGACCACTCTTTCGGCAACTTGACATCGCCCTGCCAGCGATCCATCCAGAAGACGCCAACGCTGCGGATGCTCTTTGTTTCGACGAAGCGACCGATGACCGTCTGAGGTTTGCCCGGCTGGCCTCGACTGGTCCAGCGAGTCACCTTGTTTCCACTCGACCATTTATCCACATGCCCGTCGCCGATTGCGGTGACGGTGTCTTCGTCAGCCGTGTGCGAAGCCGTGACCTCCTTGAAGACACTCTCCTTCGGTAGAGCGATCGGATCGTAGACCGCCATGTCTGCCTGAGTTGGGAACCACACCGTCATCGAGCCCGCGCCACGGTTGTTCCAGGCGTAGTACGGCGTGAGTGCGAGTTTCGTGGATTTGGCGTCACCGTCCTTCGTGACCGCTTGAGCAGAAACATCAGCCTGAATGAATGAGCCGGATTCGATGCGAGTTGTCTTAATGTTTGCGTTTGCTGTGTCGGGCGTTGTTTTGAAGAAGAATCGCTGCGTCGCGCCGCCGTTGTCCACTCCTTCCGCACACAACACGAACGGTCCGCGCGTGAATGAGATTCGTTTGTCGTTCGCTTTGACGGCCGGATGACACTCGGTGACTCGGACGGGCATCGGCAGATTCAAAACGACTCGGTCGCCCCGCTTCCATTCGCGGTCAATGGATGCGAATCCTTTTTCGATACCCGTCTTAACGCGATCTCCGTTGACTGAAAGTTCGATCGGAGCAGCGAGAGAGTCGGCGTAGCGATACAGCTCGCCAGGGACGAATCGCTCCTGGGTCCATGTTGGAATGCGGAGCTGCAGGCGAAATTTCGTGGGTTTCGCTGGATTGATGGCCACTCTGATCTCGCCGTCGTTCGGGTATGCGGTCTTCTGCTCGACTTTGACCCGCGTGCCGTTGAGTTCGATCTCGGTCCGACTCTCAGCGAAGAACGTGATGTAGAGATCGTTGTCATCGTGGGCGTAAGTCATGCCGGGAACCTGCGGCACCAGCCGAGCCATGTTCGACGGACAACAGGCCGTGCCGAACCACGGAGCGCGACCAGCAGTGCCATGATTGAACGGATACTTGCCATCGGCATCGAGCGGGTTCACATAGAAAAATCGATTACCCTCGAGATTCACGGCCGCAAGCACGTTGTTCAGTAGAGCGATTTCGGCAACGTCCAAATACTTCGCGTCTTTGTGCAACAGGAACATGCGGTAGTTGAACAGCACGTTGCCAACCGCGGCACACGTTTCGTTGAACGCGTCCGTATTGGGAAGTTCATATTGCGGTCCGAAGCCCTCAATGCCATGCACGGCACCGAGACCGCCTGTGATGTGCATGCGTGTGTTGGTGATGTTTCCCCAAATGCGATCGAGCGCTTTCCCATAAGCCGGCTCTCCGGTCAGCGTGCCCACGTCGGCCATCGCTGAGTAAAGGTAGGTCGCTCGCACAGCGTGGCCGACGGCTTCTTTCTGCTCAGTCACCGGAGCGTGCTGCTGTGCGTATGTCGGAGACATGACGCCTTCTCCGTCCGACACGTAAGTGACGCCGCGGATTTCGAGAAACTTGCGAGCCATATCAAGGTAAAGCTGTTTGCCGGTGACTCGATACAGCTTGACCAGCGCGAGTTCCATTTCCTGATGGCCGGGTGCCTGCCGGATCGGCTTGCCGTCGTTGTAATTCGAATCGCCTTCGAAAATGACTTTGTTGATATGCCGGGCACTCTTCTCGACGACGTCCAGCAGCTTCTTCTTGCCGGTCGCCCGGTAGTACGCAATCGCTGCCTCATACAAATGGCCGACGTTGTAAAGCTCATGACTATGGACGATGAAGGTATACGGCTTGTCGCCCATCATATTCTTCGACGAACCGGCGCCGGTCGTGTGCGACGGATACAGATACCCGTTTTCGTGCTGAGCACCCGCAATCACTTCGGCCAGATCATCGAGTGTTTTCTCAAGCTCGGGGTCGCGTCGCAGTTGCAGCAGGTACGCGGCGCCTTCCATGACCTTGTAGAGATCGGAATCGATAAAACGATGCGCCCGGTGATCTTCGACCTTCTTCCCCGCAAGAAAGTCACGGGCGGCCTGCAGATGCTCGACGCCCGGCTGAGTCTTCTCGAACGCAAACGGGACAAGCGTCTTCCGCTGCGTCTCCAGCCGAGGCCGCCAGAAGTCGCTCGTCATCTCGACCTTGTTGAAGGGCACTGGCTTCAGCGGGTAGTCGGCTGCGAACACGCTCGACACTAAGAGAAGGGGCAAAAAGATGTGAGGGCAGAAAAATGGATTGATGTGGTTGTTGAGGTAGTTAGTCATCCGTCTGCTCCTTTGGTTTATGTGTCTGCCCATCATGTTTTTGCCCTTACTTCGAATCCGCCTGAACGTCACGCATCCGGATACGATGTTCACCCATAAAATCGACTCCAGCGGCCAGCGGTAGATGTGAATCGCTACGACTTTCGACGTGCGTCTGTTTTGTGTGGAGCGTACAGACGTGCCAGTCGGTTCGGGTGGACGCCGAGATTCTCTGCAGCTCGCAAAATCAGGTTTCTGAATGTCTGGCTGAATGGACCATGTTTCTGAAAGCGGCGAGCACTGCACACCAGGGGACCGGGAAGCAGGGCCAGTCGCCCTTCGTCCCGAAGACGACGTGACAGTAGCACATCCTCCATCAGTCGCACTTCGGGAAATCCTCCCAGTCGCTCAAATACATCGCGTCGCAGAAAGAAGCCCTGGTCGCCGTAGGCGATCCGAGTGCAGCACACGCGCAGGTCGTCACCGACCTCGATGACGCGGTACACGAGCCCTGGTGCGTCCAGACGATGACGAAACACGCCACCCGGAATTCGCGGTGAACGCAGCGTCCGTTTCATTTGATCCCGAGCTTCAGGGACCAGCCGGCAGTCAGCGTGCAGAAACAGAAGCACGTCGCCAGTGGCTGTCGCCGCCGCCCGGTTCTGTTGAATGGCCCGGCCACGTGGAGTGGGGATGACTTGACACTGAAGCGATACAGCAATGTCGGCCGTGGCATCTCGACTTCCGCCATCTGCCACGATGATCTCGTGTGGATACAGTTTCCATGCCGATTTAATCGTGGGCCCAATGTCCGTGGCTTCGTTCAGTGCCGGGATAATAATCGAGAGCTTCACGCCGAATGGATTCCTTGACAGCAAGCCCACACGATCGACTTTCCGCGTACCCAGGCGGAACCTCTAGAGCATTTTCAGAGTTGATCTTCAGTAGATCCATCTGACTCGAAAACCCCTCTCCCTGACCCTCTCCCCGCTGGGAGAGGGTCAGGGAGAGGGGTTTATTCTAAAAATGCTTTAAGGCTCGCCTTTTCGGTGTTTAACGTCAAAGTTTGAGTCGGCAAGCCATTACTGACGTTCGGGCTGGCCAGGTTCCTTGCATAGAAGCACTCGGTGTTCTCTCCTCACAGCCCTGTGTCTGGTAAAGTAATGGTGGCGACTTTGACGCCTCCGACACATTCCCGGAGTTCCGACGATGAATCTCCCATTGCAACGACTTCAGCACGTTACCCGACGACATTTCCTGAAAGACAGCTCGCTGGGACTAGGTGGTATGGCCCTGGCGTCGATGCTGGCTGGCGACAGCGCCGCTGCGCCCCAGGTCGTCAATCCGCTGGCGCCGAAACAGCCGCCACTGGACGCGAAGGCGAAGCGGGTGATCTACCTGCACATGACTGGTTCCCCACCGAACCTTGACCTGTGGGATCACAAGCCGGAACTCGTCAAACGCGACGGTCAGGATTCGCCGGACGAATTCATTAAAGGTCGCCGCTTCGCATTCACATCTGGCGTGCCGAAACTGATGGGCACTCCCCGCAAGTTCGCTCAGCATGGAGAAGGCGGTGTGTGGATGTCGGACGCCGTGCCGCATCTGCACGAAGTCGCCGACGAAATGTGTGTTGTGCATTCGATGAACACCGAGCAGTTCAACCATGCACCGGCCGAACTGCTGATCTACACGGGCTCGCCGCGTTCCGGGCGACCGTCGATGGGCTCGTGGGTCAACTACGGACTCGGCTCCGAGAACAACGATCTACCCGGTTTCGTCGTGTTGATCTCCAGTGGCGTGCAACCGAACGGCGGACGCAAGTCGTTCGGCAGCGGATTCCTGCCGTCGGTTTATCAGGGAGTCCAATGCCGTTCGAAAGGCGAGCCCGTTCTGTACGCGTCTGACCCAGCCGGCATGAATCGGGAACTACGCCGCATCAGCCTTGATGCTTTGAAAGACCTGAATCAGCTTCAGGCGGATGAACTGGGGCATCCGGAAACGCTGACACGCATCTCGCAGTACGAACTGGCTTACCGGATGCAGGTGTCGGTGCCCGAGGTCATGGACATCACCAAAGAACCGAAGCATGTGCTGGAGGCCTACGGAGCACAGCCCGGTGGATCGAGTCTGGCAAACAACTGCCTGCTGGCTCGACGGCTGGTCGAGCAGGGTGTGCGCTTCGTGCAGCTTTTCGACTGGGGCTGGGACTTCCACGGCACCGGCGCAGGGACCGGTCTCACGAGCGGTCTGACAAACAAGTGCGCGACGATGGACAAGCCTGTCGCAGCTTTGATCAAGGACCTGAAACAGCGAGGTCTGCTGGAAGACACGCTCATCGTTTGGGGTGGCGAATTCGGCCGCACGCCATTCCGCGAAGGCCGCACGGCCAAGGGCAAAGTGCTGGGACGCGATCATTACCCGGACTGCTTCTCGATGTGGATGGCCGGTGGTGGCGTGAAGGGCGGATTCGAATACGGTCAGACCGACGAACTGGGCTTCGGGGTCGTCGAAAACAAAGTTCACATCCACGCCCTGCAGGCGACGATCCTGCACCAGTTGGGCCTTGATCACGAACGACTGACCTTCCGTTTCCAGGGCCGGGATTACCGCCTGACCGACGTGCACGGCAATGTTGTCGATGAGTTGATCGCCTGACGTTCGCTGCCACAACACATGCGTTCTGAGCCGCGAAGTCCGTTCCTGCCAGGAGGCGGTCGCACGATGCGTATTGTTTTGTTGTTCTCGTTGTTTGTGTTCTGGACGCGTCTGGCTGATGCCGCGACTCCCAATATTGTGTTCGTGCTGGCGGACGACCTCGGCTACGGCGACTTGAGTTGCTTCGGGCAGAAGACTCTCAGGACGTCGCATCTGGATCGCATGGCATCCGAGGGCATGAAGCTTACGCGGCACTACGCGGGTTCCACCGTGTGCGCTCCGTCGCGGTGTGTGTTTCTGACGGGCAGGCATACGGGGCACTGCACAGTTCGCGGGAACGGTCCCGGCGTGCTGACCGATGCGGACCAGACGCTCGCACATATGATGCAGAAAGCTGGATATCGAACCGGCTGCGTGGGGAAGTGGGGGGTGGGCAATCCGCCGCCATTGAAAGATCCTGCGTTGCGTGGGTTCGATCACTTCTATGGCTACATCAGCATGTGGCATGCCCACAACTTTTATCCGGAGTTCCTGATTCTCAACGGAAAGAGGTCGCCGCTGCGCAACATCGTGCCGGACAGGTGGAAGGACGGTGACGGGCGTGGCGTGGCGACAAAGAAGGTCGACTATGTCCCTGATCTGGTCGCAGACGAAGCACTGCGGTTTATCGAAGCCAATCAGAAACAGCCCTTCTTTCTGTACTGGGCTCTGAACGTGCCTCACGCGAACAACGAGGCCCGCAACAAGGGCATGGAAGTTCCCGACTGGTACGAATTCGCCGACAAAGACTGGCCCGAACCTGAGAAGGGCTTCGCAGCCATGCTGCACAATATCGATCGGGACATGGGGCGGCTGTTTGCGAAGCTGAAGGAACTTGATCTGGACGACAACACGCTGGTGATCTTCACGAGTGACAACGGACCGCATCAAGAAGGCGGACACAAAGCCGACTTCTTCGACTCGAACGGTCCCTTGCGGGGCACGAAACGCGACCTGTACGAAGGCGGCATTCGCTCTCCCACGATCGTTCGCTGGCCCGGACATGTGGCGGCCGGATCACGGAGCGATCACGTCTCAGGATTCCAGGACTGGTTTGAAACCTTTGCAGCACTGGCCGGTCAGTCCGTCGCAACACAGGACGGCCTCTCACTGGCACCGACTCTTCTGGGGAAGTCGGACACACAGAAGTTGCATTCGCACCTGTACTGGGAGTTCCTTGAACAGGGCGGCAAGCAGGCCGTGCTGAAGGGCGACTGGAAAGCCGTGCGCTTGAATCGCACGAAGAATCCGAATGGACCTCTGGAGCTTTACAATCTTGCGACGGATGTCGGCGAACAGAACAACGTCGCTGCGTCACACCCGGACATCGTGAGCGAGCTGACGGCCATCATGCAGCGCGAGCATGTGGATCAGAGGTAGCGAGTCCTTCATCCGGGCGTGATCTGTGTCGGTGTCGTTTCGGCCGGGCCCGAATCCCAGCGAGTCATCCAGAGCATGAAGATGACTCCTGCCAGGGACAGAACGGACGACAGAGCGAACAACGTGGGGCCCATGTTCAGGCCGGGGACCTGTAGCGATCCAAAATTCAGGGTCGCCCCATAAATCCACACGCCAATCACCGGAGCCAGCAGGCCGCGGAGTCCGGTCAGGCCAACGTGGATGCTGTTGTACAGGGAGACATTCTCCCGTTTCGCGAAGTACATGCTGCCTGTCAGCCAGTTGATCGTGCCACCACCATTGCCAATGGCATGGATCATCGAACCGACCAGGAACGGCCAGACCTGCTGGCTGATTCCGCCGTAGAAGTGCAGCCCATAGGCAACGCATTGCAGTCCATTGAACACCGCGCGGCCGGTCATCGGATTAATGCGGTCCAGCAATCGGCCCCAGATCGGTGCAGAGCCGGCCATCAGCAACGCGGGCAGAACGGCGACAATCCAGAAGACGCTTGAGTCGCTTGCTCCGACGTTTTCCTTGAGAGACTCCGCCACATACGCGTGCGACATGTGATTTGCGAATCCGGCGAACCAGAAGCCGACCTGGTACAGGACGAAGCGTCGATCCGACAGGAACACTCGCAGGCCTGCCACAAAAGCCCGATGGGGTGACAGTGCGGTCGACTCCGCAAATTCGTTGGTCTTCGGGACGGGAATTCGAGCATACGAACCGGCCGACAGAACCAGAGCCAGACCCACGGCCCAGCACACCAGATAGAAATACGTTGGCTGCCACAGAAACCACATTGTTCCCAACATGGTTGTCGCCAGGGCTGCGATCGCTGCGATGGATTTCACCCAGCCGACAGCCGTACTGCGGTGTGTAGGCGGATAAAGGACGCGAAACATGTTCATTTCGCCGACGCGGGGAAACACGCGAATGACGAATGCGAAACCGATCATCAGTGCGAAGAAGGTGGCGCTGCTGAGTACACCAGTCGCCAGCAGCAGGCCAGCGGTCAGCAGATTCGGGTAGACGATTAATAGCCGCATCGGCACTTTTTTGCCTATGTAGCCCACCAGTGGACTCAGCAGACTGCTGCCACCGAACATGGCAGCAACGAACATCAAATGTTCCTTCGTACCATTCGGTGTAAAGATGTTGTCGCTCTTGAGTGCAGCCAGCGACAGCCCCAGCAATGCGACGAATGCCCCGGACCCGATGTTGTAAAACGTTTCGTAGAACAAAGCCGGGCGGCAGCGCGCGGGCATTCGGTTCAGTGCGGATCGGAACGGACCGACTGATCGCAGACCTCGCTTTCGGAGACTCGGGCGGGTTTCCGCAGGATCACGCGCTGTCTCTGTCACGGTGTCAGAACTATCTTACCGCCGAGTGTTCCGCTTCGATT
>CAYSJO010000669.1:0-14776 GCA_964431285.1 uncultured Planctomycetaceae bacterium
AGCTCCTTCGCACCAACTTGGAGAAAGATGTCTTCCAGCGATTCCCGCTTGCGTGAGAACGACGACATCCGCACGCCACCTTTGACCAGTTGCGCCATCAAATCGCCGGCTTCTTTTTCGTCACCCGAGAACTCGATCTCGCAACACTTGCCTTTCCAGCGCAAGTTGCCCGTGAGGTTGTGCTGGCTGACGATCTGATCCAGTGCTCGCTCGCCGGTGACGATTTCTATCTGCAGCAGAGTCATTCCCATCACCTGACCGGTGATATCGTCAACCGAACCGGACACGACCATTTCGCCACGCTGCATGATGCCAATGTGTGTGCAGAACTCATCCATCTCCGACAGAATGTGCGACGAGATCAGCACGGATCCGCCACCATCGGCAAATTCCCGGATGACGTCCTTCATCTGAGCCCGGCCGTGCGGGTCCATTCCACTGGCAGGCTCGTCGAGCAACAGTACCTTCGGTTCCGGCAGGAGTGTTTTGGCGAGCATCAGGCGTTGCTTCATCCCGCGTGACAACTCACCGACAAATGCCCGCCGCTTCTCTGTCAGCCCGACCTGTTCAAGTCGGTGACTGATTTCCGGCTGACGCCTGGGCTTTGGTATGAAGTAGCTGCCTGCGAACAGGTCGAGGAATTCCCACACGACCAAGTCTTCGTAGTCGGGGGGGGAATCGGGCATGAATCCCAGAACCTGGCCGACCGTCTGGGGGTTTTCCCTGATATCGATCCCGGCGATCTGAATCTCTCCATACGTTGGGATCAGCAGTCCAACCAGAGCCCGCATCGTGCTGGTTTTTCCGGCACCATTGGGACCGATGAGCCCGAAGACGTCGCCATCCTGAATATCGAGCGACAGATCGCGCACGGCGCAGTTGTCGTCGTAATCAATGCGCAGGTCTTCGACATGAATCATATGGTCGTTCGTCTGTCTGGAGTCTTATCTTCCTGATGGTCCGCGATTATGGGGACCACGTTAACAGTCAGCCTGTGGGAATTCCGCAAAGTCCTGACAGACTCGTCTGAGAATGGCCATTGAATTCATGGGTTACTCACGACACGATAAACCGGCTGCACAAACACCCGACTGAAAGAGATCGACTATGCGCTCAGCTCAAATATGGACCGGCATCGCGGTCACGCTTACCTTTCTGGTTTTTTCGGTCGGCAGTTCCGCCGAAGACTCCAAGGGACGAGACCTGCTGAAACTGGTGGACGCGAGCAAGATTGCCTTCGAGGGTCGGTGGCGGAAGACGGACGAAGGATTGACCGTGTCGACAGCGAGCGCGGCTCGGCTGATGCTGCCTGTGCAGCCACGGGGCGAATACGACTTCCGCGTGACTTTCACGCGACGGACCGGACAGCACTCGATCGCATTAATCTTCGTTGCCGGAGGTCGTCAGTCGACTTTCGAGATCGACGCCTGGGGTCAGAATCTGGCGGGCATCCAGAATATCGACGGTCGCGACATGCGTCAGAATCCGACGCGTGTGCCTGATCAGAAATTGGAGAATGGCGAGCGATACACGGCAGAGATTCGTGTTCGCCGCGATCGAGTCGAGGCACGGCTGAACGGCCGTGTCCTGACGACACACCGTACAAATGGAGCTGATCTGAGTCTTCTGAATCTGTGGGAGTTGCCCAACCGCCAGGCTCCGGGCATTGGGGCATGGGAATCCGAGACCATCTTCCATTCGATTGAATTGCGTGAAGTCTCGACAGGTTCGCCGCCACGAACTGTCGCATCGACCACCCCACGTCCCAAAACCGCTCCGCGTCCGAAGACCACACCAGGAAGCCCGCGTCCGACGGGCGCTCGCGTGCTGATTGTGATTGCCAACGAGGGCTTCTTTGATCGCGAGTACGGCGATCCTCGTCAGGAACTCGAACGCGCCGGTTTTCAGGTTGAGGTCGCGGCTGCTCGCCGCTCACCGTGTCGCCCGCACGCGAATTCCGGTCAGGGAGCCGACGGTGGAGTTGTCCGGCCGGACCTGGCGATCACCGATGTCGACCCGAAACGATATGAGGCGATTCTGTTTTCCGGTGGCTGGGGTTCCTCGATGTATCAGTACGCGTTTCAAGGCTCGTACAACAACCGGGCCTACAACGGTGACCGCCGGACAAAAGAAGCCGCCAATCGCCTGGTCAATGCATTGGTCGAACAGGACAAGTATGTCTGTGGACTGTGCCACGGCGTGTCTGTGCTGGCCTGGTCACGAGTCAATGGACGCAGCCTGCTGGCCGGTCGTCGTGCCACGGGTCCAACCCGCCAGGGTCCCGCCGGAATCTACAATGGCCAGCGGGCTCAGCCACCTTCACGCTGGAATTCCGAGCAGAATGGTGCCCGCATGGTGCCCCCGAATTCCGTGGGCGATCGCCGCACGGCAGCCGACGACGTTGTCATCGACGGAAAGATCCTGACCGGACAGGACGACATCTCGGCCCGGGAAATGGGCCGTCAAATGGTTCGTCTGTTGAAAGAACAGCAGTAGTTCGCGACTGACTGCAGGCAAGACCGATGGAAATTGTATGCCTTCACGCACCGAACGGATTCAAACCGCGATTGAGCATCTCAACGATGTCGATCCCGTCATGCGGGGCATCATTGACCGAGTGGGCCCGTTCACACTGCGTCCTGAACGCGACCGATTCTGGATGCTTATCCGCTCGATCCTCTCGCAACAGATCTCGACCGCCGCCGCTCGAACGATCCGAACGCGAGTCCAAGCTCTGGTCGATCCTGACAAAGTGACACCGGAGTCCATTCTTCAACTCAGCGAAACCAGCCTGCGATCGGCTGGAGTTTCTGCCCGCAAGGTGGAATACATGCGGGACCTGGCGACACGAGTCGCCGACGGCTCGATCAACCTCTCCCAGATCGGCCGGCGCTCAGACGACCGGATCATCGCGTTACTGATCGAAGTTCGCGGCATCGGCCGCTGGACTGCTGAGATGTTCCTGATGTTTGCACTCGGCCGACTGAATGTGTTTCCGGTCGACGATCTGGGTATCCGCAACGCGATTCAGGCTCACTACGAGGTTTCCAGTCCTCCAAGCCGAGTTGAAATGCATGAAGTCGCCGCACCTTGGAAACCCTACGCGAGTGTTGCCAGCTGGTATTGCTGGCGGAGCCTGGACGTCGCGCCACCCGACGAACGCCGGAAAGTTGGCTATCCGGTGTAGTGTGCTGATGCGGTGAGCTGTGACTCGATTCAGTCGTTGCAGCAACCCGGCTCACACCCAGGCGCGAGCCCACAGGTACATCCCATGTCGGTCCACACGGCCGCGGCGGAAGCGTGCCTGTTCCAGAAAACGACCGAGCGTTTTCGTGGTAAATCCATATCGGTGCGCCATGAACTCGTTTCCGCTGGCGACAGACTTCTGGAAACCAAACAGCACGTCCAGGGCAGTGACGGGGCCCGCAGGTGATTCGTAGAGCGGGTCATCCACATTTCCGGCTGCAACCGCCTTGGCGGCCTCCTGCAGGTCCGGTGTCGTAATCAGGACGAATCCGCCTGGCTTGAGAACGCGTCGAAATTCTTCGAGTGCCACAGGAATCTCGTGCGCATACAGATGCTCAAGATTGTGCGATGACCAGACGGCATCGACTGACTGATCCGCCACCTGGGGCATGTGTGTGATGCTGGCGACAATGTCGGGCCGCGTGTCTGGGTCGAGGTCCAGTCGAACTTCGCGCCACTGCGAGTTGCGGAACTCCCGGTAAAGTTTCATCGGATTCGGGTTCCCACACCCCACGTGCAACACGACTTTCTGGTCCTGATGGACATCGTCCCCATCCCAGATGTGTGGGGCGTCGTGATCAGACGGACCATTCGGCTGCTCAAGAGAAAAAGGGTCGTCGGATGTCCGATTGCTGGGTCGAGGAGGCGCAGAAACCGTTGTACCGGGCATGATGAGATCCATCTCGACAGGGTTGGGAGTGGCGTACCAGGAATTCCCACGGCGATCCGAAACCAATGGTTCGATCAAAGCATTTCCTGTGTTTTGGCACAACGTCAGTTAGAGCATTTCAGAGTTGGTCTTCAGTAGATCCCCTCTCCCCAGCGCCAGCGGGGAGAGGGGACCAATCAGACGAGTTCCCTTACGGACAGTCGTTAGTTTTGAATCTGGTGCCGACCACCGCCCTCGACATGAATGCCCTTAACGTCGTCGGTGTGACGAAGCAGACAGCTGTCAACACGGCATTTCTCGCTGTTTCGCAAAACAATGCCGCCTTCCGGACAGTCCAGAATCGTGCATCCGGTGACGTTGAAGAAAGTGCATTCTTCCAGCAGTAGTGCGGGACCCTGCAGTGCGTGGTTGAGGTGCACGCCGGAAACCGTGCAGTCCCGGCAGTTTCGGAAGACGACCGTATTCGCACTGTCGGCCGGGCGGTAATCCGGGTTGCGGTCCATCAGATTCGGACCAACGACAATGTCCGACGAATCTTCAACCAGCAGGTTCTGTGCAAATCCTTTCCAGAACGTATTGCCGGTAATGATGACCCCACGGCAGTACTTCAGGTGAACGTTTATGGCGACATCGCTGAGGACGTTATCCGAGATCGTCATGTGGCCGATCTTCTGATTCTCCGTGGCACTTCGTCCAATGCATCGGATGTTGGCTGAGTCGGGCGATGTGTGGTTGTGCTGCAACGTGCAGCCGACAATGGCCACTTCCCGTACGGAGCTGGTTCGAGCATCAATCAGGATGTTGGCGGTCGGTTCCTCGTCGGGACTCATGTTTCCTTCGATGTCGCATGTGCCAATCTGCAGATTCCTGATCTCGCTGTTGCGGACGACGATGCCACCCTGGTCGTTGTAGCTGATGTGGCAGTTGGTCACGTTGACCTGATGCAGGTTCAACTTGTCGAGCAGCAGACCGACTCCGTGGTTGTCGTACAGATGACAGTGCGCGATTACGACATTGCGATTGCGGTTCGTCAGCACGATGCCGTGCCGAGCGTTGCGTACGCTAAGCCGTGTCAGGATTGGCTGCATCGTGCCGCTCAGCTCAAAGCCGTCCGCCTCCGGATGTGCCCCTTCGACTTCGATGCCATCCAGGCATGGGGTGCGTTGTCCATCCCAGACATTCGGCTGAACCGTGTGTGGCGCGGCCGTTCCACCGTGTGTGCCGACCACTCGAAACGCCGGCCCGGCTCCTGCCATGATGATCTTCGCCGTGCCGTCTCCCGACAGGGACACTGGTCCGTTCCGGCTCAAGTCGATTTCGACCGGATGCGTCAGGCGATACCGACCGGCAGGAATCCGGATGCTGCCGATCCCGGAATCGACGGCTGACTGAAACGCCTCTGTGTCGTCCGTGCTCCCGTCGCCGCTTGCGCCGAAGTCGCGTACCGATGCTTCGGACGTGACACGCTCGGCAGTGTTTTGCGCGGAATCGGAGTGAGGAGTCGCCAGGAAAATCATCGCGGAAGCTCCCAAAGCGACCGCAGCGAACACCATGAAACGTGACATCGTGAAACTCCCGAGTTTGAATGGCTGGTGCGAGCCTGGTATCCTCGCAGGTCGGCTGGTCAGACGCCTTTGATGCAGCCGCATGGAGGTCTTTCCCGCCCCGCCCGCCGCCCGAGGGATCGCAGATGGCCGCAACCGGTCAACACTCCGCTACTCCTGCAGTCTGGACTCGCAAACACCTTGTTGGGTTGCAGGATCTGACGGCTGACGAGATCACGACGATCCTCGACCAGACCGCAGAATTCAAACGCATGGGCGAAGCGGGAGAAACTCGGATTGGCGCTCTGTCCGGAACGGTCGTGGCGAATCTGTTCTTCGAACCGTCGACCCGGACACGCACCAGTTTCAGCCTCGCGGCTAAACGGCTGAGCGCCGACACGGTCGATTTCTCGTCGTCGGGCAGCAGTCTGTCGAAAGGCGAATCATTCCTGGATACGGCCCGCAACATCGAGGCCATGGGCGTCAGCCAGGTCGTCGTGCGACACAGCTCGTCTGGAACGCCGCAGTTGCTGACCCGCCATCTGAACGCCAGCGTGATCAATGCGGGCGATGGAATGCACGAGCATCCCACACAGGCGTTGCTGGACATTTTCACAATTCGCGAGAACCGCGGCAGCCTGGAAGGCCTGACGGTCACTCTGGTCGGCGACATTCTGCACAGCCGTGTGGCACGCTCCAATATCTGGGGACTGACGAAGCTGGGGGCACGCGTCATCGTCTGCGGGCCATCGACTTTGATTCCCCCACATATCGAGAAGCTGGGCGTTGAGGTTTCGCACAGCCTAGATGAAGTGCTGGCTGAAACCGACTGCATCAATCTGCTGCGGATTCAGTTCGAACGACAACGCAGCGCGTACTTCCCGTCGATCGAAGAGTACGCACACTTCTTCGGAATGAACGGCGAACGCATCCGTAAGGCAAAGAAGGACGTGTTGATTCTGGCACCGGGCCCGATCAACCGCGGAGTTGAACTGACCCCGGATGTCGCGGACGGAGGGCATTCGGTGATTCTGGATCAGGTTACCAACGGAGTGCTCGTCCGCATGGCCGTGCTTTATCTGATTCAACAGCAGCGACAGGAACGGAATGGAGGCACGAACCAGTGACGACGACTTTGATTCGCAATGGCCGGATCATTGATCCGAGTCAGAACATCGATCGCGTTGGCCATCTGTTGATCCGCGACGACCGGATTGTCGGAATCGACAGTCAGACTACGGCCGACAGTGTGATCGACGCCAGTGGGAAGATTGTGTGTCCTGGTCTGATCGATGCGCACGTTGCTCTGCGCGAACCTGGTTTTGAAGAGGATGAAACGACGGCGACCGGCACAGCTGCCGCTCTGGCCGGTGGATTCACCAGCATCGCCTGCCTGCCGGAAACATCTCCGCCGCTCGACAACCGGGCGGCCGCCGAGTTCGTATTTCTGCTTGCCGATCGTGCTCGTCACTGCAATGTGTTTCCGCTGGGAGCCGTCACCAAGGGACTTCAAGGTGAGGAACTCGCGGAGATCGGACAGCTCGTTGAGGGTGGTGCTGTTGCGCTCACGGATGGCAAGCGGCCAATTGCAAATGCCGAAATCATGTGGCGCGCCCTCGAATATGCCCGCATGTTCGGGTGCGCCGTGTGCAACGTGCCGCAGGTGCCCGAACTGGTGAAGAACGGCGTGATGCACGAAGGGTATTATTCGACATTGCTCGGCCTGTCAGGCATTCCATCGGCTGCTGAGAACATCATGGTCAGCCGGGACATCGCTCTGGCTGCCAGAACGGAAGGTCGATTGCACCTGATGTGCGTGTCCACGCCGGTCAGTGTTGAACTGATCCGGCGGGCTCAGCAGAACGACGTTCAAGTGACCTGCGATGTGACACCGCATCACCTCGCCCTGACGCATGCCGAGCTGCAGTCATTCGAATCCCACTTCAAGGTGAATCCACCACTGCGACCTGAGTCACATGTTGCGGGGCTCATCGAGGGTTTGATGGACGACACGATCGGCATCATCAGTTCAGACCACCAGCCCTGGGCGGCCGAGAAGAAAGACCGTGAACTGGACATTGTCCCGTTTGGGATTGTCGGACTGGAAACTCTGCTACCCATCTGCATTGAAACATTGATCACGCCGGGGCATCTCACGTGGCCTCAACTGCTGTCCAAGTTGACGACGGGCCCTGCCGCGCTGCTGGGAATTCAGAAAGGCACACTGCAATCCGGGGCGGACGCAGATGTCACGATCATCGACCCGGACGTCGAATGGACAGTAGACCCAGAGCAGTTTCGTTCAAAGAGCCGCAATACACCGTTCGCCGGGCGCCCTGTACGTGGCCGCGCCGAAACTGTGATCGTCAGCGGCGAAGTGCGAAGCTGATACCTCATGAGGCCAGGTGTACTTGCCCTGTTTGCGAAATCCGGTGACATGGATCGTTCCGTCGAGTGACGCCTTCAGCCATCGACCTGGTCGTTGGGGATGTTCACTCGAAGTTCTTGCGTCCATATGACTTGCCATCACTGCGGAAGCAGGAGTCGTGGTGAGGCGATCAGCAGCAGGGGAGCGCAGAACAATCCAACCACAATATGATGCCTGGTCATGGTTGTGACGGCTTCCAGGAGCAAGGAACAATACGACGCCGGACTGTACCGGTTTCGACGGGAGCAGACATGCCGACGGACAACGAATTCCCTCTTGTATTGAACAAGGCATTCGTGCGTTACTGCCGTCAGTTAAACCGAGAGCATCGCAGCGACGTTCGCATTGGCATCGACTCGAATGGTCTGCCGCAAATGCTCATTGGCACGAATCACGACCCCGATGCTGATCTGTTGCTGGAAGTGGGCGGCAGTCGGTTTTTGTGACACGAGAGGATGTCCCTGAGCTGGTTGGGTGGGAGCTGGTGGGTCGAGAAACACTGTTTGAGGAGTTCTCCTTTTACAGGCAGCCGGTTGGTCAGGGTTCGGGGGCCTCACATCCGGGACATCTGTCGCTGGACATCAAGCTGCTGATCCAGGTCGAGCCGGAACTACGCGGCGCCCACCACGACGCATGGAACGAACTCGATGAGCGCGAAGGCACATCTCGAGTCAAAGGGACGTTCGATGTGGTCGCGGGGCAAATCGAACGGGGTGATTCCCGGGCCGCTCTGGTCCTGAGAGTCGAGCCCAACGTACTCGTTGCCGCCTACACCGATGAACTCGATTGCGTTGCAGTCCTGAAGTTTCCCGCACGGACGGCAAAAACATTCAATCTTCGGCCCGGCGTGCGGCTGATCACCTGTAATTACTACAGGAAGAAGGACGACGGCGTCGTGCGGGATCTGCAGCCCTGTGATAAGGCGTCGAAACGCTGGCAGAACTTCCATCCGGTCATTGGAAGCTTCCTGAGCTCCGACACCACTCGACTCCAGAAACTCATAGACGAGATCGATGACGGTGAATGGCAACGAGCCGAAGAGCAGGGTGCCGAATGGCTCATCCGATACGACGCAGGCTAGGCAATTCCCCGGAATGGTTCGCCGCTGCTGTCGGATGAGCCGGCCGCGCCGTCGGTTGCCACCTTCACTGACCGGATGCTGGCCATTGGTATCGATTTTGTGTTGCTCGCGGTTGTTCTGACGACCATTTCCTGGTTTGCATTTGGCTTTGACGAACTTGTCGCTCGACGATTGCAGAATCCCGGACCAGGTCCAGCTCAGCAGCAGTTCGCCGACATGACGGGCGACATCGGCTTCTTCAGTTGCATTGCGTATCTGTTCTACAGCCCCTTCATGCTGGCAAGCGGCTGGCACGCAACGGTCGGCAAGAAACTGTTCGGCCTGCGGGTCATCGATCAAGACTCACTCACCGGCGTAGGCATCGAGCAGGCTGGTCATCGAACGATCTCGTTTCTTCCATCCGTCACATTCGGCCTGCTTGGCTGCCTGATGATGCTGGGGTCGAAGACGAACCAGACGTGGCACGACAAACGCGCCAGAACGCTGGTTGTCAAAGCGTCGTGACACCGGATTGGCGCAGCTTCGACGATGATCGCCCGGGCATCATTGCCGGCAGCGGATGAGGGTCATCAGCGCGAACGCAGTTCCGTACGGCTGGTGGTAGTCGTACAGAGGGTAGTCCCACCACGAACCGTCTTTCTCCTGCTTGGGGACGATCGTCTGAATCATGTGTGACTGGAACAGTCCGCGTTGCTCGACGGGCAAATTTTCAATGCAGAGAGCCGCATAGTAGTGACCGTAGTAATAGAAATACCCGGCGACCTGAAACCACGATTCATGGGGAATCGGTCGCTTGCGACCGATACTCAGCCAGCCGTTGCGGGCGAACAGCCGATGCAGCCATGTATCCAGAACCTTGTCGGTGATCTTGTCATCGTCCCAGACCCGCAGTGCGAAGTTACAGGCCTGAGATCGGCCAAGGCTGCCGCCGGGACGATTGATGCCGCGCATCGGCCGATCTTTCAGGTACTCGCCATAAAGATACGAGAAGTCTGGCTTGCGCTGCCGTATGAGGGCCGCGATGGCTCTATCCACGTTCTTGTGAGGCGGACTGACACCAATCAATTCGGCTTCGTGGAATGCAACCAGCACTGTTGCATTGACGAAACTGATCGAACTGCTGGCCGGCTTTTTTGTCCCCAGCCGAAAGTCGTAGTAACCCCAACCACCGTCGACGGATTCGTACCGGTTGAGCAGGTCGAACTGCAGTTCGATGAGTTCGACGATTCGCTCCCGCAATGCTGGATCGTCGTACCGACGGTGCATGCGCACGAGTGCCTGAATCGAGTAGGCATGTCCCCAGATATTATAGATCGCCGTCGGATTCGCTCGCCGGAGCCGTGGCAAATATGTCAGCAACCACTGCTCGGCTTTGCTCAGCGACTTTTTGACTTCAGGCAAGTCGCTGTCTGATTCGATCAGAGCCATGATGCACATGGCTGTGGTTGCCGTACGAAATGCGTGATGCGCTCCGGGAACGGGCGCATAGATATTGAGGCCTTTTGTGCGGGTCGGGCTTCCCCACGAACCGTCCGGGTTCTGGTAACCGACCAGGAAATCCAGACCGCGTCTGATCGACGATTCCAGCTCGACCGGATCAACAGCGGCAATCGGCTTTACACGCGGCGTGGTCGCGCTTGACGTTTCTTTCGCAGATTCGTCATCAGTCACGGCCGTCTGTGCCTGACCGATGAGAAACATAGAGACAAAAAACAGACTGCGCATGTCAGTCTCCCTCGGGTTTCTTGACGAGGATCTCGTCGCCGGCCTTCAGTCCTTCGACAACTTCGAGCCGATCACCGCTGCCACGTCCCGTTTTCACCGTCCGTCTGGCGTGAGTGTCACCGTCTATGATGTAGACGTACTGCTCGTCTTTGCCGTCGTCAGAAAATACGGACGCCGCGGGAACACAAATAGCCTTTGGCTGGTCGTAGGTCACGAGGGACACCTCGCACCCCATTCCGGCCGCCACCGAGTTGACAGGTTTGTCCGTGAGGTCAATGACGCAGTCGAATTGACCGGGGGCCGACGGAATGCGCCCGACAGAGTCGACTTTGAGATTGAACTTCGCATCGGGAAACGCCGTGGCCTTCCCCTCGCCTTTGATCCCGGCTTGGACCTGGAAGAGGTCCTTTTCGCTCACCGAAGCTCGAACGCGGGCGACGTCCGGTGACACGATTGTCATAAAGACCTGCTTCGCAGTGATCGCGCCACCCGGCTGCAGCGCCGCTTCAAATGTTCCCTTGCCGCTCCACTTGCCGTGCCGCACGCGACCGAAATAGACATAGCCGTCAATCGGCGACCGAATCTCTGAGAGCATCTCCCGGTCAGCCTTCAACTCAGCGAGGTTTTCTTCTGCCTGGGCGTGTTCGATCAACTGTTTTTCCAGACCGATCTCCGCCTTCTTCAGTCCGGCAGCAACGGTTGTGACCGTTTTGGCCAGATTGAAGGACTCTCGTTTGGTGGAATCGACAAGTTCAAGTTCGCGGCGAGGCAAGATCGTATTAAGCGTTCGCGCAGTTCGCAGTTTCGCCGACTCCAGTGAAAACTGAGCAGACTCGACGGCTCGTTCTGCACGCTTGAGGATGATCTCCTCCGTTTCTTCGGTCAGATCATCGGCCTTATACATCTGTCGCAGTTGATTGAGTTCTTCCGTCGTGTACTCGAGCGAGTATTGCGAACTCTTCAATGCTCTTTCGGCCGACTCAATCGACCGACTCCGTTCAACATTCAGAAAGTAGTCCAGGTCGTCATTGGCGTTCTTTACACTTCGCTCGGCTGCCGAAAGCTCGATGGGCGTCGTCTTGCGCTGTGCATCGAGGGCGACCCGCACCTCATCAAGTCCCAGCTTCCCGATCGACAGAGCCTGCTCTGCAGACTTGATAGCACGTTCCAGATCATCGAGATCCAACTCAACCAGCCGCTCGCCTTTCTTCACGTCCATTCCATGTGTCACCGACCGTTTGACTTCCAGTTTGGTCCATGCCTTCGGCCGCAGCGACAGCTCAACTGTTCGTGAACTTTCAAATGTCCCGGTCAGCTTCAGCTCAATATGCAGCCGCTCGGCCTTGACCGTATGAGTGGCCGGAATCTTGACTGGCTTGTCGTCTTCGTCGGCCATTGCAGTCAGGGTCAGACTGACGAACAACTGAATGGTCAGGGAATTCCAGACGAGATGTTTCATCGTTGAAGCCTCCATCGTGAACTCAAGCATGAACGGCCAAATGACACGGATGCACAGCGTACTGCCATGCATCCGCAACATGAAAGAGCGGCCTGTTGCAGTTGGAAGAACAAGGACGCACTTCGGGACACGCTACATTCTTACCTCAGCCACACCGCGTGCGACTGCGACGGCCAGCGCTCGGATGTCCGGCTCATTAAACGCTGCCGTCACACTGATGCGCAGTCGACTGGTGCCCCGCGGTACTGTCGGAGGACGTATCCCGGCAACCAGAAAGTGCTGTTGTTCGACCAGTCGCGCCGTACGCATCGTTTCGTCTGGATCGCCGAGAATCAGCGGAATCACCGGGCCACGTGACTGCTCCAGCGGGGCCAGGTCGAATCGTTTCAGTTCGTCACGTAGCAGATCGCTTAACTGAAAAAGGCGTGTCCTTCGTTCGGGCTCGGTTTCAATCACATCGAGGGAGCGAATAGCCGCGGCGCAGATGGCCGGCGGCAGCGCCGTCGAGAAAACCTGTGTGCGGGCTGAATTTCGCAGCCATGCAATCAGTTCAGCGGAGCCGGCGACGAATCCTCCCAGTGCGCCGACCGCCTTACTGAGCGTCCCGATCCGTACGGCGACACGATCCTCAGTGTTGGTTAACTCGCACACTCCGCGACCGGATGGGCCAAAGACTCCCGTTCCGTGCGCTTCATCCACAATGATGTCCGCGCCGAATTGATCGGCCAGGTCACAGATTTCGTTAAGTGGCGCCAGGTCCCCGTCCATGCTGAAGACCCCCTCAGTGACGATCCATTTTCGAACTCCGGCGTTACTCGATTTCAATTCACGGTGCAACACTTCCAGTCGGTCATGCCGGTACACGCGCAGACGAGCTCGCGACAGGCGGATGCCGTCAATCAGACTCGAGTGATTGAAGCGGTCACAAAACACGGTGTCGGAGGGGTCGATCAGCGCGGACAAAGTACCCGTGTTCGCGGCGTATCCCGTGGGGAACAGAATCGCATCCTGTGTGCCTTCGAACTCTGCAAGCCGGCCTTCGAGCCTGCTGTGCCACAGGCTATGGCCACTCACCAGGGCGCTGGCCCGCGCGCCGACTCCAGATTCATCAAGAGCCTGGCGGGCCGCTTCAATGACTCGCTCATCGTGAGCCAGATTGAGATAGTCGTTCGAAGCAAAATCCCTGAGCGGCTGTCCGTCCGCTTCGCACCAGCCACCCAGCGGAGAGTGCAACGGTCGCGCCCGGCGCAACAGGCCCGATTCTCGCAGGTCATTCAGTCGCTGAACCAGTGGCATTCGCACGGGCCAATACCCTTCCTTCCAGTCATATCCAGACTACGCGGATACCCCACTTCACCTCGTAAGTAAAAACCTCAAGATCAGCACGATCGGACGACGATGGAGTGAGGGGCGAATTGCGTCAATTCCGGCGGATCAGGAGCCATCATGTCTGCTCGCACCAGAAAACTCCGCAAGGTGAAGCTCGCCAATGTGAGTTTTTCCGCTGCAAGAAGCTGCCTGACGCGACGTCGACTGGTCGTGATGGCAGGTGTCAGTTGTGTCCTGCTGCTGATTGCTGCCGTGTGCCTGTGGAGTGGAACACAGAGTGATAAGGTCGACATCAGCGCCGACCAGTTGGACGAGGACTTTAACAGGATAGGGCTTGGTCCACTGGGTGTGCCTGAGACGGCGAGGATTTCGCCAGTTGATGCCCACCCTGCTAAAGAAGAAAGCTCGAACCATCACGACTGGCATGTCGCTTCCCGCGCCGGTGAAGTCGATCATGCCGTCGTTGAAAACTCAGTCGTCGACGGTCGACAGGTCATCTTCCCTGAATCAGTCGAAACGGATGGTCCGTTGTTTCCTGAGGACCCGCTGAGTGCTCCGATCGGTCGGATTGCCAGTCCAGTCATTCAACCCACTCAGTTTCAGACACGCGCAATCCAGACTCGCGCAGCCCCGTCAGGACCGACCTGGCTGACCGGTGACATCGAATTCGTCGACGAACAGCCACGCTGATCAAAACGCGGCAATGACAACACGCGAACGCAAAGCGGCGATGTCCCACCAAGCGGCGTCCCGATTTCCCTAAATTCAACCTGACCTGATCTACCATGTACGTTCAGCACTGGAATCTCGACTCGCCACCCTTCGAGAACAATGTCGATCCAGCGTTCTTCTTCCGTACTCGGACACATCACGCAGCGGTGTTAAAGCTGCGTTATCTGCTCGAAAGCAACAAGGGAGTCGGCCTGCTGTGTGGAGACACCGGCACGGGTAAGACGACTGTTGCACGGGAGTTGACCGGAGAACTCGCCGCGCGTTTCACGCCGGTTGTCCATGTCCACTATCCGTTCATGAATGCGGCGGAACTGGTCGGGTATCTGGCTGCAGAACTCGGCGGAGACGAAGCAACGCTGCAGGGTGACAGCCGACTGGACTTCACGCTGCGTCAGTTTGAATCACGTCTGACGCATCACTCCCAGAGCGGTCGGCACCCTTTGATCGTGGAGAGGGCGACTCGGGCCTGCCGAGGGTGGAGCTGCTGCCTGCCGCTTGGATTCTGTGGGTGGTGTCTGGACTGTGTTGTCCGCAGACCGGGCGGGGCAGGCGCCCGAACCGG
>CAYSJO010000670.1:0-10760 GCA_964431285.1 uncultured Planctomycetaceae bacterium
GAAAGTCCAGTCCCGCGCCACGCCCCGGGCCGAAGAACGCAACAAAGCCCAGACCGGAGTGGACTGGCAGTTCACGACTGCCAAAGCCAGAACAAAACTCAAACGCCTCTACCCGAAAATTGAGACCTGACGGTCCACTAGCCATTCTTCGAAATCTTCCGATCGCGGCTCGTGGGCTACCTGGGTGAGCCCCTTGGCCAGCTTGGTGTTGCCCAGCAGCGTTTCTATCTGGGTTGAGGCCTCCGCTTTCCACTCCAACGGAATATCCGAATCGAAGTCTTCATCGACTTCCTGAGATTCCGGTTCGACTTGCCGAGACTCCGATTCACCTTTCAGAGAGTCTGGATCGACTTCTTGAGATTCCGGTTCGACTTGCCGCGACTCGGATTCTCCTTCCAGCGTGTCCAGGTCCACTTTGATTTCAAAATCTGAGTCGGCGAAAAGTGGCACGGCTGGTGCATCGTTTCCACCGACGGGCTCGCTGTGGGTTAAAGCTTGCGACAGGTTGGTGCTTTCAGGGCCACCTTCGTTGTCCGCGTCGGCCAGTGATGCCAGTACATCCACAGAGAGTTTACCTGCATCCAGATTCAACGCGCTGGGGTCATACGGCGGTCTGCCTTCGGTTTGCGCATGACCCGGAGCCTGCAAGACCTCCAGCGATTTTGCCAGTTCAAGAGCAAACGCAAATCGTTCCATGGGCGACTTTCTCAACGTCTGCATGCAGATGCGTTCGAGTTCGGATCGACGTCTTCACGTGCCAGCGACAGCGGTCGTGGAGGGTCTCGCAGAACCTGTGCCATCAACACCGATGTCGAACCTGAGAACGGTCTTTGAGCCGCCAACAATTCGTACAGAATGACACCCAGGCTGTAGATGTCCGCGGGTGGGCCAATTTCGCTGGTGTTCACTTCAACCTGTTCGGGTGACATGTACGCTGGCGTACCCATGACGGCACCTTCGTGCGTCAGGATCTCGTCAACGGGTTGTTCCGTCCGTGCAAGTCCGAAATCCGTAACCACTGGCTCACCCCGGGCATCAAGCAGAATGTTTGATGGCTTCAGGTCACGGTGAATGACCCCCTGCGAATGAGCTTCATGGATTGCACGTGCCAGCTTTGCAACCAGTGCCGCAGCGTCTGACTGTGCCAGGAGGCCACCCTCAAGTGTGTGGCGTGTCAGGGGCTGGCCTTCGATATAGGCCATGGTCAGAAACTGTATTCCCTGGAATTTCCCGACATCGAAAATCGGACAGATATTCGGGTGACGCAGCAAGGCGGCTGATCGAGCTTCGCGTTTGAAACGCTGCGACATGGAAGAGTCGCAGCTGGAGTCGAATCGAGGAACTCTGAGTGCGACGTGGCGATCGAGCTGCTCATCATGCGCGAGGAAGACGCGACCCATGCCACCCTCGCCCAGTGGACGCACTAACCGATATCGGCCAAAGTTGACTGGGACACCGTGTAACGCCCGAACTGCACCTGAGTCGTGCAGGGTGGATTGGTCTGCTGTGTCACTATGGCATTTCAAATGCGGACTGTTCGGGATCACTGTCGGGCGCATCTGCAGGCTTGTCCACGTTTTCGGGTCGATCCCCTGACATCCCGTATCCTTTCACTGGCCAAAGATTATGTCCCAGTCTGCCTGGCAATCAAAGCACTGAAGACAGTCAACTGGCGGGGGATGTCGGATGAGCCGGGGAAGGGGCGTCCTGACACACCACTCCGAATACGCTTTCGGTTTGTGTGATTGATTCGCCGATGCGTCGAGACGCACCCTGGCGGATCGCCCAGTAGTGTGTGGCCTCGATAGTGTGGTCAATCATTTCGTCGGATCATCATTCCCAGGTTCCTGACGAGGAACGACCACTCGTCCGTGTATTCCTCGATGATCTTCGCCGTTGGTTTTCCGGCTCCGTGTCCTGCTTTCGTTTCGATGCGGATCATCACCGGCGCCTCGCCCGCGTGGGCTTCCTGCAGACGGGCCGCGAACTTGAAGCTGTGACCAGGAACGACGCGGTCGTCGGTATCGGCTGTCGTCACCAGCGTCGGCGGATACTTCACTCCTTCTTTCAGGTTGTGGTAGGGCGAGTAGGCGTGGAGGGCTTTGAATTCATCGGGATCGTCGGCCGAACCGTAGTCGTCGACCCAGAATCGGCCAGCCGTGAACTTGTGGAACCGCAGCATGTCCATCACGCCGACAGCAGGCAGACAGGCACCAAACAGGTCGGGACGCTGCGTCAGGCAGGCGCCGACCAGCAGTCCACCGTTGCTGCCGCCCTGAATGCCCAGCTTCTTCTTTGATGTGTAGCCGTGCTCGATCAACCATTCGGCCGCGCCGATGAAGTCATCGAACACGTTTTGTTTCTGCAACTTCGTTCCGGCCTTGTGCCACTTCTGACCGTACTCGCCACCACCTCGCAGATTGGCCATGGCGAAGACTCCGCCAAGGTCCATCCACGTCAGTCGCGTGATTGAGAATCGGGGTGTCAGTGGGATGTTGAAACCACCGTAGCCATACAACAGTGTCGGGTTGCTGCCGTCCAGTTTCATACCTTTACGGTGCACGATGAACATCGGGACGCGAGTACCGTCTTTACTTTTGTAGAAGACCTGCTTGGTCTCGTAGTCGTCGGGAGCAAACTTTACTTCGGCCTGACGGAACTTCTTACTTTCTCCCGACTTCACGTCGTAACGATAGATCGTGGGAGGCGTTGCAAAGCTGGCGAACGAATAGAACGTCTCGGCGTCTTTCTGTTTTCCACCAAATCCTGAGGCCGTTCCAATACCGGGAAAGTCGACTTCACGGACGAACTTTCCATCAAGCGCGTGGATGTTGACCTGCGTCTTCGCGTCTTTGAGATAGCTCGCAACGAAGTGGTTGCCGACAAGGCTGACGCCGTCGAGTGTTTCATCCTTCTGCGGAATGACTTCTTTCCAGTTCTCGCGTGCTGGATCGTCGACATCGATCGCGATGACGCGGCGGTTCGGCGATTCGAGGTCTGTCTTGAAAAAGAACTTCGAACCACTGTTACCAATGAATGTGTATTCGTTCTCGAAGCTGGTGATGAGTTCTGTCGGCAGGCCGTATGGCTCCTTAAGATCTTTGTAAACAACACGGTAGCGGTCGTCAGTACCCTTCCAAACCGTGATCACGAGATACCGACCGTCTTCGGAAACATCACAGCCATAACCCCACGACGGTTCGTCGAGGCGCTCGTAGACGAGGACGTCGCGGTCCTGTGTCGTTCCCACACGGTGGTAGTAGACCTTCATTTTCAGGTTGAGCGCCTGAAACTCAGCGTCCGCATCCGGTTCGGGATAGCGGGCATAGAAGAAGCCTTTGCCGTCTTTGGTCCACACCGGCGAATTGAATTTGATCCAGCTCAGTTCTTCTTCGAGAACCTTGCCCGAAGCAACGTCCATGATCTTCCAGATCCGCCAGTCAGACCCGGCATTCTGGACTCCGTATGTGACGTACCGCCCATCATCACTGAACGCTGTGCCGGACAGCGCTACAGTGCCGTCCTTCGACCATGAGTTGGGATCCATCAGGACACGAGCCTCACCATCGAGTGAATCCTGAGTGTAGAGCACGTACTGATTCTGCAGTCCCGAGTTGTGGTAGAAGTAATAGCGGCCTCCGGCTTTGAACGGGGCATTGAATTTCTCAAAATCCCACAACTCGGTCATGCGCTCGCGGATGTAGTCACGTTCCGGGATTTGTTTGAGGTAACCGAACGTGACCTTGTTCTGATCTTCGACCCACTTCGCCACGGCCTTTGATTCGCGGACGTCGCCCTCCAGCCAGCGGTAGGGATCGGGAACCTTGACTCCGTGATGCTCGTCAACGTGATCCACGCGGTGTGTCTCCGGATACTTGATGGGGGATTCAGCGTTGACGTCGAGGCTCATAGCCAGCACGGCGAGCAGCGTGAGAGGTCTCATTTTCACGTCCCTTCCTTGCATGTGGTGAACGTCCTGGTACCAGCGAAACCGTCTGGCAGTCATGATCGAACAACTCGTTCTCAGTGGCGGCGGCGAGAATAACGGTGACCTGTGGGAATGCAAAGTTCAGCGCCGTCGGCGATTGACGGCTTACAACCGAATCGTCGTTAATCGTCGGGCTCAGTTTCCGACACCGGAACGTCAGTCGGATCGTCCAGGAGCGCTACCGCTGCCAGCCCAACAAGTAGTCCGGCTACGAGAAGCGCAGCAAACAGAATGATCCATTCGCGACCGGACAGCGCCCGCTGGGCTGACCCAGCCTGTTCGAGGGAATTTGATTCGTGTCGCTGCGTATCCGGCCGATCTGCCGGGGCTCGTGCGGTGCGTGCTGTCGTTCGCGCCGGTCGATCGTGTGATGCGTCTTGCCGGTGTGGTGTGAGAGCCGAATCGTCCGCGGGAATGTCCAACTGGACGGTCTCCGGCTGTGGACCCACTGCGGTGCTGGAGAGCTCGAAATCTGACTCAGAAAGAATTGGAACAACGGGTGCGTCGTTGCGGCGTGGCGAAACGTCGGGCGGTGGCGGAACACGTGACGGCCGCCTGCCCGTATCGTGCGCCAGTGGATCTTCGTCGTCGGCATCGGCCAGTGAAGCCAGCATGTCCACCGTGACTTCACGACGATCCAGGTTCGCGGTTTTGAGTTCATGCAGAACTTCAGCTGCCGTCTGGTATCGGTCGTCCGGTTTCTTTTCGAGCATGCGGTGCATGATCGCGACCACTCCGTCGGGGACGTCTTTGTTGAGAACACGCGGATCGGGCGGCGGTTGGTTGGCGTGGGCGTTGATGCGGTTGAGTACGTCACCCGTGGGGTACATGGCCTGTCCGCTTAGCATCCGGTACCAGGTGGCTCCCAGCGAATAAATGTCACTGCGACAGTCCGCGGAATGACTGTTGAGTGTCTGCTCGGGTGACATGTAATCGACAGTGCCGACTGTCGTGCCTTCGCGTGTCAATCCGGATTTCTTCGACGATTTGAGCGAGCGGGCCAGGCCCATATCCGCCAGCTTGACGATACCCGAACGGTCAATCAGCAGATTGGACGGCTTGATGTCCCGGTGGACGATGTTCTTCTCGTGCGCGTGCTGCAACGCGTGCGCGACCTGTCTGACGATGTCCAGAGACCGCTTAACCGGCAGCACGCCTTTGCGACGAGCAAGCTCGAGCACGTCGATACCAGCGACGTACTCCATGGCGATGAAAAGAAAGCCATCGATCTCGCCAGAACTCAGCACGCTGACGATGTTCGCATGCGACAGTTGCTGGGCAGCCCGTGTTTCCTGCTTGAAACGTTTGACAAGCATCTCGTCCTGCATCTGATCTCGTGGCAGCACTTTCAGAGCGACATGCAACCCTGTCGAGTCTTCGAGTGCTTCGTACACGATGGCCATACCGCCGCGTCCGATTTCGCGGATGATCCGGTAATCGCCCAGCGTGCTGGACGTTGGACCAATCAGCTCGGTTGGGTCGCTTTGCTGTTGACGGGCTTGCAACTCCTGGGCACCGACGCGTTCGACGACAGCGATGGACGGAAACATCGCGCGGATGGCGGCTTCATGTTCCGGCAGTCGTTCGACGAATTCGGTGATGGATGGCGTTTCACCGTTACGCAGTCGTTCCGCGAACTCCTCAGCGAGGATGTCTACGGGGTTTCGATCCTGAGCGGGGTCGTCGATCACAACAGTTGCGTGGTTCGGCCAGAGACTCGGTTTACGGACAGCCTGTGTAAATTCTTTCCCGCATGGCGTTGGAGTCAAGGCCGTCGACCCAGCAAGGAGCGGAACATTGGGCGGGCGTGTTCCCGTACTGATTTCTTGAGAACAGGTGCGCGGCCGCGTGGCTTACAGGCTGAGCAGTTCGAGCGACTCACTGAATTCTTCGTCGAGACTTGCGAGTCGACGTTCCCCAGGATTCAGCGTGTCATCCATCAGGCCCCCTTCGACTCCGTGCTCAAGGCCCAGCAGATGGCCCATCTCATGAGCGATCACCGTGGCCAGGTCGTATCGATTGCGTGACGCGTCGTCGATTGCCACACCGCGGCTGTCGAATTCGGCGTTGCCAAGAGGCGTCGGATCGACGAACCAGCCCAACCCCGCACCATCAACATCAATGATGATGCGGCCGTCGACCGCCACTCCCAACTGCCGGCCGGGCAGGTCGGTGACTTCGATCGTCACGTTTTCCAGCTCGTCTGCAGCGGCGTCGTTCAGACCCGAATCACGAAACACGTCAACAACCGCAGCCGCCAGCTCTGCAGGACTCCCATCGGCCTGGAGTGCGTCCGCACCCTCCCCCAATACCGCAGCCTGCAGTGCAGCAGGTCGCCACGCATCCGGAAAGTTGGGTTCGTACGACTGGCGACCAATGGTCGCGCGGGAACGATTGAAGCTGGTCGCAAAGCGAGTGACATCGCCGAAATCGACCGTTCCCAACCGATCGAAGTCGGCCTTGAACGCATCGGTTGAAGACGCGGTCGACTGGTTAAAGACGCCTGAAAAGACGGGCAGATCGCCGAAGTCGATGGCGTGGCTGTCGTCCAGGTCGTACATCACCGGCCAGACTTCGGTTTGTGGGAGTGTGCCCACTGTGCCGGTCACACTGCCGGCATCCGTTACTTCCACCGAGACATTCTCGATCGCGACGTCAAGATCGTTGAACGGTGTGAGGTAATCGGATTGCGAGTTCAGGGGGACCTGATCCGTTCCGGTCGACGCGAATGAGACACGTGCCAGCAGCACGAATCGGTTTTCGCCTGCGTCCGTCCGATCGGCGGTCGCGGTAAGACCGTCAACTCGACCGTTGGCGTCGTTAATCGTGAACGACTGATCGGTCGTGAAGGGTGTGCCGAAGACCACGTCCGTGGCCGTGAAGTAGTCGGTGTTGTAGGTCAGATCGACGGAAGCGGTCACCACGCCCACGCCGTCGGATTGCGGCACGCGTGCCCAGACTTCGACGAAGAATTCGTCCCACTCGTCAATCCACTCCTCACTGGATGGGACGGCGTCGACTTCGCCATCGGAATCAGTTGCCGTTGCTTCCAAAACCAGAGCGACTTCGACCTCTGCTGCTCCGTCGTCGTCGGCGATCAGCACAGTCGCCGTGCCGGGTGTTCCAACGGTGTAGTTGGCACTGGAGTCAATCGACAACGTTGCCGACTCCGTCAGTTCGATGCCGGTGTCCTGCAACACATTCACGGGCACGCTTGCAGTGCCGGTCGCCGCTCCGATCACGACCGAACTGCCACCGGTCGAGAAATCGCTGCCGTCGGTGGCCGAGCCGATACTCGAATATGCAACGGTCACGTCAGACGTCAGCGGACGGCGAATCTCCACGAAGTCGACTTCAAAGAACCACCGCTCGTTGTCAACGGCGTTCCCGTCCGGCTGGAGGCTGGCATCGAAACCATTGCCTGCGACGGAATTGTCGGGAGCAAAGAAGTTCAGGCCGACAGTCATTGGATCGTTTGGCACGGCACCCGTTTCAACTCGAACCAGCAAGTCGTTGACGTACCACTCGACACGCGTCGGCTGCCATTCAACGCGGTAGGTATTGAACTGGGTCGCATCGAGCGCGGAGGCCTCAGCAGAACTGGCGGCAGCCGACGGTCCCAGCGGCTCATCGTTCGACGAACTGGTCCGGACACGCTCGTTGGCGGGGGCGGCCAGCACATCGTTGGACAGCAAATCGAGGCTGATTTCGTCTCGTACTCCTTCGTCCAGTCCGAACGAGAAGAACGAAGCGGCCAGTCCGCGGTCAAGCGGGTCGAGTCCGTCGTTGATCAACCGGGCGCGTGACTCGAAAACAAGACCGCTGCTGCGAACGAAGGCCTCTTCTGTGTGGATGCCCGCGCCGAGAAACGAGTTGCCCGGCGAAAACGGATTGAAGGAATCCACGCGCAGTCGCAGGAGTCCGCCGCTGACTTCCGGGGCATCGACCGTCTCTAACTGCGTCCTCCCGACGATCGACGATGGACCGGGCTCAGCCAGATTCCACACTGACAAATCGAGTTCCGACCCATTGAAGTCATCACGCAGGACCGGGATGGCTCCGTCAAACTGGATACTACCTGCGTCGAGGCCGTTTTCGTCGGCACTACTGTCTGTGGCAATTGCCGTGACGACTGGGGTCGACTCGACCGCGCGCAGTGTAATCAACTGCACGTCGAACAAATCCTGAGTGTTACTCGTTGTCTCCGGTCTGACCGCGACAGCGATCTGAGTTTCACCGGTGAATTCAGACGACACGTTCAACGTGAGGGAATTACCGGCGATCGTTTGAGTCCCACCACCCGCATCAAGGGCATATGTGACCGCATCCCCTTCAACGTCCACAGAATTCAGTTCAATCGTGACGGACTCGCCTGGCACGACTTCATAGTCGGGCACGTCGCGAAGAAACGGTCCGCTATTGAAGGGGTCGGGAGCGGCCGTCACGGTAAAGGTCTGTGGAAACGAATTGCCTGCCGCGTCCATTGCAGTGACGGTAATTTCCGCCGTGCCGGAAGCTCCCTCGGCAGCTCGCAGTATCAGCGTCGCGTTCTGCGTGTCCTGGAAGATCTCGACCGAGCTGATAACGACATCTGTCACCGGCCGGTCGCCAGCACCGACCGGCACGTTACTGATGGTCTCGCGCACGTCTTCGCCTTCGACCAATTTCCCGAAAATCGAGTGATTGAAGTCGAGACCCCGCGACGGCCCCTCAGTCACAAAGAACTGCGAATCGTTCGTGTCGTCCGTCGACTTTGCCATCGACAGAAGTCCGGTCGATGTATGCTGGAGATCGGCGTCGAACTGGTCGTCGAAATTGCCCAGTGTTGAACCACCGCTGCCGGTACCAGTCGGATCGCCACCCTGGATGACGAAGTTGTTAATCACGCGGTGGAAGATGCTGCCATCGAAGAAGTCGGCCTCAGCCAGTTCAATAAAGCGACTGGTGGCTCGCGGGACGCGGCTTTCAAACAGCTCGAACACCATGTCGCCGAAGCCAGCCACGCTGACTCGCATGCTGCGGTTGCCCGTGAACAGCTCGGCCGAAACCAGCGGGTCGCTGCTGGTTACTGAGTAAGTGAGTGCATCGCCCTCCGGATCGGAACCGTCGATTCCGACGGTCAACGGAGCACCACCGAGGACTGTGACATCCGGCAGTACTGCGAAGCTCAGGTCCGCGCTGAGCAGGGCGCGTTCTTCCAGACGCTGTACGCGGTCCAGAATGGCAGCCGAGGTTGCGGGACGACGACGGATTCTTCTGAATGGCGAACGAATTGGCATAATCAACAGGGGCGTTTATGTGCTGAACGTGAAACCATCTGGCCTGTGACGGGAACTCCGCTGATGCGATGACCGGTTAGTGAAGATGTAGTGATTGCCTGAACTGGACAAACTTTGACGCGTTGCCGTGGTCGAAAACGAATACCGGACGATTGAGTCATCGGTGCAACGGCTCGTTCCGCCGCAACCAATCATGTCACTAGTACGTGAAACCGGAAGTCTTATGACTCGCGATCCGCGCAGATTGTTCCGGCTTTTCTGGATGCACTCCGTGCACCCGTGATGAAGCGGGAAAGTCCTGAAGCGCAACGACGGATTGTCCCCCGAACGGACAGCTCGCTCGCGACCAGCTCGCCTCAAGTGGCGCGAGGCAGTTCGATGTGCAAGAATTACCGAACAACACGGCGCACCGTCTACAGTCTTCTCACAAACGGACCCCGTCCCATGATGCGAACTATCCCGCAAACGCTGTCTCTGCTGCTCACCGTCATCCTGGTGGCCCCGTCCGCGACTGTTCAGGCTGTTGAAAAACCGAACATTGTGCTGGTCATGGCAGACGATCAGGGCTGGGGGGACATGGCCTATAACGGACATCCGATCGTGAAGACGCCCAACTTCGACGCCGCAGCTGCCGCCGGTCTGCGGTTTGATCGCTTCTACGCCGCCGCACCAGTCTGCTCACCGACCCGGGCCAGCGTTATGACCGGTCGACATCCAAATCGCATGGGCGTCTTCAAATGGGGTTACCCCATGCGTCCGCAGGAGGTGACGATCGCGGAAGCACTCAAGACGGCCGGTTATGCGACAGCTCATTTCGGCAAATGGCATCTGGGATCGGTCCGCAACGACAGTCCGACCCACCCCGGGCACAATGGGTTCGATGAGTGGCTGAGCGCGCCCAACTTCTACGACAACGATGCCATCCTGAGCCACAAAGGTAAAGCCGTTCAGACAGCCGGCGAAAGCTCGATCGTCGCTGTCGATGCGGCACTGGAGTGGATGCGGACGCAGTCGAAAACGGACGAACCGTTCTTGAGTGTCGTCTGGTTTGGATCGCCACACAGCCCGCATCGGGCCGTCGAAGAAGATCGCAAGCTGTACGACGATCAGCCGAAGGCCGGGCAACACTTTCTCGGCGAAGTGACCGGCATGGATCGCGCGTTCGGCAAGCTTCGCAACGCACTGACAGACCTGGGTATCCGCGACAACACGATTCTGTGGTACTGCAGTGACAACGGTGCGCTGCCGCGAGTCGGCTCCACCGGCGGACACCGCGGCACCAAGGGCAAGGTGTATGAGGGCGGACTGCTGGTCCCCGCAATTCTTGAATGGCCGGCACGAATTAAACAACCCGCTGTTACGAACATGCGCTGCAGCACATGTGACATCTACCCGACGTTGCTGCAGCTTGCCGGAGTAACGGTTGAAGACCAGGCCCCGCTGGATGGTGTCAGTCTGGTCTCGCTGATCGATGGGAAAACGACCGCACGTGA